>DHOG01000119.1:2133-8358 GCA_002410715.1 Ruminococcaceae bacterium UBA5396 | reverse complement strand
TCGCCGAAATAAGTGCGGCGTTCGCTGTGGCCGAGAATGACATACTGCACGCCCATGGAGGCGAGCATCGGGGCGGAAACCTCCCCGGTAAATGCCCCGGACGGGGCCCAGTGGCAGTTCTGCGCACCAACGCCGAGGGAAGAGCCCTTTGCGGCTTCCAGAACAGGAAACAGATCGACGTACGGCACACAGACAATGACTTCGCATCCGGCTCCCTGCACATGGGGAAGGATGGCCCTGACCAGCTTTCCGGCTTCCTCCGGGTCCTTGTTCATCTTCCAGTTTCCGGCGATCACGGTTTTTCTAAGCTTTTGATTCATGGCTGAAACCTCCTGATGTATCAAATGATTCGAGAAAAAGAAAAAGGCGGCGCCGGCCGCCTTTTTCCGGCTTATTTATCGTTCAGGCAGGCGATCCCGGGCAGTTCCTTTCCTTCCAGAAACTCGAGAGATGCGCCGCCGCCGGTGGAAATATGAGTCATTTTGTCCGCAAAGCCCAGCTTTTCGATCGCTGCGGCCGAGTCGCCGCCTCCGATGATCGAGATGGCTCCACTCTGCGCAACCGCCTCGGCGACCGCAATCGTGCCGCCCGCAAAGTTTTTCCATTCGCTGACGCCCATCGGCCCGTTCCACACGACGGTGCCGGAATTCTGAATCGCTTCCGCAAACTTTTTGCGGGTCTTTTCACCGATGTCAAGCCCCATCCAGCCGTCCGGAATTTGATCGGAGGGCACGGTCTTGTACTGCGCGTCCTTGTCGTATTCGTCGGCCACGACGGTGTCCAACGGAAGCAGAAAGCGCACGTTCTTTTCCTTTGCCCGGGCCATCAGTTCCGAAGCCAGGCTAACCTTTTCCTCTTCACAGAGAGAGGAGCCGATGGAATAGCCGAGCGCTTTCATAAAGGTGTAGGCCATCCCGCCGCCGACGATCAGGGTGTCCACTTTGTCCAGAAGATTTGTGATGACGCCGATCTTGTCCGAAACCTTTGCGCCGCCGAGAATGGCAACAAAGGGGCGTTTGGGCTCGGCAAGCGCGCCTCCCATCACCGAAATTTCTTTTTGAATCAGATATCCACAGACAGCGGGCAGATAATTGGCGACACCTGCGGTGGAAGCATGTGCACGGTGAGCTGTGCCGAAGGCATCATTTACAAAAATGTCTGCCAAGGATGCCAGCGCCTTTGCAAATTCGGGATCGTTTTTGGTCTCTTCCTTGTAGAAACGAACATTTTCGATCACCATGATCTCGCCGGGTTTGAGGGCGGCGGCCATGGAATGCGCCTCGTCACCAATAATATCGGTGGTGAACTTGACCTCTTTGCCCATTAGCTCGGACAAACGCTGTGCAACCGGAGCCAATGTGCATTTCTTTTTTGACTCCTCGTCCTTGGGACGGCCGAGATGCGAACAAAGAATTACGGCAGCACCATTATCGGCAAGATATTGGATGGTCGGCACAGATTCACGGATTCGCTTGTCATCGGAAATCGCACCGTCTGCCAGCGGGACATTAAAATCACAGCGCACCAAAACCCTTTTTCCGCTAACATCAATATCCTCGATGGTCTTTTTGTTCAAATAATTCATAGAAACCCTTCCCCTTATTTATCTTTGTTTGTAACCTGACAAAACAATACCAATACAATATATTATAGTATAATTACAATTATTTCAAGCAGGAAACCTGAAATCTATGATTGACTATTGGCGTTCTGTGTTCAGTTTATACGACAAGGTCATAAGACTGTCACCAAGATGGACGTTTTCCACCAGCACACCGGGATAGTGGAGACTGATGTCATAATGGCTGAAGTTCCAGAACCCCCGCACACCCAGAGAAATCAGGCGCTCCACCATGGAAGCGGCAGCTTCTTTGGGTATACAGAGAATTGCTTCCTCCACCTTGTTTTCCAGACAGATCTCATCAATCCGCTCGGTAGGCAAAACCTCAATCCCCCGTATTTTATGTCCCAGGATTTGAGGGGAGTCGTCAAAAATACCCACCAGATTAACACCTCTCTGCTCAAAATGCATATGGTTGGCAATGGCTCGTCCCATATTGCCGGCACCAAGCAGGATGGTGGGTGTCAGAACATCCATACCAAGAATATGGCCGATTTCGTTATATAGCTGTTCAACAAGATAACCGTAACCCTGCTGACCAAACCCGCCGAAACAGTTGAGATCCTGTCTGATCTGGGATGCAGTCAGTCCCATACGCTGAGACAGCTCTTTGGATGAAATACGGACAATGCCGTTTTCCTTAAGATCATACAGGAATCGATAATAACGCGGGAGGCGACGTACAACCGACATTGAAATATGTTCACCCTTAGCCATTTCTACCCTTCCTTGTATTTTTATTTGTCTTTACCTGGTTTGATTACGTGTATAATCAAGCAGTCCGCCCGCAAGCAGAATTTCTGTTTGTCGTTTTGAAAAGCTGGAGCCAAGCGGCAATGTCTCGCCGGTTGTTCGGTTTTGCAGCAGAAGCGGTTGGCCATTCATCAGGCGATTGCGCACATCAGGCAGGCAAAGCTCATCCCACATCGAAACACGGTCATAGTCGGACTCGTTTTCAAAGGTAAGGGGGAGAATGCCGGCATTGATGAGGTTTGCGACATGGATACGTGCAAAGGACTTGACGATAACCGCCTTGATGCCAAGATATAACGGCGCCAGCGCAGCGTGTTCACGAGAGCTCCCCTGCCCATAGTTGGAGCCGCCGATGATAATGCCCTTGCCCTCCGCCTTGCAGCGGGCAGGGAATTCCTCATCACATCGGACAAAGCAATGCTGCGAAATGGCGGGGATATTGGAACGTAGCGGCAGGATTTTGGCACCTGCCGGCATGATATGATCGGTGGTGATGTTATCCCCCACCTTAAGCAGCACCTTTGCCTCGATGCTTTCGGGCAGGGCAGAGGTGGCGGGAAAAGGCTTGATGTTCGGGCCGCGCAGAATTTCCACCTCGTCCATTTCTGATTCGGGCGCAGGCGGAAGGATCATGTTGTCGCAGATCAGGAATGTTTCCGGCATCTTAATCTCCGGGAAGTCTCCGATTGTGCGCGGGTCTGTAAAGACGCCTGTTAAAGCCGAGGCGGCGGCAGTTTCGGGGCTGACCAGATATACCTGTGCGTCGGCAGTACCTGAACGGCCCTCAAAGTTGCGGTTAAAGGTGCGCAGCGACACTCCGCCCGAATTGGGGGACTGTCCCATACCGATACACGGACCGCATGCACTTTCCAGAATACGCGCGCCGGCGGCAATCAAATCAGCAAGTACTCCGTTTTTGGCAAGCATGTTGAAAACCTGCTTGGAGCCGGGAGCGATTGACACGCTTACGTCGGGATGAACCGTCTTGCCTTTAAGTATTGCGGCAACCTTGAGCAAATCAAATAAAGAGGAGTTTGTACATGAACCAATGCAGCACTGGTTCACCTTAATTTCACCAATTTCCTCGACAGCTTTGACGTTGTCGGGAGAATGAGGGCAGGCTGCAAGCGGACGGAGGGCTGACAGATCGATTTCGATCACTTCATCATAAACGGCATCCGCGTCGGGCTGCAATTCCACCCAGTCATCTTGGCGACCCTGGGCACGCATAAATTCTTTGGTAACCTCATCAGACGGAAAGACAGAGGTAGAAGCCCCCAGCTCGGCGCCCATGTTGGTGATGGTGGCGCGTTCGGGAACGCTCAGGGATTTCACACCCTCGCCGCCGTACTCCACAATTTTGCCGACGCCGCCCTTGACAGATAGGATGCGAAGCACCTCAAGAATGATGTCCTTTGCGGCAACCCACGGCTGCAAAGAACCCTTCAGATTTACAAAAACAATTTTAGGCATGGTGATATAGTACGGACCGCCGCCCATTGCAACCGCAACATCAAGACCGCCCGCACCGAACGCCAGCATACCGATGCCGCCGCCGGTAGGGGTATGGCTGTCCGAACCAATCAGGGTTTTGCCCGGTATGCCGAACCGTTCCAGATGCACCTGATGACAAATGCCGTTGCCCGGCCGTGAAAAATACAAGCCGTGTTTTTTACAGACCGATTGAATATACCGATGGTCGTCCGCATTTTCAAACCCGGTTTGAAGGGTGTTATGATCAATATAAGCAACAGACAGCTCGGTTTTTACGCGGGGAACGCCCATTGCCTCAAATTCAAGATATGCCATGGTGCCCGTTGCGTCCTGTGTAAGCGTCTGGTCGATACCAAGCCCAATTTCGCTGCCCGGTGTCATGTCACCGCTCAGCAAATGCGAGCGAATCAGTTTTTGTGCCAGTGTGTAACCCATTGAACCCATCCTTCCAGCGGAGCATTCCGCCTTTTGATCTTTATGATGTGATTATATAGTATTTATATATTAATAAACCAATTTATATTATAATCTGTTTGTAGTAAATTTGTCAATCTTTATTAGGGTGGTGGTTCAGCGCGGAAAGGAAAATCCCCCTGCTTGTCGGCAGGGGGCAAAATACAGATGATTACTCAAAACAATGATATGATCCCTATGGCGCTGAGGGTTAAGATATTCATACCCCCCGTGAAACACCAACATGAAAAGTTATTCCTTGATATGCTGAATGATATCCTCAACTTGGCAGTCCAAAACAAAACAGAGTGCATCAATGGTTTTTGTGCTGATCGCATAGCCATGCTTGATTCGATGCAGTGTGTTGGCTGAAAAACCTTGTTTGAAGATTAACTGATACTCTGTAACACCTTTTTTTAAGAGGGTATTATAAAACGGATCATAGCTAATCATATACGTTCACCAAATTCAGTTTACCATACTTAATTTGTTGTCAATGCTCAATATATTGAGCATGATATACAAAAATACAAAGGGTAGTTATCGTATGAACCATATTAAATTTAATGACACAAAACAATATTTCAAGAGTACTCAATTTAAATCATTCTACCTATGCATATTACGAAAGCGGCAAAATCGAGCCCTCATTGCAAACCATTATTCAGCTATCCGACTTTTATGACGTACCAACCGATTATTTTCCAAAAAAACAAATCAGGCGAAGTCTAGTTGAGGAAAGCTTTCGCTCATTCAGGCAGGTGGCACGAAATGTGCCGAGGGAGTACATACCGGAGTTATCAGCCATAATTTTGTGTGCAGTTGCATCTTGCCCCAAAAACGGATACAATAAAAGATATATTGACCAAGAAGGAAGATGGCATTGATTACTTATGAAAGTGTACGCAAGAATCCTGAAATCTGTGCGCTGATTGAAGCCGGAAACGATGTTTTGGGGGTGATCGGCTTCACCGATCACGGATTTGCCCATGTGGAATTGACGGCAAAGTCAGCCTATGACATTCTGGAGACGATGGGCTTTGATGTCCGCACCTGTGAACTGGCAAAGATTGCGGGATTTATGCATGATATCGGAAACGCCGTCAATCGCAGCAATCACGCCATGTCGGGGGCGCTGCTGGCTTTTGACCTGCTACGCACAATGGGATCCGAGACAAAAGAGGCAATCGCAATCATGACAGCCATCGGAAATCATGATGAGGGAACGGCGAATGCGGTCACACCTATGTGCGCCGCGCTTATTCTTGCCGATAAAAGCGATGTCCGCCGCAGCCGTGTACGGGCAAACAAGCAGGAATTCGACATTCATGACCGGGTTAACTACGCGGTTATGGATTCGTCGCTGAACGTCTTGAAAGACGCCGGTATTGTTTCGCTTAGATTGCAGATTGATACCTCGATTTGTCCGGTTATGGACTATTTTGCAATTTTTTTAACCCGCATGACGTTGTGCAAATCGGCGGCAGGCTTTCTGGGCATGGATTTTGAGCTTGTCATCAACGAGACAAGAATGCTTTAAAACAGCGGCAGGACAAAAACCGGACAGAAAAGGGATGAACCGGCACAATTTCTTACCTTGACACTAGGGCGACTGTGTATTATAATCGTAACGCTGACAAAAATAATATGATTCAGGTGGGGCTCGGAAAACTGAGCTGCATTTGAAACTACGAGGCGTAGCTCAATCTGATAGAGCGCTTGGTTTGGGAGCGTGAACCCGACTTCGTCCGATGAAAAATTTAAAGTCCGATAAAGCCTTATTTCAAGCCATTTTCAGGGCATTTCTAAAATCACAAATTCATGCAAAAACAGCATTTGACCACAGTTTTGACCACTTGCAGAAAGAAAAATTAAATACCACGGGATGTGGCTCAGTTTGGTAG
>DHOG01000119.1:1746-1945 GCA_002410715.1 Ruminococcaceae bacterium UBA5396 | reverse complement strand
TTTGGTAGAGCGCTTGGTTTGGGAGCGTGAACCCGACCCTGTCCGATGAAAAATGGAAAGCCCGACAAAGCCTTATTTCAAGCCATTTTTAGGGCATTTCAGAAATCGAGAATTCACGTAAAAATAGTATTTGACCACAATTTTGACCACTTGCAAAACTAAAAATTAAATACACCGGGATGTGGCTCAGTTTGGTAGA
>DHOG01000119.1:0-1594 GCA_002410715.1 Ruminococcaceae bacterium UBA5396 | reverse complement strand
TTTGGTAGAGCGCTTGGTTTGGGACCAAGATGCCGCAGGTTCGAATCCTGTCATCCCGACCAAAAATTGCGGATTTTCCGCACAATTTAAGCCGCAAGATATGATGTCTTGCGGCTTGTTTACTCTTATGAAAGCAAAAAGGAGGCAACCATGGATAAGGTAACATACTTTGATGTTGAATACGCCAACTCGAAAAACAAATCCATTTGTCAAATGGGTTTAGTATGCGAAGATTATTTGACGAGAGAACCTCATTATCCTGAGATGAACATCTATGTAAACCCAGATGATAATTTCGACGACATGTGCATTCGAATTCACGGCATCACTTCTGACAAAGTAAAGGATTCGCCTACGTTTCCTGCCGTTTGGGAAGGGATCGAAAAGTATTTTATCAATTCGGTTGTTATCGGTCACAATGTTGCCGCTGCGGATCTAGATGCTTTAGTAAAATCTTTGAGAAGATATAGCATTGACATTCCTGAAATTTACTATATTTGTACATTAGACTTGGCACGTGAGTATGTACCCAGATATGCTGTGCCAAATTATAGTATGTCCTCATTATGCAAGTATTTCGATATTGATATTGATTCAGAGCATGATGCATTTGATGATGCCTGTGCCAACTCCGATCTTTTTAAGGCTTTGGTTGATACATATTCAGTTGATGTTGATTCTCATGTTCAAAAATATATACCTCATGAATCGGAGAAATTTATTGATTTCATTTCAGATCCGGCGATGCGCAAGTCAATTAGCGAGTTCTATGGAATAATACGGGGCTTTTCAATAGACAGAATCGTTACTGAAAAAGAAGCCGCCTTTATCAAGAAATGGCGCGATGATAATTTAAAATACAATTCGCATGTTGAAATTAAAAGCACCATTGAAGCTATAGATATTATTCTTGTAGACGGTGTTGTCACCGCAGACGAACTTACAGACTTGCAGGGAGTATTGAAAATGTATCTTGATACCGTCTCAACTTCCATTGTAACTTTGGCTACGCAGATTTTGGACGGCATAATGAAAGGTATAATTGCCGACGGAGAAGCAACAGAAGAAGAGTGTAATAAACTGCGACAATGGTTATACGATAATATTTACCTTTCAGGGCACTATCCTTTTGATAAGGTCATTGTGATGCTTGAAAATGCTCTGGCTGATTCTATAATTACCAAAGAGGAATCGGATTACATTACTTCAACGATCAATGAGTTGCTGAATCCTGTTGAAACACTCAAGGAGCAGATCAATGATATTTACGGGAAGCATATCTGTTTGAGCGGAAATTTTTCATTCGGACAAAAGTCAGATGTGGAAAAATATATTGTTGAAAGAAACGGACTTGTTGATTCATCTGTTAAAAAGATAACGGATATTCTCTTAATTGGCGATTGCGAATGCCAAGCATATTCAAACGGCACTTATGGCACCAAGGTTAAAAAAGCTATTGAGTTTAATCAAAAGGGCTGTAATATCCAAATTGTAAAAGAAACTGATTTCTTCGCTTCTATTGAATAACTGCTCTTTAAAAAGGATTATCTGCTTTCATGGCAAATAATCCTTTTCTTTGTTTGGTACAATATAA
>DHOG01000043.1:16101-25809 GCA_002410715.1 Ruminococcaceae bacterium UBA5396 | reverse complement strand
AGCACCGCGTTTTTTCCGGTTGTCTAATACTTTATGGTGTAGAGCACACAAAGGTGTCTATCGCCACCATTGCGATGTATGGTATAATAATCGGCATAACAAGGTTTTACAGTCATCATATTCGGATATACACCCGGAAAGGACAAGGACGAAACATGGGAAAGATTATAGCGGTTGTCAATCAAAAGGGCGGAGTCGGCAAAACCACGACCACCGTTAATCTGACTTCTGCACTGGGGGCATGCGGAAAACGCTGCCTGCTTGTGGACGTTGATCCCCAGGGAAATGCCACCAGTGGGCTGGGCATCAGCAAGAAAGAAAGTATGATTTCAACCTATGAGCTTTTGATTGGAAATGCGCAGCCCCAAAACGCGGTGCAGCATACAGCCTTTCGGAATCTTGATTTGCTTCCGGCTGGCATACGGCTGGCAGGTGCAGAGATTGAAATGGTTGATGTCAACCGAAGGGAAAGCCGCCTGACGGCAACTCTGGCGCCTTTGCGGGATCAATATGATTTTATTTTGATTGATTGTCCGCCCTCACTCGGCTTGCTTACACTGAACGCTTTATGTGCCGCCGACACTCTTTTGGTTCCAATTCAGTGTGAATATTATGCGCTTGAGGGGTTATCACAGTTGATGTCTACCGTAAGACAGGTAAAAAGAATCTACAATTCGGCACTGGATATCGAGGGGGTTCTCCTCACCATGTATGACGGAAGATTAAATCTAACCCAGCAGGTTGTCAGCGAGGTTAAGCGGTTTTTCCCGAAAAAGGTATTTTCAACCGCAATTCCAAGAAATGTTCGCCTTTCGGAGGCGCCCAGCTTTGGAAAGCCCATAAACTATTATGATCCCGGCTCACGAGGATCTGTTGCTTATGATGAGCTGGCAAAGGAACTAATTGAAAAAAGAACATAACTTGATAGTAAACGAAATGGAGGCGCCGAAATGGCAGTTAAAAAAGGCGGGCTTGGCAAAGGACTGGGCGCTTTGCTTGCAGAAAATTCATTAGACGACGCTTCAAAAACCGTAACGCTGCGCATATCCGAGATTGAACCCAATCGGTCACAGCCCCGCAAGCAATTTGATGAAGCATCCTTGGCAGAGCTGTCTGAATCCATTGCCCAGCATGGTGTGTTGCAGCCTCTGCTGGTAAGGCCCATGACCGACGGATCCTATCAGCTGGTGGCAGGAGAGCGCAGATGGCGGGCGTCGAGAATGGCGGGGCTGACCGAAGTCCCGGTCGTGATTCGTGAAATGGACGATCAGCAGGCATCCGAGCTTGCATTGATTGAAAATCTGCAGCGTGAGGATCTCAACCCCATGGAAGAAGCGCTGGGATATAAAACGCTTATGGATAAATATGGGCTTACCCAGGAGGAAACCGCAAAGGCGGTCAATAAATCCCGTCCGGCGGTAGCCAATGCCCTTCGCCTTCTCAATCTGCCCCAGCCAATCACCGAAATGGTTGCAGGCGGAAAGATTTCAGCAGGTCACGCCCGTGCCATTCTCTCTTTTTCCACCCAAGAAGAGCAGATGGAAGCCGTGCAGGCGGTTGTTAAAAACGGCTTATCTGTTCGGGATATTGAAAAACGGGCCAAGCAAGCCAACAATGCAAAGAAGTCTGAAAAAAAGGTGCATATACGCAACAGCTTTTATGACGAAGTGGAGCTTGCTCTCACCGAGCATCTGGGCCGGCGTGTGAAAGTTGCTGAAAGCAGTAAGGGCGGCACGCTTCAGATCGAATTTTATTCACAGGATGATCTGCGAATGATTGCAAACCAGCTTTCGCCTGAAAATTAATTTAAAAGGGAGACATCCAACATGTTGGACATTAAACTGGTCCGTGCAAATCCTGATAAAGTAAAACAGGCGATGCGAAGCCGGAACAAGGATTTGGACACCGTAATCGATCGGATTATTGCCATCGATGCCGAACGCCGTGATATTACAGGCGGTACCGAGGCACTCAAAGCCGAACAGAATGCCGCCAGCAAAGAGATTCCGCGCATCCGCAAGGAGGGCGGCGACGTAGAGCCAATCATGACACGCATGAAGGCCATTTCCGAACAGGTCAAGGCGCTGAACGCAAGGCTCGGAGAACTCGAGGCGGAACAGAGAAGTGAAATGCTTTCTCTGCCCAACATTCCCCATGAAACCGTGCCGATGGGCAGGGACGACAGCCAAAACGTAGAATTGCGGCGGTTTAAAACGCCCACAGAATTTGATTTTGAACCCAAACCCCACTGGGATATTGGGGCAAGCTTGGGGATACTGGATCCCGAAACCGCAGCAAAGGTTACGGGCGCCCGTTTCCACTTTTATAAAGGTGCGGGTGCCAGACTGGAACGCTCCATCATCAGCTTTTTTCTGGATACCCATGCCGAAAATGGGTATACCGAAGTGTTTCCGCCGTTTATGGTGAATCGTGCTTCTATGACAGGAACCGGTCAGCTTCCGAAATTTGAGGAGGATGCCTTTAGGCTCGCCAATGTCGACTATTTTCTGATTCCCACCGCCGAAGTGCCGGTTACAAATATGCACCGGGATGAAATAGTAGACGGCACCAAGCTGCCCTTAAAATATTGTGCCTATTCCGCCTGTTTTCGCGCCGAAGCCGGAAGTGCCGGACGGGACACAAGAGGGTTGATCCGTCAGCACCAGTTTAATAAGGTTGAACTGGTCAAGTTTGCGTCACCCGAAAACAGCTATGAGGAGCTGGAGGGATTGACAAGGGATGCCGAACGGGTTTTGCAGCTTCTGGGGCTTCCGTACCGAGTTGTTGCGCTTTCAACCGGCGATCTTGGCTTTTCCAGCGCAAAAACCTATGATATCGAGGTTTGGATGCCGTCTTATAATCGATTTGTCGAAATTTCAAGCTGTTCCAACTTTGAAGATTTTCAGGCGAGACGGGCTGCCATTCGCTTTAAGAAGGATGTCAAGGAAAAAGCGCAGCTTGTTCACACACTTAACGGTTCGGGTGTAGCGGTAGGCCGTACAGTTGCCGCAATTCTTGAAAACTATCAAAATGTGGACGGTTCGGTGACTGTGCCCGAGGTATTGCGCCCATATATGGGTGTCGACTCTATTCGCTGACAAAAGGACGGGAGCACCCGTCCTTTCATTATGGCTTTAGCCTGTTTTGACGCGTCTTATACGTGTCAAAACCATATAAACACATCAGCATCGATATGCTGATGTAGATATGTCGGAGGAGGGAATAGCTTTAGCTATGCGTTCTTTTCGCTCATGCCAGCGGTTGCAAAGGACGTCACACCGACAAAAAATCCGTAGATTGTGATAAATGATGAGACTCAAATTCTATCGAAGCGAATAGAGGGAATGATACTCTTTTAAGTGTGGTAGGGCAAGTGATGCAGTAGAATAGCCCCTTATAGGGCTGTGCAAGCCACCGGATTAGCCGGTGGTATTGACTAAATGTAGGGATAGGGCTCTGATCTGTCTGTATTACGGCATATTAGGTAAGGAGAAAAAACAATGTCTGTTGAAACTGTTAAGAACTATTTGAACCGATGGGGACGCGGGGGAGATGTACTTGAATTTGATGAGTCAAGCGCAACTGTGGAATTGGCGGCGGCGGTGCTTGGAGTGGAACCCGGCAGAATCGCCAAAACCCTTTGCTTCAAATCGGGGGAGGGTTGCCTGCTGCTGATTGCCGCGGGAGACGTCCGAATTGACAATCCCAAATTTAAGGCGGAATTTGGATGCAAAGCCTCCATGCTGCCTCCCGATGATGTGCTTCGCTTTACAGGGCATGAGGTGGGCGGCGTCTGTCCCTTTGCACTGCCGGACGGTACACCGGTTTATGCCGATGTTTCCCTGAAACAATATGACACGGTTTTTCCTGCATGCGGCAGCAGCAATTCTGCAATCCAATTGAGCACCCAGGATTTGTGCGAATATGCTGGAATTCAGGGATGGGTGGATGTTTGCAAGCAAAGATGAACCGCCCAAGCAATTACAAGTGGTATAGATAACAATTATTATACTGGAGGGAATGTGAATGGGTCGGTATCCAATACCGTTGGATTATACATGGGACATTCAAATACCATCCTTTGATGTGGGACAGGACAGAAAGCTGCGGCTTTCCAGTCAGCTGCGGCTTCAACAGGAAGTGGGAGAGCGGCATTTTGAGCAGGGCGGGCTGGGATTTGAAGAGTTGATGCGCCACGGATTGACGTTTGTGATAACTCGGACAAACAGTATTATTTATCGCGCGCCGCAGTTATCCCAAGCGGTCAGGCTCACAACTTGGCACAGGAGTTCAAAGGGTGTACAGTTTTTTCGCTGTTATAATTTCTATGACCAAGACGGAAAGCCGTTGATTGAAAGCGTTTCGGCGTTTGCCCTTGTCGATCCTGAAACACATAAAATACTGCGGCCGTCGGTGTTTTCACAATATGCCGTGACCCAGCAGCCGGATCGCCTCAACCATTGCCCTGATCCTGGAAAGCTTAGCCTTCCTAAAGATCTGCAGGACGCGGGAGGGCATAAGGTTGGCTGGTCAGATATTGACTACAACGGTCATCTCAACAATGCCGTATACGCTGATATTATCACCGATGCCATGCCAAAGCAGATGCGAACAAGAGACATTTCAGGCTTTTCTATTTCCTTTCTGAATGAGGCGCTGGAGGGAGAGGAAATTCGGCTGAAAACCGGAATCCAGCAACATGACCGAGAGGATACAGCATGGATTTCGGGTGACCATACAAGGGGACGCTGCTTTGATGCCTGTATCCGATTCCACCCCCAAGCTTGAAACGAGGTGGTCAAGGGTGGATACATTTGAAAGGGCGAGAAGCCGCGGCCTTTCCCGTCTGCATGAGCGGCAGGGGATTGGAACACAGGGTGAACGAAGCCTGCATGTCATCCTGAAATACTGGATTGATCCCGATGAATGCCACCATGAGGTAATGCTGGGTCTCGGCAAGATGGTGGCTGATGTGTTTGACGGGCGGCGTGTATTTGAAATCCAGACACGAAATTTCAACACCCTCCGTCCCAAGCTTGAGCGCATTCTTCCCGAATTTCCGGTAACCGTTGTTTTTCCATTGGCCAGGGAAAAGCGGCTGATCTGGGTGGATCCCGAAACAGGCGAAACCACAAAACCCCGCCGTTCGCCCAAAACCGGCAGTGTTTGGGACGCATTTTTTGAGCTTTATAAAATAAAGATGTTTTTATGCCATGAGTGTCTGACCATCAAGCTGGTGTTTTTGGATATCGAGGAGTACAGACTGCAGGATGGATGGTCGTACGACAGGAAAAGGGGATCGCATCGGATGGAGCGAATCCCCTATGCTTTGGTTGAAACAGTGGATTTGATAACCCCCGCTGACTTTGCGGCTTTGTTACCGGACGACCTGCCAAATGAATTCACCAGCGCAGATTTGGCGGTTGTAATACATATACCAAAGAATCGAGCAAGCAAAATATGCAACATTCTGTATACAATTGGTGCAATTATACGCACTGGAAAGAAAGCCAACGCATATTTGTATGAGAAAAATGCTGCAGAGTGATATCTGCAGCATTTTTATTTGTAACGGAACGCTTAAGGTCCTGCGTTCCCTAGGAATGGGAATTTAAATGCGGGTTGTAGGGGCGGATTCCATATCCGCCCGACTCATGACTTTCATAGTAATAAACATCTCCCTTAGTCACCACGGGCGACAGCTCCCTCCCCGAGGGAGGTGGCAGGCGAAGCCTGACGGAGGGAGCCTGAGGATGGGTTGTGCGGGCGAAAGGCACCCTATCGATTATACAAAACGCATAACGAAACGAAAATATACAAATCGTAGTGTCGGATTATATGCGAATATTATGCTTGCAATCATATACAACTCGTATATACGATAACAAACCTACGAATTGTATAATTACGCAACCACATTAGGTTGAAACTGACGAACCTTATCCGCCATCTCTTGAATCTGATTTTGGGTATAGGGAACAGCGCTTATGCGCTCCTCGTCACAGGGCAGATATTCCTCGGGCTTGCGGTAGCGGTTGAGGACATAACGCGGAACACAGGGCAGCTCCTTTGCCATTTGGATTAAATCATTCTCACAAAGCTGGGGGTAAACGGTGGTTCTGACTTCAAACGCTGCCTCATGCTCCATCAAAAGCGATATGGTTTTGAGAACATTTTCGCCCGCCGCCTGATTGCCGGCGATTTCCGAATATTTTGATAGCGGCGCTTTGTAATCCACCGCAAAGTAGTCGCAAAGCCTCTTTTCAAGGATTTCGGACACAACATGGGGATTTGAACCGTTTGTATCCAATTTTAGCTTAAATCCATACTCCTTTAATTGTGTCAAGAAATCAATCAAATCGTTTTGAAGGGTGGGTTCACCACCCGAAACCACAACCGCATCAAGCAGATCAATTCTCGATTCAAGGAAGCTGTAAATATATTCGAGGCTGATTTTCTCCTGTGCACCACTAATAATCGGGCGGTTGTGGCAGTAAAAACAGTTGTAGTTGCATCCGGGGACAAACAGAACACAGGAGATAAGCCCCGGATAGTCCACCAAAGAGCTTTTAACCATTCCCGCAATGGTCATAAAACCACATCCTAAATCAAAATGGAATACCACCGGCTCAAACCGGTGGTATTGACTTTATAGCGTTGCAGATGAACGAGAGATCCTACCGATCTGCGGATTGGAAACCTCGGAATCAGCCCACCCTGACAACGTATTTCTTGCGCTGCTTGTATTCTTCTTTCTTGCCGGTGTTATAGTTCTGAACCGGACGAAGATAGCCAACCACACGACTCCAAACCTCGGTTTTATCATCACATTCTGGGCAGGTGAAATGTTCGCCTGCGATATAGCCATGGTTGTTGCAGATTGAGAAGGTGGGTGTCAAGGAAATATATGGCAGCTTATATTTGGTGAAGATCTTATTAATCAGACGCTTGGCAACCTGGGGGTCACGAATTTCCTCACCCAGATAGAGATGAAGCACCGTACCGCCGGTATAAAGTGACTGTAGCTCATCCTGCAAGTCAAGTGTCTCGAAAATATCATCGGTAAAGCCCACCGGCAGCTGGGATGAGTTGGTGTAATAAGGCACGTCCCCTCCGGCAGTGATGATATCGGGATAACACTCCTTATCACGCTTTGCAAGACGATAGCTTGTCCCTTCTGCAGGAGTGGCTTCCAGATTATAATAATGTCCGGTTTCGTCCTGTATATCCTTGATGACATCACGCATATAGTTGAGAATGCGAACAGCAAATTCCTGTCCGTCCTGCGTGGTAAGGTCGCAATCTTGGCCAAAAAGGTTTTGACAGGCTTCGTTCATGCCGATGATGCCGATGGTGTTGAAATGGTTATACCAGTAACAGCCTGTCCGATCATAAACATCCTTGAGATAATTTGCAGAGTAGGGATAAAGTCCCTTGGCGGTTTGCTCTTCAACCACCTTCCGCTTGATTTCAAGGCTGTTTTTCGCAATATTCATCTGCTGCCAGAGACGAATTTTAAATTCCGATTCTGTTTTGGAGAAATAGGCAAGCCTCGGCAGGTTGATTGTAACCACGCCGATTGAGCCTGTAAGCGGGTTGGAGCCGAACAATCCCCCGCCGCGCTTGCGAAGCTCGGCGGTATTCAGTCTCAGGCGGCAGCACATTGAAAGAGCATCCTCGGGAGATAGGTCAGAATTGACATAATTTGAAAAGTAGGGGATACCGTATTTTGCGGTGATCTCCATGAACTTTTCAACAACCGGGCTGTCCCAGTCAAAATCCTTTCCCACATTAATGGTGGGGATGGGGAAGGTAAAGACACGCCCCTTGGAATCGCCCTCCATCATAACGTCACAAAATGCCATGTTAAACAGGTTCATTTCTTCCTGGAAGTCCCCATAGGTCTCGTTCATAACCTGACCGCCGACAATAACCGGCTCATTCTTGAGGGTGCGCGGAGGAACAATATCAAAGGTCAGATTAGAAAACGGGCACTGGAATCCGACACGAGTCGGAACATTCAGATTGAAGATAAATTCCTGAAGCGCTTGACGGACGGTTTTATAATCCAGCTTGTCATACCGAATAAACGGCGCGCAATATGTATCAAAGGAGGACCATGCCTGAGCGCCGGCGCTTTCCCCCTGTGTGGTGAAGGTCGAGTTGACAATCTGTCCCAAAAATGAACGCAGATGCTTGGGCGGCTTGGATTCCACCTTGCCGGGCACGCCGCCGAATCCTCTCATAAGAATCTGACGAAGATCCCATCCGGCGCAGTATGGACCGAAGAAGCCCAGATCATGAATATGGAGCTCCCCCGATTGGTGGGCGTTGCGAATCTCATCCGGATACACCTCATGCAGCCAGTAATTTTTGGTGAAGGCTTCCCGAATATAGTTGTTTAAGCCGTTAATCGACTTCTGGGTATTGGCATTCTCATTAATCTGCCAGTCGCGGTCGTTCAGATATTCGGTGAACATATTGATGGTTGCCCCGATCAGGGCATTCGATTCACGCGCAGAACGCCGTTTTTCACGATACAAAATAAATGCCTTGGCGGTTTTTGCATGGCCGGACTCAATCAGCACCTTTTCGACAATGTCCTGAATGGTTTCAACATCAATTACCCCCTCAGGATAACGCTGTTCGGCAATACCAACCACTTGGTCTCCAAGCTTCTCGGATATCGAAAAATCGTTCCCCCCGACAGCGTTTGCGGCCTTGAAAATTGCAAGCACAATCTTCTCCTTTTTAAAGGGAACTGTGGAACGGTCGCGCTTTACGATCTGAGTCAACGGCACAATAAAACCCACCTTTTCTTAGTGATAATTAACAGAAATAAGCAAAGTGTTACCACAATATATATGGTGTCACTAAATTATGGAGCACAAGATATATTATAGGGCAGGAAGGTAGGGTTGTCAATCTGATTTTCAATATAACCTACAATTAAATATTTCGTCATTGAAAAATGGCGTGGAGCTTGTAAAAATCCGGAAGAAAGTATGTATATTTTTAGGGTCATAACAAATAATAAAGCTGCAAAAATCATTATGGTCGGTGATAGGTAGACCATAATGATTCATAAGGAAAGGGGAATTTTTTATGGCATCATTAAACCAGATCGAGCTGCAGAATTTACGGCAGATCATCGGACAGCACGATATGATACGAGAAAAGTATCAGGCATACGCACAGCAGGCAATGGATCAGCAGGTTAGGGATTATTTTGAACAAGGCGCGCAGGAAGCAGCCAAAACCAAACAGCAGCTGATGACATTCTTAAAGTAATTAGATCAGAAAGGGACAGGGAAAAAATGATGAATGATAAAGCCATGGTAAACGACGCTCTTTCGATGGTCAAGGGCAGTCTCTCAACCTACACCATGACCATTGCCGAATGTGCCAATCTTGAGCTCCGCTCCACTCTCCAGCAAATCAGAAACAACGATGAAAAAAGCCAGTATGACTTGTTTGTGCTCGCAGAATCCAAAGGCTTCTATAAACCGGCAATGATGGCAGCCGATCAGGATATTCAACAGGTTAAATCCGAATTACAGTAAGGCTAATACGAATCTCAAATAAAAGGAACGATAAAATTATCGCTCAGGACGCATTCTTTTTAAAGAATGCATTGCTCCATTTTATCGACTTTTACTCTTGAGATTCGTATAAAACCCGGGAGGTGGAATGCAATTGCATTCCACC
>DHOG01000043.1:11298-15912 GCA_002410715.1 Ruminococcaceae bacterium UBA5396 | reverse complement strand
TGCATTCCACCTCCCGGGTTTTATTGTAAACTTTTATTCGGTTTAATTGTCTGAAGGCTTCCCTCGAGGGGAAGGCAACTCAATCAATGCGTTGAGGTAAAAAAGCCCCCTCCCAAAAAATGCTATCGCTATATTTGGCAAGGGTAGAACCCTTGCCCTGCTTCGGGTAATTTACCTTTATTACATGATTGATACCACTATACTCATATTTCAAAAACATCTCCCTCAGCTGCCACGGGCACCTGCTCCCTCTGGGAGGGAGGTGGCAGGCGAAGCCTGACGGAGGGAGTAGGGACGGATTCTATATCCGCCCGAAAAGTGCCAATTTATGCGTTACATTTCAAGCCTTTGCAAAACCTCATCCAAGCTGTGAATCGGCGGCGAGCAGCTTTGGTTTTGGCATACATAAAAGGCGGGAAGGGGTTGTTCAAGGGGGTAGCTTTGGGTGAAAGGCGCAATTGTACCGAGATGCTGTGCATTTTCGGGTGTTTTAATGAGGACAGAGGTTTGCGGAAAAAACCCCCGGCGAAAAGCCTGTATGATTTCGGTTTCCTGGAATTTATCTCCTACTACACACACCACCTCTTTTGAGGGATAGATTGTACGCATCAAAGCCATCAGGGCAAAGCTGAAGGATGCGGGGTGATCCGAGAACGGTGTAGAATAGGAGGCGATCTGCCTGTCTGCCTGCTGCTGCCATCTGCTTTCTCCGGTCAAGGAGGCCAGCCGGACAAGACAATATGCAAAAACCGAATTGCCCGACGGCATGGCGCCGTCATACAGCTCCTTGGGACGGAAAATCAGGGATTCCGAATCAGCTGCATTCATAAAAAATCCGCCGCTTTCATCCGAGAACCTGTCCAGCACCTTTTGTGCAAGTGCTTCACAACCATCCAGATATTGGGCGCTATAGGTGGCATCATACAGCTCCAGATAAGCCCAACAGAGATAGGCGTAGTCGTCCAAAAGGCCGCTGCCCTTGGCTTTGCCTTCCCGATAACTGATTAGCAGGTTTCCATCCCTGTCTGTAAGATTCGCTCTGATAAATCGGGCGGTTTGCTGGGCAAGGCTGAGATACCTGTTTTCTCCCAGCACTCGATACGCCTTTGTATAGGCCACCATCATAAGCGCATTCCATGCGCTTAGAATTTTATCGTCCTTGTGGAGAACCGTTTTGTTTTGGCGGTATTCCCGCAGCTGGGGCAGCATACCATCAATTTCGGTATTATTTTTGGCAAAAGCGGGGTTATCAATCAGATTGAGAATGTTTTTGCCCTCAAAATTGCCGCGTTCTGTAACCCCAAATCGCTTGCAGAATACTTCACCGTCGGTTTTCCCCAGAACCGATTCGATTTCAGCCGGCGTGAAGGTGTAAAATCGGCCTTCCTCACCCTCGCTGTCGGCATCCTGTGCCGAATAAAAACCGCCTTGGGGGGAGGTCATTTCCCGCCCGATATAAGACAGCGTTTTTTCTGCAATATCCCGATACAAGGGGTTTTGGGTGATTTGTGCCGTCTCCAGCAAAGCGATGGTGAGCAATGCGTTGTCATACAGCATTTTTTCAAAATGGGGAACCAACCACTTTTCGTCGGTGGAATACCGGGAAAATCCATATCCGATATGGTCGAAAATTCCGCCCCGATACATCTGCTGCAATGTTTTCTCCACCATTTTCAGGGCGTTGGGATGGATGTTGAGCAAATGGCACCGCAGTAAAAACATGAGATTGTGAGGGGTCGGAAATTTTGGCGGGTAACCGAACCCGCCATACTCCTCGTCAAATGTCCGGTCAAAATATTTGGCGGCTTTTTCAATGGGGTAGGTTCCGATTTCCTGATTTGCGGGGGTAGCGACTTTTTGCGACATCGCCACGGCATTGTTTTGCAAAAAAGCCGCTACAATCTCATTGCCGGCTGAATGCAGCTTTTCGGGGGAATCGTTCCACCTTTTAACCACCGAATCCAGAAGATCAAGCAGACCCGGGCGGCCATACTTGCTGGTTTTGGGAAAATAGGTTCCGGCGAAAAACGGCTTTTGGTCGGCGGTCATCAAAATGGTGAGAGGCCAGCCGCCGCTTCCGGTCAGCGCCTGGCATACATTCATATAAACCGAGTCAATGTCGGGACGCTCTTCCTTATCCACCTTGATGGATACAAAATGCTGGTTGAGATATTCAGCCACTTCTTCATCCCCAAAGGACTCCCGCTCCATCACATGACACCAGTGGCAGGTCGAGTAGCCGATGGAAAGAAAAATCGGCTTGTTTTCAGCCTTTGCTTTGGCAAATGCTTCATCACCCCATGGATACCAGTTCACGGGATTGTGTGCATGTTGGAGCAGATAGGGGGAGGTTTCGTTTATTAATTTATTGGGCTGCTTGGTTGTGTTCATGGCATCACCTTCAGATTATTTGTATAAAAGAGTATTGATATATTGTTCTCTGTTCTTATATAAATAATTCAGGCAATAAAAAACGCCAATTAGTAAGGTAATCAAAACAAACAATGCAATGTTTGTTTTGATCCAAATATTCTGATTTAATGGCATGGACACATCATTCGGCGCATATATATGGGATGGTGACAAAAAAGCGCATTCTACCTGCGCAAGATTGAATCAGAAAGAAGTGTTAAAAATGAACGATTACTATCCCGAGGGCAACCTAATTGAAACCGAACGAAATCAGAAGTACATCCGCTGTGCGGAGGGACTTGCAGAGGCTGCGATAGAAGGGAGGATCCTTGAAGCAAGAGCGGTGCTGTGCGATGCGGGGCATAATCTGCATGTGGAAATGCCGTGTATGGAGGGGATTATCCCTTATCATGACGGCGCAATCGGCATTGCAGAGGGCCTAACCCGCGATATCGCATTGATTTCCCGAGTCAGCAAGCCGGTATGCTTTATCGTTAAGGGCTTTGAGGATACGCCCAATGGAGGAAAACGTGCAATTCTGTCCCGTCGTGAAGCGCAGGAGAAATGCCGCTATGAATATATTAGCAAGCTGAGATGCGGGGATGTTATTCCTGCCAGAGTAACAAGGCTGGAGTCATTCGGCGCTTTTTGTGATATCGCCTGCGGGTTGCCTGCTCTGATGCCCATCGCAAGTCTGTCTGTCAGCCGAATTACACATCCCTCCGATAGGTTCAATCCCGGAATGGATATTCTGGGCGTGGTATCTTCGCTTGAAGACGGACGGGTCTGCCTTTCACAGCGCGAGCTGCTGGGAACATGGGAGGAAAACGCGGCGCTGTTTTCACAGGGCGAAACGGTAGCAGGAATCATACGCTCGGTTGAAGATTACGGCGTGTTTGTCGAGCTTACCCCCAATCTCGCTGGTTTGGCAGAGCCGAGAGCCGGCGTTGCGCCGGGTCAAAATGCCGGCGTATACATAAAAAGCATTCTTCCCTCCAAGATGAAGCTGAAGCTTGTTATCATTGACACTTCTCCCCTCACCAACGAATGCAGTCCGCCGAATTATTTTATAACCGGGGGACATATCGATCATTGGGTTTACTCTCCGCCGGGATGTCCAAAGGTGATTGAGACCATATTCGGTCACGATATGCTGTCGTAAAGAAAAGATTTCTTTGCAAGGACTTCCATCTGGCGGTATGCGAGTCATTATAAAAACAACCTGCTGAAGAGGTAAATCACCTTCAGCAGGTTTTGCATGTAGCTTTCGACATGGTTGTTTTGTGCCGTCCATAATCATACAATAACCTCGCAGCTTCATCCTAGATTATTTCGGACAAAAGAAACATGAATTTCCCGTACAAAGCACAGGAAATTCATGTTTTATTTCAACACATATACATTCAATTTCTTTGCACCAAACCGAAGACATTCTTCATAATGCTTAAAGAACAGGTCAACAACGCAATGTCCGTTCATCAATGCTCCTCCGGTATCGCCGGCAATGGCGTATCCGTAGACATAGGAACCGTCTGCCGAAACAATATACAATTCAGAGCCGTAGGGTATAATTTTTGGGTTTACCGCCACAACGCCCACCTTAGCCGGCCGTCCGGATGCGGTTCTGGTGCCGGCGTATCCGCGGTCACTGCTGTATGCGGTTGATCGACCGCTGTATTTCGTTTTGTAGCTGACAGGCTGGCCTTTAGCGTTGAGCTTGATGGAATAGGGGGCGGTAGATATGGGTGAACCCGACTTCATGCCCACAAGCTTGATTTCAGTAACCATCTTTTTGTTCACAACCGTTTTAAGAACCTCGTTCTTGACAACCTTGCCGTTTTTAATGGTTTTGCGGTAGGTCACGGTTTTGCTTCCGTTTACCCCGGCGCGTTTTATGAGGGTTCTGCCATAGGAAATGGTGTTGGTATAGTCTACAATTGAATCGTATTTTTGGGTTTCGGTAACAGTATACTCCTGATAAGAAATCCGATCGATCTTAATGTCAAGGCCATCGTCAATTTCCTGAGTCAGCTTTACATTGATCTTGTCGTCCTCTTCAAGCTCTACGCCTACCGTTTCAAGAGCGTCCGCCACGGTTCCGCCGGCCATTCTTACAACGGTGGAAATTCCGTCAGCGGTAACCTGAACATCCTTGGCACGATTGACCGAAAAAACGCTCATATCACTTGCGGCAACCACCTT
>DHOG01000043.1:6507-11147 GCA_002410715.1 Ruminococcaceae bacterium UBA5396 | reverse complement strand
ATATCACTTGCGGCAACCACCTTATCGCCTTCATCAAGAAAAACGCCTGCGTTGACTGCAACCCGCTTGGGATCATTGTCCAGCGTGAGAATCACGCGGCTGGTGTCGCCGTCTACCAGTGTGACTGCTTTTACGTTAAATGAAACAATTGCAATAATAATGGCGCTGACTACCGCAAGCGCGGAGGCTGCAAACGATCTGCTTCGTATCAGACGGGCCACTGCAAATACGGTATCCATCCAATGCTTCCTTTCTTTCAGAACCGTCCGGTTAAAACCAAACCACGCTGTGTAAACTTGCCACAAGCGCGGACGGGACTGTTATTTATAAACGGCTGACATTCCGGTTAAGGTGCCGGGATAGCCGTTTATGATATGTCGGCTGGTTGGAGAAAAATCCGTTTTTCAAAGTGTAGATGTATTATACGTACAAAAAACAACGGTGTCAAACCGGATAAAAAAGCTAATATTTGTTGATAATACACAAATTTAAGTGGGTTTTTTCAAAACAAACCGCTTGTACACGGTTGGCAACGACTTCTTTCCTTGTTATCAAATTCGGTATCAAGTTATGGTTTAATTTGACAGTTTTACATTGAAACCGGTTGAAAAACTACCGCATGTGTCGATATTACGCCAGAATATCCAGGAAATTGCCAATTATGGCAAATCAACTATAGAACCAATTATCTTTGTGCAACCATCCAAAAGTTACAGCGCTGTAACTACCCAAAAAGGGGTATAATCGGCGAAATCAAAGCATATTTTTAATATTTTGGGGCATAATCATTGGATATGGATAAATAATTATGTAAAACAATGAATATATATGCAGCCGGCGCAAAATTGCCAGCCATTGTTTGGCGTTTTGAGGCAAATCTTGGTTTCGGTTTACCGATGAATACACAATCAAACATAGCAAAACTCGCCACTACAACATATATGCAAAGGGTTAACAGTAAATGCAGGGCAAGGTTTATTGCCTATTTCCCACCACCATCAGCCAAACCCCAAACAAAAAAGGAGAGCAAACGTGCTCTCCTTTCAAAAATATTATTGCATGTCTTGAAGCGTATTTACAAGAGGGACCCCCGAGTGTAATACAGGAATACCATCTTGGTTTATTCCGATTTCAGTAATCTCCGAGTGGGTGTATTTTTTGATATCTCTGATGCGAAAACGGTCGTTGGGACTAATAAAGGTAAAAGCCAGTCCATGTCGTTTGGCACGACCGGTTCTGCCGATTCGGTGCAGATAATATTCGTTTTCATCGGGGATATCATAATTAAAGACTGCTTCAACGTCGTCAACATCAATACCTCTTGCGGCAACATCGGTTGCCACAAGAATTTCAAAGTTGCCGTCGCGAAAACCGTTCATTACCTTGTTTCTCTGATGTTGGGGAATATCTCCGTGCAGGCAATCCACCGAACATCCCGCCCGTCGCAGTTTATCGCTGAGTCGGCGGACCGTGACCTTCATATTGCAGAAAACCATCACCCGATGCAAATCCAGCGCCTTCATGAGCGTCAGAATATCTTGCCGGCGGCGTTCGCCGGATGAAAGCAAGGAAAACTGGGCGATCTTAGGGCGGTTCTCTCCTTCTGACTCAACCGTGACCTCAATTGCATCATGCTGGTATTCCCATGCAACGTCCATTACCTCCCGCGAAATTGTTGCACTGAACATCACTACCTGGGTATCGGCGGGAGTAGCATTCAAAATTTTTCTGACATCACGAATAAAGCCCATTTTAAGCATTTCATCGGCTTCATCCAATACAGCGGTGTACACATTGCCAAGCCAGATTGATCCGCGGTTCATATGATCAATCAGCCGTCCGGGGGTGGCGACAACAATCTGAGGCTTCTTTTTCAAAGCGGTCAGCTGGCGGTTAAAGGGTTGTCCGCCATAGACCGAGGCGATACGAACATCCTGACGGAACTTTATCAATGCTCTCAGTTCCTCTGAAATCTGGATACAAAGCTCCCGGGTGGGACAAACAATCACCGCCTGAATATCGGTGACGCCGGGATCAAGACACTCGATGATTGGAATTCCGAACGCGCAGGTTTTTCCGGTTCCGGTTGGAGCCTTGGCAATCACATCGTGACCCTCCAGCATAAGCGGGATGGTCTTGGTTTGTACCGGAGTGGGGGTAGAAAAGCCCATTCCCGAAAGCGCTTTCAATATCTCGGGGCTGAGCGTCAGTTTGCCAAATGTGGGGGTAGAATCAGTCATGCTTTTTAATCCTCTCTGCGACCTATACGACCTATATATAATATAGGTTATATAGTAAGTAATCTCAATGTTCTGATGGTGCAA
This sequence comes from Ruminococcaceae bacterium UBA5396, assembly GCA_002410715.1. Classification (GTDB taxonomy): domain Bacteria; phylum Bacillota; class Clostridia; order Oscillospirales; family Acutalibacteraceae; genus Avimonas. The sequence continues at coordinate 8,823 of DHOG01000043.1, read as the reverse complement.
AAAATATCGGACATCAATATGTTTTCATCTGTCGGGGAAATAATACTTCAAAAATTTGCACCTTCATTCCATTGTTTCGATATAGAGCCTTTTATCCCCATGCGGTAAAATCAAACCATAAATCTGTAAAATTGATTCGAATGCATCAAATTTCTATTGCTTGCACAAACATCGCGGGTATAATAGTATTAGATTTTTTACGAAAAAACTTCGCAAAAAACGGTTTTGTATAAACCACATTCTTCTATTATACTAAGGAGGAACCAAAATGGCAATACTTATTACCGGTGGGTGCGGATATATCGGAAGCCATACAGCCGTGGAATTGAAAAAGGCCGGCTATGACATTGTGATACTTGATAACTATTATAATTCAAAGCCGGAGGCGCTTCGGCGTATTGAGGAGCTTACCCAGAGTGATATTCCTTTTTATGAGTGCGATATCCGGGATGCATCCGGGCTGAAAAGGATTTTTGCCAATCATTCCATTGACGCTGTGATTCATTTTGCGGGATTGAAGGCGGTGGGGGAATCTGTTGCCAAGCCCCTTGTCTACTATGACAACAACGTCGCGGGTACGGTGACACTCTGTCAGGTTATGGCGGAATTGGGCTGCAAGCGCATGGTATTCAGCTCCTCTGCAACGGTTTACGGCATGAATAATCCTTCTCCCCTGGGTGAGGACATGCCCACCGGAGCGGTTACAAACCCGTATGGGAGAACAAAATATATCATCGAGGAAATCCTGAAGGACACCTGTAAATCTGATCCCGAGTGGTCGGTTGTCTGTCTGCGCTACTTCAACCCAATCGGGGCGCATGAGAGCGGAAGAATCGGGGAGGATCCCAACGGAATCCCCAACAATCTCATGCCTTATATTTCACAGGTTGCAATCGGCAAGCTGGAAAAACTATCGGTTTTCGGAAATGATTACGACACCCACGACGGGACGGGAATTCGGGATTATATACATGTGGTTGACCTTGCCTACGGGCATGTCTGTGCGGTCAAATATGCACTGTTACATACCGGGGTAGAGGCCATAAACCTTGGCACCGGCGTGGGATACAGTGTTCTTGACCTTGTCAATGCGTTTGAAAAGGCGAACAACGTAAAGGTTCCCTTTGAGATTGTGGAGCGTCGGCCGGGGGATATTGCGGTTTGCTATTCCGAGCCGTCCAAGGCCGAGCGGATGCTGGGTTGGAAGGCTGTTCGGAATATTGAGGATATGTGCAGGGATTCATGGCGTTGGCAGTCTGACAACCCCAAAGGGTTTGAATAATTCGAAGCACGTGGCAGGACTACACAAATTACAGAAAGGACATAGATATCAATGGAAAAGAAACCGCGTAAAATTGTTCTGGTTGGAACAGGATTTGTGGGGATGAGCTTTGCCTATGCCCTTCTCAATCAAAATGCCTGCCAGGAGCTGGTTCTAATCGATATCGACACAAAGCGCGCCATGGGGGAAGCCATGGACCTCAATCACGGACTGGCTTTTTCCGGCTCACACATGAAAATTTACTCCGGAAATTACTCGGACTGCGCAAATGCGGAGGTTGTCGCCATCTGCGCAGGGGTTGCCCAGAAGCCGGGAGAATCCAGATTGGATCTGCTGCAGCGCAATGCCGAGGTTTTCCGCTCTATCGTCGGTCCCACAATGGAATCCGGATTTAGCGGAGTTTTTCTGATTGCCACCAATCCGGTGGATATCATGACCCATGTGACACAGAAGCTTTCGGGAATGGATCCCCGCCGCGTAATCGGAACCGGAACCACACTAGATACCGCTCGCCTTCGCTATATGCTGGGGGATTACTTTTCGGTTGATCCCCGCAACATCCATGCCTATGTGATGGGCGAGCACGGGGACAGCGAATTTGTGCCGTGGTCCCAGGCACTGCTTGCAACCAAGCCGGTGATGACACATTGTACCGACACGGGAGGAAAATATTGCGGCGGCGACATGGAAAAAATCAGCGAGGAAGTTAAAAGCGCCGCCCAGAAAATTATTGAGGCGAAAAAAGCCACCTATTACGGCATCGGCATGTCCATGGTTCGAATTGTCCGGGCGATATTCGGTAATGAAAACAGCATTCTTACGGTTTCCGCAATGCTCAACGGCGAATACGGAGAAAGCAATGTTTATGCCGGCGTACCGTCTGTAGTAAATCGAAACGGAGTAAGAGAGATTGTCGAGCTGTCCTTGAATGAGGAAGAGCGGGCAAAGCTCCATTATTCGTGTGAGCTGCTCAGGAATTTGTTTAACGACATTGGATTGTAATACGGATTCCTCATTAAAACCGAACCAAAAAA
>DHOG01000043.1:0-6269 GCA_002410715.1 Ruminococcaceae bacterium UBA5396 | reverse complement strand
GTATAAGAAAAATCAGTATTCGTCCCCGTCTCATTTTGAGGCGGGGATTTTTTTGTAATTGAACCTCCGGATTTGAAGATGTTCACCAAAGCAAATTAATTCTTGAATGCTACGTTTCCCGAAGGGCAAGGGCTCTGCCCTTGCCGAACCTATCTGCCGGAAATCCCAATTATCCGTGTTCTCTCCGCGTTGAGAAGACTCTCGGATAGAGCGGAGCCCTATCCATACAATATATACGCAATACATAGCGCTATTTCAAAACTCAGGAAGCAGGGCAAGGTAGGGGCAAATTTTTTATTCCATCCGTAGGGAACGCGGGTACTTATGCATTCCGTTTTCATAGATAATCAATCTGTCGGGCGTGTCTTTTGATACTTTTGTTTATAAAAACAACTTTTCATGATTAGACGAGTATAAATTCAACCAAATTGTAAAAAAATAAACCGGAGAAAGCTGGAATGAACAATCCATAGCAAGTTGTGTGTATGACACTTGGAATGTTCATCTCAACAGTGCTGATTTAATAATTAATGGGGGTAAGATCGTGAAAAGAATATTAGTATTCGCCGTCATTTCGGTTCTTTGCTTGTTGATGGTGACGGGCTGCAAGAAAAAAGATGATGAATCAAGCACCATCGGCAACGTAACCGATAAACCAATTAATATCACACACTGGTTTTGGGCGGACAATCCTGACTATTCTGCAAAAATGCAGCAAATTGCAACCGATTTTAATAATTCAAACAATATGAACATCAAGGTGTCGGCACAGGAATATCCGTGGGAAGGCGGCGGATACAGTGAAACCCTGTTTACTGCCGCCATGGGCGGCGGCGGACCGGACACTGCCGCGTGGAAGCTGACTTCGACTCCCCTGTTCAAGGCCAACAATCTTCTTGCCGTCCTCGACAGCTATATCGACAAATGGGATGACAAGGACGATATCGAAAGCAACCTATACGAGGTTATGAAAACGGCAGGCGGATCGGACAGCATTTATGTTATGCCGTGGAACACACAGATATTATATGTTTATTACCGTCCATCCATGTTTAAGGATGCCAATGTTGCGGTGCCCACAACTTATGAGGAATTTCTTGAAGCCTGCAGAAAGCTGACACGTGATACCACCGGCGACGGTAAAACCGATGTATACGGCTTTGGAATGCGGGGCTCGACAGGTGGACAGGAGCCATGGGGAAGCTTTATTTACGGACGCGGCGGGGATTTATCCGACTTTACAACGACCCAGGCTGTGGCAGGCATGCAGGACTTTATCAATCTGTTTAAAAAGGGATATGTTCCGCCTACTGCGCCAACCGACGGGTTTAATGAAATCATCGCCAACTTTAAGTCGGGCAGAACCGCAATGACCATTCACCATATCGGTTCCTCCAGCGGGATGGTTGAATCCTTGGGAGACGATGTTGATGCCTTCCCCTTCCCGGCAGGTGAGAAGCAATGGACATCCATGGGAGATACCGAGAACGTTATTTTTGAAAAATGCGACAATAAGGATGCGGCGTTCCAATGGGTTGCTTATCTTGCAACCGGAAAAGGGCAGGAGGAATGGTGTAAGACCACCGGAAACGTGCCTGTCAGCAAGCGGGTTCAGGCTTTGCCCGAATTCCAGGAAAACAAGTTTATGAAGGTTTCCATCAAAGGCGCGCCTTATGCCGGTATTTTCCCAATTTTAGATACCACCACCGAATGGATTAGCACCATTTGGCCCAATACCACAGCGGCAGCATTGGCAGGCAACAAAACTGCAGCACAGGCCATGCAGGAGCTACAGAAAGGACTTTACGGCAGCTGATATGGCAAGAAGCTTGGTTCTGTCTGTTTGTCCAAACCTAGTAAAATGATTTTGTACGGGACGGGAAATCCGTCCCGTACATTTGGGGCAGTAATACTTGTGCAATGTTACGGGTGAAACGTTATATTATGCCAACCAAAAACAAAGGGGGTATCCCACCGCATACCAACCATCCACAGGAAATGAAGCTACATTCGAGGTTGTAAAAAAGAGGTGAATAATTTGCATCAAAGAAAAGGCGGTTTTTGGCCCTACCTGCTGTTAGCGCCCGCACTGCTGGTTGTTCTGGCAGTGGTGCTCATACCTGCGATTAACGCCGTATTCATGAGCTTCCAAAGCTATGATCTCAGACGTCCATCCCAAATTGGGTTTATCGGATTTGACAACTACGTGGCTGTCATGAAAGACACCCTTTTCTGGCAGTCCCTGCTGCGAACGGTGTACTGGGTGGTGTTTGGAGTGGGGTTTCAGTTTGTGTTTGGATTTTGTCTTGCGTTGATTTTGAACAAATCCTTCCGCGGTCGTGGAGTTGTTCGGTCAATAAGTCTGATTCCTTGGGTAACACCGGGCGTTCTGATTGGGCTGATGTGGCGATGGATTTATGACGGAAGCTTTGGGGTTCTCAACGATATTCTGATGAAGCTAAATCTGATAGAAGACCCTATTGCCTTTCTTGCGCGGCAGGATACGGTGTTTCCGGCTGTGGTTGTTACAATCATATGGCAGGGAATTCCCTTTTTTGCGCTCATGCTTTTGGCGGGACTTCAGGGGGTGCCGGGGGAGCTTTATGAAGCGGCAGATATTGATGGCGCTAATGTTTTTCAAAAATTTTTTCGAATCACGGTACCGTCCTTGCAGAACACAATCTATGTGACCACATTGTTGAGAATTATATGGGTTGCCAACTCGGTAGACGTTATTTTCAACATGACAGGAGGCGGTCCGGCGTACGCTTCCCAAACCCTAAGCGTTTATGTTTTCAACAAAGCAAATTCGCTCAATCTCGGATACGCATCTACCATGTCGCTGCTTCTTACCGCGGTTTTGCTGCTTGTCGCAGTTCCCTATTTACGAAATCTCTTTAAAAATCAGGAGGCATAGGAATGGAAAGAAAACAAAGCGCCCTTTCAAGATTTCTGTTCTTGTACCTGCCACTCACCCTCATCCTGCTGTTTCTACTTTTTCCGTTTTACTGGACGTTTGTGACCTCCATCAAGCCGGAGCAGGAGCTGTATGGAAGGGTGGTGACCTACTGGCCGCGCAGTGTAACCTTCAGCGCATACAAATCATTGTTTTTGGACTATAATTTTCTGCACCCGATGGGGAACAGCTTTCTTGTGGCGTTGATTACGACGCTGCTGACTCTGTTTGTATCTTCGCTGGCGTCCTATTCTTTTTCTCGGTTCAGGTTTCGGGGACGAAAGGCGTTTATGATTCTATTTCTTACAAACAATATGTTTCCAACTGTTTTACTGCTCATTCCGTTATACGCCATTATGCGAAATCTCGGCATACTATACACCCCGCTCGCCCTTGTGTTGTCCTACACAACCTTCACCATTCCCTTTTCGGTCTGGCTGTTGAATGGGTATCTCAGCGACCTCCCCATGTCTCTTGAAGAGGCCGGTATGGTGGACGGGGCAAACAGGGCACAGGCGTTTACCCGTATTATTCTGCCGGTGCTGGTTCCCTGTCTGATTGCGACCGGCGTTTATATTTTTATGACCTCTTGGAATGAGTATACCTTTGCCGTCATGTTTACAAACGAGAGAAGCCGAACCATTCCGGTATCGCTGAAGAATCTAATCGGACAGCTGGGGGTTCAGTGGGATTTGCTGACTGCGGGCGGTATTATTACCATTATTCCGGTATGCGTGCTGTTCTTTTTTGCACAAAAAAGATTGGTAGAAGGCTTGACGGCAGGCGCCGTCAAGGGCTAGAAAGGATCAGGATGAATGGAAAATATAAATGTTACTGAAAAGGCGAGGCGGATTCGCGGGGATATTCTCCGGATGCTTTATACAAGTCAATCGGGACACCCGGGGGGCTCCTTGTCCTGTGTTGAAATACTGATTTCTCTATATTATCAGGTTGCCAATGTTGACCCCAAAAACCCCAAGATGGAAAACAGAGACAGAATTGTGCTCAGCAAAGGCCATGCCTGTCCGGCATTATATGCCGTTCTTGCAGACAAAGGCTATTTTCCAAGAGAGGATTTATGGACACTGCGCCAGATTGACAGCCATCTTCAGGGACATCCCGACAGCACAAAAACGCCGGGCGTGGATGTGAATACCGGCTCGCTGGGGCAGGGGGTCTCGATTGCCACCGGTATTGCGATTGCCGCCAAGCATTTAAAAGCAGACTATAAGGTTTACGCCATCATCGGGGACGGGGAATCACAGGAAGGGCTTGTTTGGGAGGCGGCAATGGCGGCAGCCCATTACAAGCTGGATAATCTTACGGTGATTCTTGATCATAACCGGCTGCAGATTGACGGTTCGAATGAAGAGGTGATGGATATCGGTGATATCATGAAAAAATATGAAGCCTTCGGATTTGAATGTATGAAGGTGAACGGACATGAAATTGACACCATAACCGCCGCACTAAAAAAACCGGTGGGCAGCGGCAAACCCAAATTTGTATGCTGTGACACATTTAAAGGCCGTGGGGTTTCGTTTATGGAGGATCAATTCGGGTGGCATGGAAAAGCGCCGAGTGAGATTGAATATCTCGATGCTATGAAGGAGCTGGGGGTGGACACCAATGATTGAAAAGCAATCCTTGCGCGTGTCTTACGGGAATGCGCTTGTTGAACTGGGACGCAAGGACAGCCGGGTGGTTGTGCTGGATGCCGACCTTGCACACGCCACCATGACCAGCATATTTGCCAAAGAGTTTCCCGACCGGTTTTTTAATTTTGGTATCGCCGAAACCAACATGGTTTGCGCTGCAGCCGGATTTGCACATGCCGGACTTGTTCCGTTTTTCAGCACCTTTGCGCTGTTTGGAGCGGGACGTGCTTATGAAATGATCCGCAACTCCATTGCTTATGTGGATGCAAACGTGAAATTCGGGCTTTCCCACTCGGGTTTGAGTGTAGGGGAGGATGGAGGAAGTCATCAGAGCTTTGAAGATATTGCCCTGATGAGGGAAATTCCCGGAATGACCATATTGGTGCCCTGTGATCCGATCGAAACACGCAAAGCGGTGTTTGCAGCAGCTGAAATCAGCGGCCCGGTCTATATCCGCGTTGCCCGCCCGATTGTAGATACCATTACAACCCAGGATACCCCGTTTGTTCCCGGAAAAGCCAATCCTATGCGGGATGGCAGTGACATCTGTATCATGACAACGGGATTGATGGTTCCCTATGCACTGGCGGCCGCCGAGCAGCTTGCCGCCAAGAATATCAACGCCGCAGTGGTAAATTTCCATACCATCAAGCCGTTTGATAACCAATGTGTACTTGAAATGGCCAACAAATGCGGTGCAGTTGTTACGGTAGAGGAGCATTCTGTCATCGGCGGACTGGGTTCCGCTGTAGCCGAAGTGCTTGCGGGCAATTCCTCGGCAAGGTTTGCACGAATCGGCATTCAGGACAAATTCGGGAGGTCTGGCAAGCCGGAGCATCTGTTTAAGGAATACGGGTTGACAGCCGAGAACATTGTCAATCAGTGTATGGCATTAAAAGGGTAAGGGATACCCAAAAGAGGGCGGAAAGGAAGGTCATCCAAATGAAGATTCAGATACTGGATTTTGACGGAGAAGGCATGAAACGTGTTTTTGAAAATGAAAAATGGATGGTGGGAATTAAGAACTGGAAGCCTGCCAACGATAGAATGGGCATCGATATGCTGGAACGCCATAATCAGACCGACGAGCTGTTTGTGCTTTTATCGGGCAGCTGTACCCTGATTTACGCCAACGAGAATAATGGTACACTGGAGATCGAGGCCGAAAAGATGCAGCCCATGAGGGTGTATAATATCCCACGCTCACTATGGCATAATACGGTTACCACAAAGGATGTGCGGCTGATCTTGATTGAAGATTCCTCCACCGGCATGGAAAACAGCGATGTGTTAAATCTCAGCCAGGAGCAAATTTTTCAGGTGCGCAGTCTTGTACAGGGATAGGTTAGCGTTCCTACCGAATGCTTGAATGTTTACCATAGGAATTGCAGGTGCGTGGTTTTGATTTCCTGATTTTTCGATTTCACCTTCGTGAATACTAATTTCGGAGGTGAATATGCTATGGGTAGGGCCGATTTTAACGACTATTTAAACGGCCATTTGTTAAATGATGATGATTATTTCTTTTCGCTGCCTGAAGAGATACAGGAACAGGTTAACGCACGTGCTGGCGATTTTAAATCGCATGAGGAAATGCGGGAATATATTCGAGATTTATTTAGGAGAGCATAATAAAACGCTGTAAAATGAATTCA
>DHOG01000020.1:1621-2798 GCA_002410715.1 Ruminococcaceae bacterium UBA5396 | reverse complement strand
TGCGAACTTCCCTTGACGCGGCCCAATTAGTTGATCGTATATGATTTTACACTAATGAAAATTGGTGGTAGCTATTCCTTCCATTCTGTGGTATCTTGTGTTGCTAAAGGAGGGCGAGGATATGCCAAAACGATTAGACGACCTATACCACAGCTTTTTTAAGCAGCAGGATTTTAATGAGCTTAAATTATCCGTGGAAGAGAACCACAAAATTTTGATTGACCGGCTGTCAAAGGAAGATAGGAAAACAGTGCTGCGAATCATTGACGCCTTGGGAATGATTTGTAACTATCAAAGTAAGGCCAGCTTCATCCAAGGCTTCGGGCTTGGAATGGAACTTGCGACGGAACTGAAAAACTATGACCACAGTCTTGAGGCGGTTCTCAATGACTGTGGTCAATTTTTTATGCCGAAGGGAGAATCTGATGATGAACGCTAAAATTATTATAGCAGGGGCACTAATAGCAATCAATTCTCTGCTGATAATTCCCTTGCGCAACCAAGCGGCACAAAAGCCACTCGTCCCCGAGGTTCGCCCTGTGTCGGCCTCATTAGAGAGTAAGGATAACATCTCGCCGGCAGAAAACAAAGCCATTGTGGGCGAAGAAAACGCCGAAATCAACCTCCACACCCCGCCTCCATCAGAAACCGATTTTGAGCCGCCAAACCCAGACGACAGCACGGAGAACTTGGCTGAGAGCAGTGTCCCCAGGGATATCGCTCTCCCAACACACGAACTCTCAAAAAGCACGGCAGTAGCATCGGTTCAAGAGCCGAAGATAGGCGACACTCGCACAGTAGACGGACAAAAACAGGTTTACTTTTTGGGCTTCGGATGGATTGAGGATAACGACGAGCCAAACCAAGGTTTCTATACGGAGGATATGTACGAAAACGGAAATAAAATCGGCAGCATGGGCGGCGGCACCTTGGTAGATGGCGATGGTGACATCAATAAAATGGTGGGGTATATGGATTAAGGCCAAAACCAAGCATTCTATCCTATACCGCAACAAAGACTGTTTCAATCGGAGCAGCCTTTGTTGGTTTCATAGAGAGTCGTGAAAGTTACCCCTATTAATCCACCTTAATTTTCTCCAGCATCTCTTCGCCTGTAATTTTCCCGTCAAGATAATCGCTCCGAGCCTGCCGCGCCAGCTTTGCCCACCGGGCATAC
>DHOG01000020.1:1058-1424 GCA_002410715.1 Ruminococcaceae bacterium UBA5396 | reverse complement strand
TCCGAGGACATGTCCTTGCCGCTAAACTCTTCCGGCAATTTACCGTCCGCACGGTAACGGCGTGAGTACACCTTGTTGTATTCAGTCAGGAAAGCGAGCAAATAATCATTTCCCTGCATGCCCTGATCATAAAACAGCTTTGCTCCAACCTGCTTGCAGGTACGATTGCCTTTATAAGGTCGGTCGCAAAAATCCCGCTTACGCTTATCGGTCAACACAAAATAGCGGCTGCACAGTTTGCAACGCTTAACGAACCGTGCGTTTTTCAGCATCTCGGTAAACTCAAAATAGAGCATCTCATCCAAATATTCAAACAAATAGTATGGCATCAGACTGACGCCCTCGCCATCCTGGTGCATGATTTCC
>DHOG01000020.1:0-898 GCA_002410715.1 Ruminococcaceae bacterium UBA5396 | reverse complement strand
TTCCAAAAGCTCATCTGTTTCCCGTAGATTCCAATCATGAATATCCTTAAGCGTACCCATATCTACCTTACCATTTTTCCTTGGCAGCAGCTCATATTTTATTTTTATAGTAGCCTCGGCAAAGCCGGGGTACTTCGATACAAACTCACAAAGCCGCTGGGACATTTCCTTGTCCGAGTGGCTTTCTCTATCTAAGCAAGTGGTGACCGCTTTCGTACATACCTCCTGTAGCTCTAAAATGTGCCCCAATTCATCTATACAGATTGTAAGAGGCCTGAGCAAAGCAACCTTAAATTCGTCTTTGGCAGGGATAGGTGCTTTCAAAATATTGTTCAGCAAGCCGACCAAGAAGAAGTAGACATAGCGGTGCTTGTCCGCAATGGTATCTGCAACATCAAATATTTTGTTTCTGATTGTCTGATAGTTTTCCATAGTAAGCGGAATGGATTTCGTTTCAGTGAGCAATGTTGTGTATTTTTCGAAATCCATTTCCACGAATTCAATCAGTCCATTTCCAATAAACTTTTGCGCGTACTGAGTTACCTTGTCCGGATAGGCGTAAGCCATGGAGTAAATCAGCTTGTCGCTTCCCTCAAAAACTTTGATCAGTGGGTACTGTTCCATAGGTACTCCTCTCGCAAATAATCGATTTTCCGCAAAACGGTATTTCTGCGATTCGCTGTGTATTTTTGTTTCTGAATATAGGACAATGGTATCACAAGGAATCGAAATTTTCAATATTCGATTTATTGCGTTTCACAAGATAAATTGAATTAAGAGGAGGAATTAAAATGCCAAAGAAATTAGAAACCATGGATGCGGAAACCTTGATGACCACACCCATGGAGCCGCTGAAATTTATTGTCAGCGGTCTGCTACCCGAAGGACTGCATGTGCT
>DHOG01000023.1 GCA_002410715.1 Ruminococcaceae bacterium UBA5396 | reverse complement strand
TTAAATATTCACAGGAATCCTTTTATTCCAAAGCTGTCGAGACAAAATGGGCGCAGTTATTGCAACTTCCGTACTATTTTCCTTTTGAAAAAGAAAGACGGCAGCTCTGATATGTGATCTCAAAGCCACCGTCTAGTACAGGTTAATACTATGCAATCGTCTAATTGAGGGATACATGAATAATTGGTGCATGGAGACTATCTACATAGCTGTGTTCTCATTGTAAGATATAGCCTTTACCGGACATGCTCTTATTGCGTTCTCCAGCTTATCCATATCCAATGCTTCCTGCGGCTTCACCAGGGCCCTTTTGTTTTCTATCTCGAATAATTCGGGATAACTCTTTGCACATAGCGTACAGCCCATGCAGGCGTCCCGGTTGATATGAAGCCCGGCCTGTGTCAGCACTTCGCCCGGTATATCCTGATCCTTTATGATTTTTGCTGTTAGCCAGGAAAAAATAATAATGACAATAACGGTAAGGACCCATCGCAAGGCCATGAATTTCAGCCCCAAAAACTTCGCCTCGTTGAGAAGCATGGGAACTTTAATCACAGCCCATGAACTTAGAATAATGACGATATTCCGAATGGAAGCCCCTTTTTTGTGGAGCATAACGCACATCGGAAACGCCGCGTAAACGGGGCCGGCCGAAATACTGCCGACTACAAAGGAGAGAAGAATGCCTTTGGTTTTAGCCTCCTTGCCCAAGTACCGCAGTATTTTTTCCTTTGGAACCCACATATCCAAAAGAGCCGTCAGAATGAAGATGACCGGCATAATCATGAGCATCTCCTTGATATAATACCCGCTGCTCTTCACCGACTCAATTCCCATTGCCGGTTTTGCGATGAACATAATGATATAGGCTAAGGCCACAATGCTCAAAAACAGGTTTTCCTTTATTTTTTTTATGATTATCATAGCATCATCCCCATCACAAGCGCGATCGCAATCGCGAAAAGAAAGCTAAGGCCATTTCGGACTGCGGTAAATTTTGTTCCAAACGCCTTGTTTTCAAGGGGGAACGTAACCACACCCACCATCGTCAGGGTAGTTAGAAAAGCAACGGACGGAACCACGCTAACCCCTGCGTGAACCAGCGTACCCACCAGCGGGAACGCAATAAAAGCAGGGACCAGTGTGATGGTGCCGAGCAGCGCGCCCCCAACAGTCGCCAGCAAGGCAGATTGACTGCGCAAAAATGCTGCAATTTCAGTGGGCGGCAACAGGGTTAAGATCAAACCGATTGCAAAAATAATGGAAAGGATGCTGGCTACCATCCCTTTTCCCATTCCCAGCGCCATTTTAAGCGCCTGCTTCGTTTTCACTTTATCTTTAGCAAGGGATATCCCAAGAAAAGTCAATGTGCCGATCCATATGGCCAGGGTAAAAATATCCACGCGCATCCTCCTATCGAATGAAGCTATTTCCCCGGAGCCGGAGCCTTTACGACAATCAGCTCCAAAATATCATCGTGTAGGTTTTTGACATTCATTTTGATCCCCTTGGGGATTTTCAGCACGCTTCCTGTGGGATATTCGTGAACTTCCTGTTCATCCAAACCAATGGACAGCAACCCTCTTATTACGCTCATATAAACATTGGAGTTGGAGAGGTGTTCGGGGAGTCCTTTGTCTCTGTTGAAAATCATATGGATATAATGCACATTTTCATCGGTGATGACCTTTTCAACCGTATGTGCGTCTCCCTGCGCGATCTGAAAGACCTGTTCGATCATTTATAATGCCTCCTTTCCAGCAATACAAACAATATAACCTTTTGCTTTGCATATGGATAGACACATGTGTTTCCTTTTGTTATATTATTTGAACAGGGGGTGCTATTGCTTTGATAGAGAAAATAAAGGCGATACCGCTGTTTTCACAACTACCGCTGCATGTGGTTGAGGAGCAGATTTCCGGTAATCAATTGTATTTGAAGAACTATGCAAAGGGCGCCACGGTCTATAACCAAAAAGACAGCTGCAAAACGCTGGATATTATGCTATCCGGCAGCCTTGCCGCTTATTCGCTTTTAGAAAACGGTTCGGCCATGACGATGTTTGAATTTCCCAAGGGGCAGATGCTGGGGGCAAATCTGCTGTTTGGCGATACCCACGCATATCCGTTCACGATCTATTGTATGTCCGATGCGCAGATTTTGCATGTTACGAAACAGGCGGTATCGATCTTTTTGCACGACTATCATTTCACGATGCATTTCATCAAAATGTTATCTCATAATTCACATAAGCTGAACCGAAAGATTACAATGACTACCCAAAACACTCTCCGGGAAAACCTTCTAGAATACCTTAAGCAGCAAGCTATCTTGCAACAATCCAATCGCATCCGATTGCCCATCAACAAAAAGCAGCTTGCCGATTACCTTGGTGTACAGCGGCCTTCTTTGTTTCGGGAACTGAAAAAGCTTAAGGACGAAGGGATCATAGAGATTGCCAATCGGATCATTCGCTTAAATGATGTCCAGGAGTTTGTCTAAATAGCAAATATGGCAACTAGGATGGGTCCCAACACTGCTATCCCGAATCTGCTTTAAATCATCACTTTCAAAAAAAACTACGGCTTCCCTCCATTTGCCTATTGCTTGCACATGCAGCGAGACATCGGGCCAAGTTGACCCGATGTCTCATAAATGCTTTCTATGTGCCTGTTGTTTCCTACCCAGCGATCTGCACCTTCACCGTCATGCCGTAAAGGGCTCCCACGCAGATCCGAACCGGCTTTGCATGGCAAAGCTGGCAGTACCGCCCTTGGCAATCACGCCGAGGGTATGGGGCTGTTCATCCACCCAAAAGTCCTCGCCGTTGCCGGTAAAGCCGAGCGCCAGAAAGCGTTTAGTCTCCGAAGCGGTCAGCGACTTCCATGACTTGGCATTGGGGCTTACAAGCTCGGGCGCGTTGCCGTAGGCAATCATACCTTGGAGCATGAGGCTGACGGGCACATTGGAATGGTTCTGAAAGGAAATATCCCCGGCATACAGCCTATCTGCATTAGGAGATATGACAAAGGGCACGTTCAGCGCGGCGGTTACATCCAGCATGGCGATATTGGATACAGGGACTACGACAACGGCGCTGTTCCCGGCCTTGTCCATCAGGGTGAAGCGGTAATCCCCGCTTTCTAATGCCGGGAACTGAATGTTAGAAAAGTCATATACCGTTCTCCCCTC
>DHOG01000014.1:31122-35497 GCA_002410715.1 Ruminococcaceae bacterium UBA5396 | reverse complement strand
GGAAGTTTTCTTTGGTTATCGTAAGGGTTGCCATTTGCGCTCCTCCTTTTCGTATGGCTTGGTTATGGTTTTATTATACCCCCCTCTCCCTCCCCCTTCCGTGACAAACTCACTATGCGGCCCTGGCCTTTTCTGGATATTCCCATCCCGCCCTGATAATACTAAAGGGAAAAGAAACTGGAAGGAGCGGCTGGGGCTTGCTGTTTAGTTACATGCTGCGCAAACTGCGCTTTTTTATGGATTCCGCCTATAAGCGCCGCGGCGGCGAGGCCGATGGGTCCGATGCGCAAAGCGCGCCCGAAAAAAAGATCGATAAGGGCCTGGAGGAAAACCTGGACAGCCTGCGAACGCTCCTCTCGTATAGCAACGACCTGATCGTGCACAGGTTCCGCTTTGGCCCTGACGGCAGCGTGGAGGCCGCGTTGGTGTTTATCGACGGGCTGGTCGATAATATGATCCTCACCGAGGCCGTCCTGCGGCCCTTGCGCAGCTGGCGCATCGCAGAAGCGCAGCTTCCCCGTGCAGACGCTTTGCTGGATGCCGTTGGCCGGGAGGCGCTCTGCGCCGCCAGCGTGGAAGCGGTGCAGTCCTTGGAGGATCTGTCCGCCGCCTGCCTTCGGGGTAACGCCGTCCTACTGCTCGACGGCTGCGCTGGTGGGCTGGGCATCGAGGCCAAGGGATGGGAAAAGCGCGCCGTTACGGAGCCGCAATCCGAAACGGTGGTGCGCGGCCCGCGCGAGGGTTTCACGGAAAACCTGCGCACCAACACGGCCCTCATCCGCCGCAAGATACATGACGGCCGTCTGCACGTGGAGCAGCTCGACGTGGGCCGCAAAAGCCACACCGTTGTCTGCCTGCTGTACCTCGACGGGGTAGCAGCGCCGCACGTGGTAGAGACCGCGCGTTACCGCATCAGCCGCCTGGATGTGGAATCCATCCTGGAATCGGGCTATCTCGAGGAATACATCGAGGACGCGCCCTATTCTCCCTTTGCCACCATCGGCTACAGCGAAAAGCCGGATGTAGTGGCGGCCAAAATACTGGAGGGCCGCGTAGCCATCGCCGTGGACGGCACCCCCTTTGTGCTCACCGCGCCCATGCTCTTCATCGAAAGCTTCCAAACCGCGGAGGACTATTATACCCGGCCCCTGTATGCTACCCTCCTACGCATCCTGCGCTTGTTTGCATACCTGCTCACCGTGTTCAGCCCGGCCATCTATATCGCCCTCACGGCCTTTCATCAGGAGCTCATCCCCACCACGCTGCTTCTACGGATCGCCAGCGCACGGGAGGGCACGCCCTTCCCGGTCTTTTTGGAGGCGCTGGTGATGATCGTCGCCTTTGAAATCTTGCGTGAGGCAGGCGTACGCCTGCCCCGCGCCGTAGGCCAGGCCATCAGCATCGTGGGCGCGCTGATTATGGGCGAGGCCGCCGTAAACGCGGGCATCGTGGGCGCACCCATGGTCATCACCATCGCTGTAACGGCCGTGGCGGGCTTTCTGATACCCAACCAGAGCGATTCGAGCGCCATGCTGCGCATCGCCATGATGATCCCGGCCGCCTTCGTGGGTCTCTATGGCATCGCCTTCGGCTTTTTGGCGCTGCTGATCCACCTGGCTACACTAGAATCCTTTGGCGTATCCTATTTTGATAGCTTCTCCCATACTTCCGATATCCAGGATACGGTGATCCGTACCCCACTTTGGTTTATGAACAAGCGCCCGGCGCGCATCGCCAAGGGGGATACCACCCGCGGCCACTTCTTCGTGCCGCCCCTGCGCCCCTTCGCATCCGATGAGGACGGATCAGCAGGAGGGAAGCCATGAGAACACCTGCAAAGCGCCTGGCCCTGGCCCTCGCCCTGCTCCTAACATCCTCCACCCTCAGCGGCTGCTGGGATAGCAAGGAAATCGACAAGCTGGCCATCGTCATTGGCAGCGCAGTAGATCTTTCCACCGTACCGGGCATGGTAGACCTTACGCTGGAGATGGCCAATACCCAGGGCGCGGGCACAGGCTCCGGGGGCTCTTCCGGCCGCTCTTCCGGCGGCAGCCAGGGCGAAGGGGGGCAATCGGCCTTTTCCATGCTCAAGGCCACCAACGCCACCGTGATGGGCTGCCTCATGCAGATCGACCAGAACAGCAACCGCACGGTCATGTCCAAGCATAACCAGGTGCGCCTTTTCGGCTCCGCCTTGTGTGAGCAGGGGCTCAGGGACCATATCGATATGTTCATGCGGGAGCAGCAGACCCGTCTGGAGGTGCCCATGTTGGTGGTGGAGGGCAACGCGGGCGAGGCCATGTCCGCCAGGGTGGCGGAGGAGGAGCTATGCGGCGTATTTCTGGCAGGCATGCTGGAGGATCAGGCGCGGATATCCCCAGCCTACCGCATCCGCCTGATCGACTTTATGGAAACGCTGCTGGAGGGCACCACCAGCGCCGTCATCCCGTTAGTGAAGCTTTTCAACGAGGGGGAGAAGCAGTCGATCAACATGATCGGCATGGCCGTATTCAAGGATGACCGGATGGTGGGCAGCCTGAGCAACGACGACGGCCTGGGCTATATCTGGTCTTTGGGGCACGTGAAAACCAGCAACGTCATGCTGACAGACGGCCCCAATAAGGCCGTGCTGCACCTTTCGCGGCTGGATTGCAAGCGGAGGGTAAGCCTCCGCCCCGACGGCGGCGTACGCGTGGAGCTCGATCTCTCGGGCATAGCGGGCATTGCCGAGCTGATCGGCTTTGGCAACGCCCAGCCCAAGGAGCTGGTGCCCTATCTCGAAACCCTGGCCAAAACGGAGATCCGGCAGCGCATCCTCGATACCTTTGAGGCCGCCAAGGCCCTGCGGGCGGATATCTTCGGCTTCGGCGTTTCCGTCTACCGCAAGTATCCCAAGCAATGGAAGGATATGGAGGGCGATTGGGACGAGCTCTTCCAGCAGCTCGAGCTGATCGTAGAGGTCGACCTGCGCCTGGCCGGCACCGGTGAGATCGTGCAATCCGTGACTATGGAGGAAAACAGCCAATGAAAATCGATCATTCGCAGATATCGGGCAGCCGCTTCATGTTCGCCATCGCCTTTTATCTACAATCCTCCGCCCTGCTCACTGCCTTTGTGGCCGGCATCACCAAGCATGAAGCCTGGCTGCCCCTGCTCTTTGGCATCGTGCTGGCCATGCCCCTGATTTATTTATACAGGACGCTGATGGTCATGTTCCCACAAAAGGATCTGCTGCAAATATTGGAGGAGGTGTTCGGCCCCATCCTCGGCAAACTGCTAGGCATTGCCTACGCATGGTTCTTCATCACCCTGGCCGCCCTCAACCTGCAGGATCTGTGTGACTTTGCCAAGATCACCGTGATGACGGAAACGCCCCGGCTGGTGCTGGCCCTGCTGTGCGTGTTGGTAGCGGTATACGCCGTGCGCCACGGGCTCAAGGTGGTGACCCAGTACGGCACGCTTTTTACCTTCGTCGAGTTTGCCATTGTGCTCGTAACCATCATCCTGCTGTCCAACCAGATGGATTTTCAGAATTTCCTGCCCCTTTTCGCCCAGCCCGTCAAGAACTATCTTCACGGCACCCATCTCATCCTCACCGTCCCCTTTGGCGAGTTGGTGGTGTTTTTGATGTGCGCGCCCTGCGTGCGCCTTTCCTCCAAGGATGCCACAAAATACTGGTTTGGGGGCGCGGCCATGGGCATGGTCGTGCTGCTATCCGTGCAGCTAAGGGATATCTCCATCCTGGGGGACACCATCTCCATGTTCACCCTGCCCGGGCTGGTGGTGCTGCGACTAGTGAACCTAGGCCAGACCCTCAGCCGCATGGAGATCCTCTTTGCCGCGGCCTTGATGATGCTGCTGTACTTCAAAATCTCCGTGCTCTGCTATGCCTCCACCATCACCGTGGCCCGCCTGCTGGGCGTCACGTCCTATAAGCGCCTGGCCCTTGTGATGAGCATTCTGATCCTGACCTATTCGTCTACGCTGTATCGCAGCTCCGTGGAGCATACCGCCTCCGCCTGGGAGACCACGCCCGTCATCTGGACGCCCTTTGAGATCCTAATCCCCCTGCTTACCCTCATTGTGGCCAAAATACGCAAGCTGCCCAAAAAGGCCGAGGCCTCCGCTTGCGGGCAGGAGGCCTAGCCATGGGGTGGATCTTGACGAGCTTTGCCCTGGTCGCGTTGATCGACCTGCCTCCCCTCCTCAAGCGGCGCGACAAGCGGGCCGTCGCCGCCTTCCTGTTCCTTTTCGGCGTGGCCCTAACTCTCGCCATCCTGCAAAGCCTGGACGTGGAAGTCCCTAGCATGATGCTGCTCTTCGATCGCATGTACAAATCCATCGGCCTGGCGTATGTGGCACAGTAGCGCCGGCC
>DHOG01000014.1:29506-30892 GCA_002410715.1 Ruminococcaceae bacterium UBA5396 | reverse complement strand
AAAAGTGGCTATAGCCACTTTTTTGACACGTTAAGGCGGGCCACAAGCGGCCCGCCTTACACGGGGCACAAATCAATCGATCTGAATCCGCCTTCCCCGCGGGGATTCCTCGGCCCGCTTGGGCAGGGCGAGTTCCAATACGCCGTTCTTATAAGCGGCTTTGATATTGTCCGCATCGATATCGGAAATATCGAAGCTGCGGCAGTAAGAGCCGTATGCCCGCTCCCGGCGGAGGAAATTCTCGCTCTTTTCCTCCTTGCTTTCTTCGTGCTCCACGCTTATCACCAAGTCGTCGCCATTGATGTCCAGATGGATATCCTCCTTGGCTACGCCCGGTAGATCGGCCTTGAGTAGAAAATGGTCTCCCTTATCCAGAACGTCCGTTCGGAAAGTGCCCCAGCTAAAGCTGGGCAGGCCGCCAAAGAAAGCCTTCTCAAAATCGTCAAAATAATTAGCAATGCTGTTCACATTTCCATTGCTCCTGCGGTAAGGAATCAGTCCACGCATGATGAAAACCTCCTTTTATGTTTTCGTAGTTCAGTCTCTGCGGGAACGGCGTTCCGTATCCGGCCAGCCGCGCCCTTTTTGCTTACATGCTTATCATACAAATGCATTGTTACAGCAGTTTGGCAGCATCTCAATGCAAAAGCAAACTTTTAGCACTCTCGGGTCTCGAGTGCTAATACCGCCGCCTGCGGCATAGCCGTCTCTTGATTAAATCGTCCTTCATATTGCATGTGATATGCCGTACTTTTATGATAAAATAGAAAGGCGTGGGTACGCGGCCACAGCATGGCCGCGCTCATGCCCCATGCGGATGGGTTCAGGAGACAATCTATGCGAATTTTGAGCGTAAGCGCGCAAAAACCCCATTCCACAGGCAGCGGCGTTTATCTTACCGAGATGGTGCGCGCCTTTGCCGAAATAGGCCACAGTCAGGCCGTGGTGGCCGGTGTATATGAGAGCGACAAGGTGTGCCTCCCCGCCGGGGTGGAATTCCATCCCGTCTATTTCAACACCCCCGCGCTGCCCTTCCCCATTGCCGGTATGTCCGACGAGATGCCTTACAAGAGCACGCTCTACCGCCATATGAGCGAGGAGATGCTGGGACAATTCGAGGCGGCCTTCACAGGCGTCCTCGTTGCTGTGGTGGAATCCTTTCGGCCGGATGTTATCATTTGCCACCATCTTTATTTGTTGACCGCCCTGGCCCGGCGGCTTTTCCCCAGCCTAGCCATATGGGGCATTTGCCACGGCACGGATCTTAGGCAGATGTATACCAACCCCCTTCGCCGCGCCTATATCCGCAGCGGCGTTGCGGCTCTCGATAAGGTCTGCTGCCTCCACGAGGAGCAGCGGCAGCAAGCGATCGCCTGCTTTGGCCTG
>DHOG01000014.1:28921-29340 GCA_002410715.1 Ruminococcaceae bacterium UBA5396 | reverse complement strand
CTATCGCCCAGCCGGGTCATGGCCGTGGGCAACGGCTTCAATCAGCAGGTCTTTTATAATAAGAACGAACGGCGCCTACACGACGAGGTGCGCCTGGTATATGCGGGCAAGATATCTAAAAAAAAGGGCGTATATAGCCTGATTGCCGCCCTGGATAAACTGGGCTGGCCGCGGGCGCGCTTTTCCCTGCGGCTGGCGGGCGGCTGGAGCGGCAAAGCGCAGCGCTTGCAGGCGGAGGGTCTGATCGCGGCCAGCGGCTGGGATATAACGCCGCTAGGGCCGCTCAACCAGGCGCAGCTGGCCGGGGAATTCAACCGGGGCGATGTTTTCGTGCTGCCTTCCTTTTACGACGGGCTGCCGCTGGTGCTGGCGGAATCCCTTGCCTGCGGCATGCGGGCCGTTTGTACGGACTTGCCCGG
>DHOG01000014.1:28372-28617 GCA_002410715.1 Ruminococcaceae bacterium UBA5396 | reverse complement strand
GGCATCCGCTTCGTTCAGCCGCCCGAAATGTGTGATACGGATACGCCCTTATCCGATTGCCTTCCCGCCTTTCACCGCCGGCTCGCCGCCGCCATCAAAGAAGCCGCCGCCACGGCGGCCGGCCCCGCGCCCGACCTCTCCGCCCTCACCTGGACGGCGGTCTGCCGGCGGGTGCTGGCGTAGGCGGGCTGAGCAATGCCGCCAACATCTATACCTCTTCCCCATCTCTTCAAAATCCGCGGTCG
>DHOG01000014.1:21242-28198 GCA_002410715.1 Ruminococcaceae bacterium UBA5396 | reverse complement strand
ATTGACCATCCTTTTGCAAGGATACTCTGAATAAAGTAAGGCGCTATATTTAGAGTATCCTTGCAAAAGGATGGTCAATCATTCTACCCTACAAGGTTGTAGACGATGGTTCCAACCATGATACCGTTGCTTTACTGTGGTAAACTTTTTATATATACTACCCAACAAAATGTTTTTGAAGTGGTAGTGAATTTATATAATGATTGGAGGTAGTGCCGATGAAAAACAAAAAGCAACTTATTTGGATAGGCATTTCTTTATTGCTATTTGCTTTATCTTATTGGATTTGCAGATATGTCGCATTTGAAATACATGGGACGGACGATGGGGCTGTAATTGTAGCAATTGCAGGCGGCATTGCATTAATTTTATCATATATTTTCAAATGGAGAGCAACAACAATTATAGCACCTTTAGGTTATGTGGCTGCCCTTATGCTTGCTGCAATATTTGAAACTGATAGCATTGCATATCCAGGAGGGACAGAGGGGTCTGTATTATATTCAAGCAATCTTTTTTATATTTGGCTCATTAGTTATTGGGTACTGATTGGGTTAGGGATAGTTATAGATATTTGGGTGCGGTTGAAGAAAAAGAAATTTCAGTAAGGTATCCTATTATGAGCAAACACCTTAGTGTGCCTAAAATAGCTCTGCTAAAGCTAATCTCAATTACTACGAAAGTATGGGCAAACCTTGCTATTAAGCTCGGTTTGCCCTCTTTCTATTTTCAAACCAATTGCCCTTAAAACGCCAAAGCCCACGCCAAATTATTTTTGGTGCGGGCTTGACATAATGATGGTGGAGATAAGGGGACTCGAACCCCTGACTTCTGCATTGCGAACGCAGCGCTCTACCAACTGAGCTATATCCCCATAGGTTGCGGCATGAGCTTCCCTCACGGCCTGCGGATTATAGTTTACACCATGCTTATGCAAAAATCAATATCAAATTTCGGCAATCGCAAAGCATCGTCTTGACAAGCCATGACTGATGGAGTAGAATAATAAAGCGTTTGAAAATGGTATGCGCCCGTAGCTCAGCGGATAGAGTGCCCGGCTACGAACCGGTAGGTCGCAGGTTCGAATCCTGCCAGGCGCGCCAAAAAAGACTGTTGATTTTTGTCGGCGGTCTTTTTGTTTTTAGTGGAGAAAACATCTATTTGTGATACTATTTAAGCAAGGATTATTTATATTATGGGAATAAACAAGAGCAAGCATTATGGTATAACGCGTTTCAGAATATTACGATACTGGAATATTGTTGAAAATTAAATTGTTTTATATTATAATGTGTATGGATTAATTTGATTGTATGAGGGGAGATCACTATGACGGAAAAAGAAAAATCGCATGCAGGAATGTTATATCAGCCTAGTGATCCTGAACTTGTATCAGACCGTGATATTACCATTAAAAAGTTATATGATTACAACAGACTAAATCCATTAGACCGCGATGCACGGCAAATTGCTATACGCGAGTTGTTAGGCAAGACTGGAGATAACTGCGTTGTGGAGCAGCCACTTTTTTGTACTTATGGGTATAATACATCGGTGGGTGATAATTTTTTCCTCAACGTCAACTGCAAGCTCATGGATAGCGGAAAAATTACGATAGGTGACAACGTATTTATCGCTCCTAACGTTTGTATCATCACTGAAGAACACGCAATGGATGTAGAACAACGGTTGGCAGGATTGGAATATACTTACCCAGTAAATATCGGTGACAATGTTTGGATTTGCACTGGAGCGATTATATTACCGGGTGTAACTATCGGCGCAAATAGTGTAATCGGTGCAGGCAGTGTCGTTACGAAAGACATCCCTCCCAATAGTATAGCTGTCGGCAATCCCTGCAAGGTAATCCGTACTCTAACAAATGATTAGTTTTACTTTGACTCACGTTATCCATATAATATTCCTTAAATTCAAATATTCTAATTTCCTATAATAAGCATAATCTTCATATAGCACTTGCATCTTTTTTGTTACCTTCATTACAGAACATTGTCCAAAGAAGTCGATTGCTTTGCAGTTGGCTTCTTTTATTTGATATGGTAGAATGATAATCAATTTTTTATATGTATTATGCAGGTGGGGGTAAAATGAGTTTACCCAAGAGAAAGCAGATACGCTTGAAGGATTATGATTACAGTCAAAACAATGTGTACTTTATAACCATTTTTGTTGCCGCCACCACCATTATTTAATATAGGGAAAACTTTGTTTACAAGGCGCTCGTTGATGATAATTATATTTTTTCACAAGCAGGCGAGTCATTCTATCTATTCAGTTTATCAATTCTCTGCCGATAAACAAAGTAGGAAGGATCTCTTAAACAAAGATTAAAATATGAAACGGAAAGCTGGGAAAAGAGTGGGTGTAGCTGAGCTTGTAAGTGTGGATATGCATAAGGTCAGTGTTATCGTTCCGGTTTATAAAGCGGAGAGGTTTCTTAACCGGTGTGTGGACAGCATATTAAACCAGAGATATAATAATCTTCAGATCATTTTGGTTGATGACGGATCGCCCGACAAAAGCGGGGAAATATGCGATGAATATGCCGCTTCCGATTCGAGAGTGGTGGTTATCCATCAGCCGAATCAGGGCGTATCGGCAGCGAGAAACGCAGGGTTATCGGCTGCTGAAGGCGACTTAATTTCGTTTGTGGACAGTGATGACTGGATCGAACCCGAAATGATAGCTGAAATGGTAAACAAACTGATTGCGTATGATCTGGAAATTGTGCAATGCGGCCTCAGGTGGGTGGGCGGCAAGATTGGTAATCCAACCAGTTCCGGCAGTTTTCGGATTATGACGCAGTTTGAAGCGATAGAGAGTATGATCGGCGGCATTTGTTCCGTGGCAAATAAGCTATATAAACGTGATGTTATCATAAACGAGCGGTTTACCGTAGGAAAAAGATTTGCCGAAGACCTGCTACTCAATACAAAAATAATGCTTAAGGTCAATTGTGTTGGTCTGTTGGATAAACCCTACTATAATTACTATCAAAATGACGAAAGCGTTTCACACGAAAATTTTAGTTATGACAATATAACAATAGTCGAGATAAAACTGGAAATAACCGAAATGCTAAAAAAGGCAGATAAAAGTCTGTCAGCCCTGGCATATGGTCTTTTTATGATGTCTTATTTTGAAAATTTAATCAAGGCATACCAAATGCCTGAATCAGCAGAAAGAAAAAAATGCATCAGCAGGATGACAGAGATCGCAGTGAATACAGGCATACCGATTGCAGATTTAGCTGACCCGGATGCTCTGCTGACCACCATGACTGAAATGATTTTGAGCTACTATCTTATAACTGAAAAGCCAAAACGTGTCTTGGTAATCAGCCCGTATGATTTGATGTTCGGTTGTCTCATCCGGAATTTGCTTGGGCATTCAAACAACACGCCTGTCTTGGTGGACAAGGTGGAGCTAGACGATGAAAGCATCTTGGTAGAGGACGTATATGATAACATACTTGAGGTAGACTGTCTGCTGCAGCCCGGCAGGCTAAAACGTTATGATTGTATCGTGATTACGGGTGTTTTTGAAACGCTGGGCAGAGAGAGTTCTCTGCAGCTTCTTAAAAATATACTTCCCTACACCCATCAATCTGTTTTCTGTGTAACCACACTGCTGACCGAGAGGGAAAGCAGCGGCGGCTCTGTTGAAAGGGTACGGGAATATCACCCTGTCGCATTCAGTGAATTTGATTTCTCATACCGATCTTTTCCTGTCGGGAAAGGCGGTCTGCAATGTTATATCTTTTATCCAAAATCAAAAGACACTAAGGCAACCGAAAAAATTACGCAAAAACCGCAGTTGAATTACAGCCATAAATTGAAGATTGCATATATTCTTCCGC
The DNA here is from genome assembly GCA_002410715.1 of Ruminococcaceae bacterium UBA5396. GTDB lineage: Bacteria > Bacillota > Clostridia > Oscillospirales > Acutalibacteraceae > Avimonas. Next base: position 24,318 of record DHOG01000014.1, on the reverse strand, counting down.
ACAAGCATCTAACCGGTGGATTGAAATGCCTCTTAGAGCAAATGAGGCAGCTTCAAAAACGCGGACATTCTGTTTATGCCATTTACAGAAACCAGCCGGCAGAAAAGGGTAATTCGGTTGCTCTTCCCGAGTGGTGCAATTTAGATCCTGCATACGATATCAGCGGGCAGGTGGTACTCGAGCCGGAGGATAAATTTGCGGAGAAGCTTCAAAATTTTGATATCATCATGCTTGGCTTTGCAAGCGGTCTTACCGACTTTGCCCAGCCGATTCATACCCCGGTGTTTTATTGGGAACAGGGATATGAGGGCCTGTATGGTGATTACGGCCAATTGTTGGGGAGCAAGAACAAACATATACAATATAATCGGCTTCTCTATTCCATCCCTGTGAATTATCTAGCTGTTTCTGAGCTGGTTTCAGAAATTATGAATGTGAAATACGGTGTTGACGCCGGCGTATTGTATAATGGGATTGATCTCGAATTTTATAGACCCGATTCGAAAAAAACGTTTAGCGGGACAATTCTTCTGGTAGGGAATCCGGCCTTGCCGTTCAAAGGGTTTGCATTTGCTTTAAAGTTACTGCATAGGGTCTGGTCCATGGGCTATAGGTTTAAAGTTAACTGGGCATGTCAGGTAAAACCCGAGCTGCCAACCCTGCCGTTTGAAATTAATTATTATGTAATGCAGCCACAGGAGGTTCTTGCAAAGCTATATCGTGAAGCCGACATTTTTTTATCCGCCTCATTATATGAATCGTTTCCGATGCCTCCTCTTGAGGCAATGGCATCGGGTACGCCTGTTATTGCTGCAGACTGCGGCGGCATCAATACCTACGCCTGCCCGGGCGAGAATATGCTTCTGTTTGAACAGGGGGATATGGACATGGCGGCTACCGAACTTATTTGTTTGCTGGAAAATGAGGAAGTAAGAAAACTACTTGCCGAAAACGGAAGAAAGACTGCCGAACTATTTTGTTTTGAACGCATTGCCGCCGATTTAGAGGATTATTTCTATTCAGCATTAGATGAAAAAGCTAACAGCAGGGCCTTCCAAAAAAAGGGTTGACAAATTGGTTTTGTCTATTTATAATATGAACCATATCAAATATATAACAACTGAATAACCTTGGCAAAGCTGGTGAAAGCCAGCGACGCAAAGCAATGAGTCTAAGACGGATGATTCCGTTATGATTGTCAGGCTGCATTGGGCAAAACTGGCGAAAGCCAGCGGCGCAAAGCGTTGAGTCTAAGGTGGAAAACCGCTACGATTGTCAAGCTGCATTATGATTTCATAATGCAGCTTTTTGCATCTATTTTATAATAATGGGAGGCAAATGGTATGAGAATCAGCAAAAAACTTCTTTCTCTTGTCCTAGCAGTCGGCATAGGCTTTACAACGGCGGGCATTCTATCGGCGGCCGCGGATCAGATCGCTGATGCGGCAGTTTATGCACAAGGAGATTTAATATTAGAAGGCTCTGGGATCATTAAAGGAGACGGAATTATAACCAAAGGCAAGCTGTCGGGCGGGAGCAACCCTTGGACAACCGGTCATATTTATGCAGCCGATAAAGTGAAGGTCGGAGAGCTTTCTGATGTTAATAAGCCGCTTGTTAAGAATTATAACGGTGAAATAATCAATTATATTTTTAAGGATTATAAAAACTTCCCTGAAACCACCTATTTCATGAATAAAAGCACCGAGTATAAGGACGGTACAAAGGACTTGGTAATCGGATGGGATGAGTCTTTAGGGGAGAAGCCCAGTGGATTTACCCTGAAAGCCGATTCGTTCATCCGCCATTTGACGGTTGAATACGAGGTTACGCTGAATATCGAAGTGCCCCAAGGTCAGCTACGTGTTATACGAGCCGAACATCTTACAATGAACGGAACCATTGCAATCAAGGGCGGCGGAAGAGTCATTTTATATGTGGATCGTATGTTCAGCGGTATGAACGGGAAATTTAATGCAACCGGTTCCTCCTTCGGCAGTACAGATCAATTCACACTGATTATTGACAAGGGCGATAACAATATAAGCTTCAATGGTGCCCGGATTGGCGGTCATGTAATCTACACCGACAACAGGCTGCCGCTCGCCAATATATATATGCAGGGCAACCTTTATACCAAAGGTTATATTGAAATGAGCGGAACCGCTTATATAAAAGGTTTGGTGTATGTGCCCAACTCCAGAACACAGGTTCAAAACAGCTCCTATATTATGGGCAGGATTATTACCGATTATCTTACCATCAGCGGAAGCAGCTATGTGCAAAAAGGCAGTGTTTCCGGACTTCCCTCGGATGTGGCGGAGTTTATAGGAGATAAAAATGACGGGCAGGCGTTTGATGAAACCCAGCCCTCACAGACCACAACCACCGCCTCTTCAACCCAGTCAACCCAATCGACACAAACCACCCAGACAACCGGAACAACCACTACCCAGCCTACCGATGACGATGATGATGACGAGAATGATAACGGGGAGGTTGTGATTACGGTTACGGTTGCCAGAAGAATGTCCATCCGGCTTGAAAACGGGAAAATTCTGAAAAACGGCGATAAGTTTACTATGCCCAAGCTCGGAACCATTCGCTATCAGGTCTGCACCAACAATTGGGATACCAATACATATACCGACGACGGTCAGGGAATCGCCGGACAGAAGGTGTTTGAATTTACGCACCAGAAGAACAAGGAGCGATATCTGCGCGTCGATAACAACAGACATTTCATGCCGGTGCGTTTTCACTTTGTGAAAGGGGATTACCGCAAGCTGACCGGCGTTGACAAGGTGTTGTCTACACCGCTTGAGAGCCTGTCAATCAATTTTCCGCTGGGTGCCACCGTTAATGTAAAGGCGTATGTTAAGAACCAAATGGTAGAATCCCGCAATCTTTTTATTGATTCTAAACTCGAGTGGGTGAATTGGAATCATTAAGCCCGCCCCTTCGCCCATTATACAAGCGGCAACGATTAACCCGAAAGGTTGGGTACCGTGATGCAATCTTCTATGAAGCATAAAATTCCGCTGATCTTAATGGTAATAGGAATGACTGCGCTTGT
>DHOG01000014.1:0-21009 GCA_002410715.1 Ruminococcaceae bacterium UBA5396 | reverse complement strand
CGCGGCATCCGCGGCAGAAGTCTCGGATACAAACACACAAGCGTCCCAAAGCTTGGCTGCCCAAACCAAGCAAGATTCGGTATCGGTTTCCAAGGGCGGTAAAACCGATTCGTTTGACGCCGTTTTTTATGCCAAGCGGCTTTATGAGCTGAAATATCTTTTTGCCATAGACGGATTTAATCAGGTATCCGAACTTCCGGTAAGCGCGGCAGTTCAGTTTGCCTTTTGCCATCTTTACTATGACAGTCTGGTGGATATGCCCAATGAAAAGGACATGTTTTTTCGGCAGGTTCTGCCTGAGTCGGTTTCATCCAAGCTGCAGCAGCTGTTCGGAGAAAACAAGATCGATGTTACCCAAAGCGACTTATACAATCCCAATAAGAAAGTCGTCGAGATGTGGCAGCCGAATTACAGAAAATCGGTTTATGCTGATGTTGTTTGTTCAAATCTTGGGAACGAAGCATATGAAATAGCAGCAACTTTTTATATCGCAAAAGATAAAGAAAAGGTAGATAGTATTGTTTCAGGTACTTTCAAAAAAGACGGCGAAGGCTATATACTAAAATCCATGAAAACCAAGCAATAATTGTTTTATCTTAAAATATGGCGGAAAGGATGATACAGTTGGAATACCGAATGAACGGAATGAATACGGGCAGTTCCGAATCGGATTTTTGGGGTGAAACGCCGGCTTCATCGGATCATAGCAGGGAAACTCAGGATTTGAATCAACATGATGCACTGCGAAAAAGACTAACCGCCATGGAATTAACCAACCGCACTTTAAACCAAAGCCTTCTTGCCAAGCAATACGAAATTCGTCAGCTTCAATCTCAGATTGAAGAGCTGAAACGACTTTACAACGACAGTATTTCGGCAAAAAGGGAATATGACAAGTACCTTGATACGGTGGGAGAGGTTTATTCTCTGGCGTGCGAAAGTGCTGACAGCATTGTGCAGCGCGCCGAACAAAATGCCCGTACAATCATAGCCAATCTGGAAGCAAAGATCAGCCGAGAGCGTGAAGAAGCAGAGAAATCACAGATGTTTGTCAGAGAAATGCGTGAAGGGATGGTTCATTCGCTTTCCGACTTGATTCATAATTTACAAAACGCATATTGGGAAGCCGATTCCTTTTATGCGACACTGGAAGCTGCACCGCACTCATTTTATGATGCACAGCAGCTGGCGTTGGCAGACATTAAAAACCAATCCAATGGGTATTATGAGCGCTCCCGTGCAATCGTCGGGGGTGCGTTGCAATCTCAGGAAAGACGCGGTTTCAGCACCTCCGGCGATCCCGCAAAAATTGAAAATACCGCTGTGACAATACCTTCTCCTGATATAACACAGCCGCAATACAGTGCGCCCCAGCCTGAAATGGTTGCTGCCGATGTTGCGGCCCAAAGCAGGGATGATGAGGCTTCCGATGCCCAATCTCCACAGTCGGAACAGCGTACCCGTATGACGCTGCTTGAGCAGGAGAAGCTCCGCCGCAAGCAGGAGTCCCAAGCCTTGGAACAGGAAGGTACCGAGGGCTCGACCTCTGTAGCCAAATCCGAAAATTCGCAGACTGTCGAGCCGTCAGGCGAGCCGACTGCGAGGGATAATAAAAAACGCAGAACCAATGTAAAGGATCTTCTCGAGAAGTATAAGAATTACCAGTTGATTTAATAATGCGGACACCGCGTGGGAGGACCCGAATTGGATAATAAAGGTCTTTTGCGTATCGCAGGCAGTGTTGCCGTTGCTTTTGCAGGTTTTTTATTATTGCTTTTGGGAAATTATTTCGGCAGCAAATGGGTATGGGATGCCGCCGCAAAGAAAGACGATATTCATCTCAGTAATTGGAAATTCTCATGGAGTTCGGACAGAAAGGCACTGGAGGAAGAACAGAGCAGCTGGAGCCTTGCAACCGCCGATGTGCCGATTGTTAAGCCGTTTGACCGTCTTCTTGAGGTGTCTTACATAAGACTGAACACCGGGCTGCCTGCTCTGAAAGAAGAACGTATTCTGGAGCTGGTCACAGCAGGCAATCCGATTAAGGTCAAATTGGATGGCAAGGAAATATACAACAATCATTACGGAAAAGCCATGTATACAGGAAACAGGCTCAATGAAGTGATTCTTCCGGCAAAATCAGCACCGTCAGACCTTGATATATTTGTCGGTGTACAGAACGCCTATTCTTTTTCCGCACGGATTACCACGCCCGAATCCGGTTTGACGGTGGGTTTTATTCAAAAAACAGCAGGGCTGGCCATCGGATGCACCGCAATCTGTATTGGAATCATAATATTATTGTTGCTTTTGTTCACCATAAATTATAAGGGGTTTGCAGCCGTTTTATGGTTGTCATTTTTGACTGTTTCGCAAGGAATCGGTGTTTTTCTGTCTCAGCTTTCGCTTTACAGCGTTCCAGTGACATCACCGGTATTGTGGAAAATTCAAATAGCAAATCTGCTGCTTTCTGCAGTCTGCTTGGCAGCCGCAACGGTAAGCACGGTTGACGGAGGTCGGGTCCCGGAAAAACTGATACTTGTCTTTCTGTCGATGCTAATACCAATTTTTTTGTTGGTGGATTACCGTCTGGGCGTATGGATTATGCTCGGATTTCCACTCGTCATGATGTTCACATCCATTTTAACCCTCCTGAGACTGTGGGATTCCCTGAAAAAAACGTATTTATTAATGGTATCCGCCGCTTTTTTAGCAGGGGTACTTTGTCTGGTTTTTGACGCCACCGGATATTTTACCGGTTGGGGAGGAGGCCTGGTTGAACTTCGGCATTCCGGAATATTTGTTTTCTGTATGGTCATGTTCATTGTTCAGGTCAAGCGTGCCCTCCATATCAACATCCGTTTGGAGGAAAGGGAGCTTCAGGAGCAACGAAATAAACAATGGGTAGAAAGGGCGGTTACCAGCTGTGCAGGGATATTCGCGCAGCAAAGCATAGAGGGATTTTGCAGAGAAACCGTCCGCGCAATGAAGGAGCTTATTCTGTTTGACGGTGTGATTGAAAACCAATCTGGAACCGGTATGCAGCCCGCGCTTGCCATCAGCATCGCCTTTTATGATAACGGCGATTTTGTTGAGGTTTATACCGAAAACAATATCGAAAAATGTTCGTATAATAGAATTCTGGCGCGTGCCAAAAGCGCAGGGGGAAAACCGGTGCTTTTCGGCGAGCATACCCTTGATATGATTTTTTATACCGAATCCGGACCGAATTGCATTCTGCACGTAGACAGGATAAAAAATAGGCTGTCCTCCAATCTACAGAACACGCTGCGCAGCACCTATAGGGGAATCGCGCTTGCGCTGAACAGTCTTGAACTGAAGGAGAACATTGTCGAGCTGCAGGAAAGTGTGTTTATTAATCTTGCAGAAATCGCTGAAAGCAAGCAAAACGGTACCGGTGACCATCTTAAAATTGTATCCGAAATGGTGAACATCCTTTGCAGTGAGCTGAATATGTCGGAGCATGAAAGACATCTCGTATCCATGGCGTCGATGGTACATGATATCGGTAAGCTTGCCATCCCCGACACAATCCTTTGTAAGAACGGCAGACTAACCGAGGATGAATTTGCCGTGATGCAGGATCATGTAATATATGGGTACAACATTATGTCAAAGTCCCCCGGTGAGTTTATGGCGGCTGCCGCGGTTATCGCCCAGCAGCACCATGAAAAATATGACGGGACGGGATATATAGAGCTTAAAGGCGACCAGATACACCTGTATGCCCGTATCGTTGCAATTGTGGATGTATTTGAAGCGCTTCTAAGCAAGCGTTCCTATAAAGAGGCTTGGACGGCAGAGCGCGCATGCAGCTATATTACTTCAAATGCCGGCGCCCATTTTGATCCCCAGCTTGTCAGGGCGTTTGAACGCTGTAAAGACAGACTGATAGCCATTAAAAATCGCTATACCAAATCATAGCTTCAGCATAAAAACAATAAGGGAGAAGGGGGGAAGCAAATGGTTAAGAAAAGATTATCGAAAATACACATTCTGCTTCCGCTTTTGATACTGCTCACGATATCGGTTGTATTGGGGGGCTGGTATTTGCTGCCTGCCCGTTCTCTTGATATCATGGTTCTTAATAAATCCGTAACCCAAGCCACAGCAGGAGAGGATCCCATTCTTTCATATCGCAAGCATTACGGATTTTACTGGATGCTGGAGCATCTTCGCTATCGCAAGGCATCCGACGGCAAAGCCTATAATTTCCGCACAGATTATTACGGGTCGGTGCGGGATGAGAAAGGCGCTGTGCACGATGCAAGCATGTCCAGACTTGACCGCACCCCGGATCTGCTGTACCTATCCGAAACCTATGCGGCGGGGCAAGAAAATCCTTTAGCAGGCGGCCTTTGTTATGAGGATATTGCTTCGGCTTCAAATGCGCATATTCACGGCGCAACGTTGATTGCCGAATCGGATTTATTTAGTACAACAACCGAGGAATCCATTCGGAAAGAGGCGGAATCTCTGTTCGGCGTAAATTATACCGGCTGGGCAGGGCGATATATTGTCGATATGAAGGACCTCAGTGATGTGCCGGAATGGGCGCTTGGGTTGCACGAAACGCAATACGGCCGTCAATGGAATTATAAAGGAGACGGGATTCTACTCGTATCCGAAGCCGGAGAGCTGGTGATTCTTGAGGGCGGGGATTTTAATAATTCCATGCTCACGATATCGGTATCCGATGAATACAAATCGGAATTTAAATGCCGCACACAGAGCTTCTATAACTGGTTTATCATTGCTACGACGGAATTCGGTTCCCAAACCCTTGCAGAATTTAATCTTGATTTAAACGAATCAGGAAAGAAAAAATTCAGCAGGATTTTCGACAAGACCACATTCCCGGCTGTGGTGCGGACACAGGAAGGGTTATCCCCCACATACTTTTTTTCCGGGGATTTCAGCGATTATACAGGGCAGAAACGCTTTTCAAGGTTTCTTTACGCAAGTAAGTTTTATCAGATTTTTTCCTATGATCGCTTAGGTGACACAACCAGCTTTTACTGGGATTTTTATTACCCAATGATGCAAACCATCCTCAGCAAAACAGAAAAGAACAGGGATTCGGTAATACAACCCCTTAAGAATAACCATTCGGCTTTCAGAATTGCAGACAAAAGGCTTGAGGTAAAACAAAACGGGGAATGGAAGCCCTTTACCATAAAAGGGTTTAACATAAATGCCGTAATGCCGGGTTCCAGTCAATATGGGTATACCCGGGATATTTCGATTTATCGGCAGTTTCTATCCGAAATCAGCGCCATGAACGGCAATTGCATTCGGGTCTATGATTTATTACCGCCGGAGTTTTACAGGGCTTTGTATGAATATAATATGAAATATCCTGACAACGCGATGTGTTTCATGCAAAGCATTGTTACACCCGACAATATCGCCGACGGAGATGCCCTTGCCGAGGCACCCCAGACCGAGCTGCGCAGGAATGTGGAATATATCATCGATGCAGTCCACGGCAATGCCGTCGTTCCTGATGTGGGCTCAAGAAGGGGGGGCACCTATATACAGGATGTTTCTGCCTATCTTGCGGGTTATATCATCGAAACCGATACGGGAGCGGGCACGGTTGCGGCACTCAAGTCATCCAATCCGAATTATGTGTATAAAGGCGAATATTTGTCTTCTGTAGGAGGAGCCGCCGAAGGCCTTGCTGCCATGCTTTGCGATTATACATATCGCTATCAGCAAAAGGAATACGGCTTTGTCTCCCCGGCAGGCGTGAAAGGAAACGCAGCACTGGTTCCCTCTTTAACCTGGTCACCGCCGGGAGGGGCAACGTTTAACCCCGATACGCTCAAAGCGTCGGATAAATCACAAGGCAGCTTCTTTGTGTCCTATGCGCTGCACCCCGGTGATGAGGCACTGGCAGAAAACAAAGCGCTATATTCCGGTTATAGGGACGACGGTGGCAGCTTGCCGTATGGCGGGTATGTAAAGGCGTTTCTGAAATCCCAAACCCATCACCCTGTGCTTATAGACGGCGTGGGGATTTCAACCTCGGTCAACGCCTTTGATCAGGACATTTCACTGTACGGGCTATCAGAAAACCAGCAGGGCGAGACCCTTGTGAGAATGCTGCGTGCCATAAACCATAACGGATGTCTCGGGGGACTCATCAGCGACTACAATGACAGCTGGTCGGCATGCTCGGACCAAATGCAGGCATATACGCTGCCAAAGAACAGAAATGCACTGTGGCAGAATCGGCTTGACCCGGCGCAGAATATGGGCGTTACCGCCATGGAACCCCAGCCGGCGGAAAAAGTTGATATGAATCTGCAGGATACCGAACGAATGAGAGAAATGCAAATCAGGCATAACGCGGCTTATCTTTACATTTCTATTATGTTTGACGGTGAAATCGATTATGATAAGGAACAGCTTATTATTGGCCTGGATACCTACCAGAGAAACAACGGTGAATATCTGTATGATCCTGCCTATTTTGCAACCAGTCTTTCGGGAATGGAGTACATCATTAAATTTGAAAGCAAGAATACCGCAGCCCTATATGTTGTTCCCGACTATAACCGTGAGAAGGGACGTTATGCCTCCAAAGAAAGCTATAAGGGCAGGTATGATCATGTCTGCCAGCTGGTTTATGGCTCGTTTGCATCATCCGGCAACAGCTTTTACCAAGCAGGTTCAACCCTGCATATTCGTTTGCCGTGGAATCTCCTGAACTTCACCGACCCTTCAAAGCTTACGGTGCTAAACGATACCCGTTCAGCCAATCAAATTGCCGCTGACACCTTCGGAATCAAGACAACAGCCACCGACGGAATTATTTTCTCGCTTCTAATTGCCGACAAGAAGTCGAAGGACAGTCTGTATGTGTTCCCGGTGAACAAGCAATCCAGCGGATATAAAACCATTTCATGGGGGACGTGGACCAATCCAAAATACATCTTCCGTCAGAAGCAAAGCTGCAAGCTGCTATCCAGCTTTTTTGAAGCAATGAGCTGACGTAAAAAGCCGTACATCCAGGGTTGATAATAAACGTACGCGGGTACAACATTCCGGTCACTAAAGGACGGTGATAACAATGTTTGATTTATTTAATCCAAAGGTGGTTACCATCCTAGCCATCGGTATATGTCTGCTGGTGATTGTTTTGCAATATATCTGGCTGTCTGTATTAGCGTACAGGCAGGAGGCTCACATACGCAAATATGATAATGCAGCCATAAAGATTGATGAAAAGCTGGAACTGATTCTTTTTGCGCCTACCCTTGCCTCCATGAATTCGGAGATTGAAGCGCTTGGTAAATTTGTGGGGAAAGACCCCATAAAGATGGATACGCTGTCCACGCGGACACTGGCGTTACTGACAAGCGATCAAAGTGACTCCAGGCAAAAGGCGGCGGTTGTTGCCGTGAATGACAGATTAAAGCCGCTGGATTTTTACATAAAAATGCTGCGAAACGGAGATTCATACGAAAAGGCGTATGCCTGCCGCAAGGCGGCGGTTTATTATGCCGAGTCCGAGCTCCCCACCATCCGAAAGCTGTCTAAATCAAAAAACCGAGAACTTGCCTATAATGCGGCCATGGCACTATCAATCTTTGGAGACGAGGAAACCCTTGTCGAAATTATCCAGAGCTATGAGCAAAATTATGACTATTCCTACAGAATTATTCTGGAGCTTATGTCGTTCTATACAGGTAATCTTGTTTCGCTGGCAAGCAAGGTTTTTCAAAATTGTGATGAATACATAAAAACAATCGTCATCAAAGGATTGTCAGATTATATGCTCTCCGAGTTTGAAACGGCATATCTGCAAGGTCTGATGAGCAAGAATCCCAATCTTAAAGCTGCCTGTATTCGAGCGCTTGGGAAAATTGGAAAGCCCGAATACGAGCACAAACTGATTGTTGCGGCACACGATATTAACTGGGTGGTTCGATCCGCAGCCGTAAAAGCGCTCAAAAAAATGAATTCCGACAGGGTAAAGAAAACCCTGGTGGAAGCAACCCGGGATACCGAATGGTGGGTCAGATATAACGCCGCCAAATCGCTGGTGAGGATTGATTCCGATTTGACCTATGTTGAAAGCGTTTTGGAAGGCTATGATAAATATGGATCTGACGCTGTGAAATATGTTCTATACAGGGGCTATAGCATGAGTGCGGCAAATTAAGCATAAAGGGAGGGATGAGGCATGTCTCTGATCAGGCTGCTTATTTATTATTTCAACTGGTTTTGCATGGGATATACGCTTCTGTTAAGCTTTCTTTATGTGCTGCAGCTGATGGTTTCTTACATTAGGATCAGACATAATTATAAGCGGAAACCGGCAGATGATTATATGGACTACGTAGATTCCGATAACCTGCCTCCCATCTCCCTTCTTGTACCTGCACACAACGAGCAGGAAAACATTGTTGGGAATATACAAGCTCTTATGAAAACGGATTATCCGGAGTTTGAGCTGATTATTATTAATGATGGTTCGACAGACCAAACCCATGAACGTGTAATTCAGGCATTTGAGCTCTATAAAATTGAATATACCATCAAGGTTTCAATCCCTACCAAACACATAAGGGGTGTTTATTATAACGTAAAATATCCCAATCTGATTTATGTTGACAAGGAAAACGGCGGAAAATCAGACGCATTGAATGCAGGAATTAATATGTCGGTATACCCTCTTTTTGTTTGTCTGGACGCCGACTCGCGTATCGAGCGGGATGCCGTGCTAAGGCTTGCCGCCGAATTTATAAGAGACTCAAAAACGGTGGTCGCGGGCGGACTGGTTCGCATAGCCAATGGTTCGGTCATTCAGGACGGAGAGTGGAAAAGCTTTAAGATTCCCGAAAAAGCCGTGGAAAGGTTTCAGATTGTTGAATATTTTCGCACCTTTCTTGCCGGACGGGTAAGCTGGGGCATGACAAATTCATTGCTGATTGTATCGGGGGCTTTTGGTGTTTTCAGAAAGCAGACGGTGATTGATTGCGGTGGATATAGAACCAACACCATCGGCGAGGACATGGAGGTAGTTGTTAATATCCATGAAAAGCTGAGAGAGGCGAAACAAAAATACCGCATTGTTTTTTGTGAAGATGCGGTTTGCTGGACCCAGGGTCCCATGTCGATGAAAGACCTCAGGAGCCAGAGGCGGCGCTGGCAAATCGGCATGATGGACAGTCTGATTCGCCATAAAAAGATGATATTTAATCCGAAATACGGTTGTACAGGTATGTTTTCAATTCCGTATAACTGGCTTTTTGAGCTTTTGGGTGCGCCCATTGAGGCGTTTGGCTACATAATTATACCTTTGTCTCTCTTTTTGGGAGAGCTGAGCATCTATTATTTTCTGCTTTATTTCACGCTGGCCGTTTCCTTGGGGATTATTCTGTCCTTTGGCGGTCTTATTTTGGAACAGAAAACCCGTTCGGGCAGAATGTCGGCAAAGCAATGCCTGCGGCTTACCCGTTATGCAATTCTTGAGAATTTCGGTTATCGTCAATGTATCACTCTGTTTCGTGTGGAGGGGATGCTGAAATACCGCTCCCTTCGTGAGTCCTGGGGACGTATCGCACGTAAGGAATTCAACCGTTAGCCATGAAAAACAGGGCAGAACCGGAAAGGACATGACTGGTACCATGAAAAAAATACTGATTGCATTAATGGCTCTGGTGGTGGCTGCCGCTGTGCTGGCACAGACCGGACTGCTTTCACGATACGGCATCACGCCTTTCTTTGGAAGTGCCGATCCCTCGGATAAAAAAATAGGCGATCGATTTGAATACCAGACGGTGGGAGGCATTCGCCTTCGCGCCCGCACAAACGGTAATTATTTTGAGCTTTTTGAGGAGGGAAAGTGGAAAACCTCGTTTATGACAGGCGTAAATATGGGTGCCACAGAGCCGGGTCTGTTTCCCGGTGATCTTACGGTAAGCTATGAGACCTATTACCGTTGGTTTGAGTATATTCGGGATATGAACGCCAACAGCATCCGCATTTATACAACCATGCGTCCCCAATTTTATAATGCCCTGCTTGATTTCAATTCAAGCTCGGATCACCCCATATGGCTGTTTCAGGGGGTTTGGATGAACGAGGAGGATATCCTTAAACTGGGGGATGTATATGCACAGAATGGCAAAATTGCCAATGATTTTATTGCCGACGCAAAAAACACGGTGGATGTGATTCACGGAAACATTACCCTGCCCACACGCCCGGGCTTTGCCTCCGGGGAATACACGGCAGACGTTTCAAAATACCTTGCCGGCTGGATTCTCGGGATTGAATGTGATCCCAGGCTTGTCATCAGCACAAACCAGAACCACCCCGATAAGACTGCGTTTGAGGGGGAATATATGTATACCCTGAGTGCCTCTCCCTTTGAGGCATTCCTGTGCAGCGCGGGTGATGCGGTGATTTCCCATCAGACCGAAACATACAAGCTGCAGGTACCCGTAGGGTTCACAAACTGGGTTACCACAGATCCCCTCTCTCATCCCAACGAACCCCATGAGGATGAGGACTTGGTTTCGGTGAATGTCGAAAATATTAAATCCCGGGACACGTATCATCCCGGTCAGTTTGCCTGTTATCATGTTTATCCCTATTATCCCGAATCTCTCAACTATCAAGAGGATTATATCGAATATACCGATCTAAACGGAAAAAAGAATCCCTACCGCGCCTATCTCAAGGATTTGAGGCTGGCACATACCATGCCGATTCTAATCGGAGAGTTTGGCATTCCAACCTCCCGCGGGACAGCACACGTCGGTTTCATGGGCTATAACCAAGGGGGTGTCAAAGAGACCGATCAGGGAAAAATGATTCTGGATATGTTTAACTCCATGTATGAGGAAGACTATGCGGGCGGACTTTTATTCATGTGGCAGGACGAGTGGTTCAAGCGCACATGGAACAATGAAGCGTTTAATATTGCCGACAAACGTCCCTTCTGGTCGAATGTGCAGACAAACGAGCAGTTTTTCGGTTTGATGTCATTTGATCCGGGCGAGAATAAACCAATATGCTTGATAGACGGCTCGTCGGATGATTGGAAGGGCGCTACTGCTGCCTTTACTGCGGCGCCCGGCAAGCTGTATATCAAGAGTGATGAGCGATATGTATATTTCATGGTGCAGGCAGATAACTATGATTTCGAAAAGGACACCCTGTTAATTCCGATTGACACCATTCAAGGACAAGGCAATTTTAAGCTCCGGAACACCTCGGTTACATTTGAAAAGGCAGCGGATTTTCTGATTCAGATACATGGAAAAAACGACTCCAGAATTCAGGTGGATTCCTATTACGATTGGTTCTATTATCTTTACGGCGAGCAGTACCGTATGCTGCCGCTGATCCGTGATGTCAGAGACAGGAACTCCGGACGGTTCAATCCCATAATGATGTGTCTAAACTATGAGATGGAGATCCCTCCCAAGAATAAGAAGATACCCTTGGGCCGGTATGAGACGGGAAAGCTGACCTTTGGCAATTCAAATCCTGCTTCTCCGGATTATAACTCCCTGGCAGATTTCTGCTATAAGGACGGGATACTGGAAATCCGCATTCCGTGGCAGCTGCTCAATGTTATGGATCCGTCTGACGGTAAGATCGCAGATGATTTATATACCATGCAGAGTATTGTGGCTACCGATACCGGCGTTTGGTCGGTGGGGCTGGGCTTAAAAAGCAATGGGAATACCAGCATTTCATTGGGGGGGTCCTTCAGGTGGGACAAGTGGACAATGCCGAAATACCATGAACGGCTCAAACCTGCGTATTACGACCTGCAGGAGGGGCTTAAAAAATACAGGTAAGCTCCACACCTTTCACATTGGAGGATGGAAAAAACATGGGCAGCTCGGTCAAACGTATTCGGACAGCTCTTGTCGGAACGCTTCTGTTTGCAGGGGTTTTTGCACTTCTCCTGTTTGCAAACCCGTTTAATAATCACAAAAACCCCATAATTTCTGAATTATTGTCTAATAATAACGGGGTGTCAGAGACACTTCCTCAGCCTCCAAAAACCATAACCGGAATACAGACCGGCGGAATTTCACTAGCGGCACGCACAAAGCAATCATATTTCTATCTGCTGCAAAACGGCGAGTGGAATTGCACCTATTTAAAAGGTGTAAATATGGGGCTGACATTGCCCAATACCGATCTTGACAACCCTGCTATTTCTTATGATACCTATATGCTATGGTTGGAAGCCATAGCCGGTATGAACGCCAATACCGTACGGGTGTTCTCCATTATGCATCCCGATTTTTACAGAGCCTTTGATGATTATAACAAAAAAACCCCCAACCGCCCTCTTTATCTGTTGCAGGGGGTATGGTTTAACGAAACATGGATGGAAAGTGTAGGCGACGCGTTTGGCGAACAGGAAAAAATTCTGAAAGGATTTACCCGTGCTGTTTGTGAAGCCGTCGACATTATCCATGGAAAAAGTGATTATACTTCCTATGGTCAACTAGAAAAAGCTGTTTATGACCGAGATATTTCACGGTATGTTGCCGGATTTATATTGGGGTTGGAATGGCCGCCGGATTTTGTGAAAACAACAAATGATGAACAGGCAGGAATGCAGCAATATACGGGGCGGTTTCTTACAACCGACAACGCACAGCCGTTTGAGATATTTCTGGCGCGGGTGGGGGATACGCTGATTGGCTACGAAACAGAAAAATATTCGTTTCAAGCACCGGTCTCGTTTCTGAACTGGTCAACAACCGACACCATCATCCATACAAACCAGCCTTTCCCGGAGGACGATATGGTTTCGGTCGACACCGAAACCATAAAACCCACCGCCGCATATCACGCCGGACTTTTTGCCGCCGTCGATGTATATCCGTATTACCCTGAATTCATGAACCATCAACCCCAATATCTTGGGTTTAAGGATGCACGGGGCAGCAATCCATATCGTGCATATCTGCGGGATCTGCGAAAGGAGTACAGCGTTCCGGTTATTATCGCCGAATACGGTGTACCCACCTCCCGAGGAATTGCCCACAAAAGCGCAATGGGGTATGATCAAGGCGGGATTACCGAAACCCGTCAAGGGGAAATTGTTGCCGCCATGTCGCAGGATATCGCCCTTGAGGGGTACGCCGGTGGCTTGATTTTCTCTTGGCAGGACGAATGGTTCAAGCAAACATGGAATACCGTCAAATATGCACCCGGTGACCCGATACGGCGGGGATTGAATGTTGAGAGCGCAGAGCAGCGCTATGGGATAGCGGCATACGATCCGGGTGATCTCCAAAGTGCCGGTTATCCGGATGGTGAGCTTCGGGAGTGGACAGGCGACGCCCCTGTTTATTCTGAAGACGGGGTTTCCCTTTATGCCAAAACAGATGAGGCATATCTTTATCTGCTCCTCAGGCTGCCTACCGAATGGGATGCCAAACCATACGGCACCCCAATTTCCCTGACAGGACATGGAAGTTTTACGGCTGCTGAGTACCGGCTAAAGTTCTGCCGCCCGGTTGATTTTCTTTTAATTTTGGATGGAAGGGAGAACACGCGGCTCCTCACCGACGCATATTACGATCGTTATTATTTCCAGTATTCGGTTGAAAAAAGGATTTTTGATCGCAATCCGGTTTATGAACAACAAGACACAGGCATTTTTAATTCCATCTGTAATTTTATTAGCAACGAGATGATATTTCCGCTGGACGGCAAAATAATACAGCCCCAACATTATGAATCGGGACTGCTTCGGTTCGGAAATGCCAACCCATCTGCGCCGTCATTTGACTCTCTGGCTGATTTCTACGCATTAAATAACACCGTCGAGCTTCGTATTCCATGGTATCTTCTAAATGTGCTAAGCGGTACCGAAAAAGTAATTTTAGATGACTTCTATAAAGCCCAAGGGGTTTCCATTACCCAAGGACATGATCTATATTTCGCTGCGACCTCTCTTGATAGCAGGCAAACCATTACACTTCGCCCTTATAAATGGAAGGAAATCCGGAAGTCTGCTTACCATATGAGATTAAAGAAATCCTACGGTATCCTAAAAGAAGCATTTGCCGCCCTGATGCCAGATTACACATAGCATTATGGTATAAGCTTCACCAGATGCATAAAAAGCGTGCCTAAATGGTATACAATGAACGAAGCCGCCCATGCGATGCATGTTTGCATAACCCCCCATCCTACCGCCCACTTGAGCGAATGGAGCTCCCGCCTCATGGCGGAAAAGGCGGCGATGCAGGGGGCGTAAAACAGCACGAATACCAGAAAAGACAGTGCGGATGCCGGCGTAAAAGCAGTTTGTAATGCGGCCGACACCGAGATGCCCGTCGAAGTACTGTAAAGGATGGTCAGAGTCCCTACGATGGCTTCCTTAGCCAGCAAACCCGTCACAAGTGCAACCGCCGCTTGCCAAAAGCCCAGCCCCAGCGGGGCAAGAACAGGCGAAATAAAACGCCCTGCGGCGGCAAGGATACTGTTTTCATTTGAACCAGTCGCCAGCCGGTGCAGTGACGGATCAAATTCTCTCAAAAACCAGATGACAACCGATGCCATCAGCAGAACGGTCCCTGCCCGCACCACGAAATCCCAGATACGCTCGGAAATACTCACCCAGAGTGTCTTGAAGGTCGGCAGACGATACGGCGGGAGTTCCATCAGAAATGGCGCCTGTTCTCCTTTAAAGGCGGTTTTACGAAGAGTCAGGGCTGAGATCAAAGCAGCCGAAACGCCGGCGGCATAAAGGCATATAACCACAAAGGCGGCCTGCCCGGAGGGGAAGAATGCTGCCGTAACAAGCGCGTAGACCGGCATTTTTGCCGAACAGGATAAGAACGGCGTTAGCAGGATGGTCATTCTCCGGTCACGCTGTGTGCTGAGTGTGCGTGCTGCCATCACACCCGAAACGGTACACCCAAACCCCATCAACATCGGAACAAAGGATTTTCCCGAAAGTCCGGTTGGGCGCAACAGTCTGTCCACAAGAAATGCGGCGCGCGCCATGTAGCCGCTGTCCTCCAACACAGACAAAAAGAAAAATAGAAGCATGAGCTGGGGGAGAAAGCCCGCCACAGAACCGATTCCGTTTAAAATGCCGTCACAGACCAGACTTACCATCCAGTCCTGCGCGTGGATGCCCTTCAGACCGGCACCCACCATCGGGGCAAGCCGCTCTATGGCCTTTATCATACATTCCGAGAGAAAGGCTCCCGGCGGTCCGAAGGTGAGGTAAAACACGGCTGTCATTACAGAAAAGAACAGAGGCAGCGCCAATAATCGGTGTGTCACAACACGGTCGATTCGGTTGGAAATGGATTGGGGCTGCGCATTGCGTTTGATACACCCGGCACAGATACGGCTGATGAATCGGTATTTTCGGTCAGCTATGATTATGTCGCGCTCTCCGTAGCGAGCCGCTGTGCTGTCTGCTATTTTCTCGATACGGTGTTTATCCTCTGGGGTCAGCTTAAGCTGTTGTACCATCTGCGGGTCACCGTCCATAAGCCTGACGGCTGCCCAGCGTTTGGGTATCCCTGCCTTGGTGCAATACACCGCTGCCACGTCTTCAATACGTTTTATTGCCACGAGAAGAGGTGAAGGGTAAAATTCATTGATGCACCCGCTTGCATTAGCGGCTTGAGCAGCTTTGTACGCTGTTTTCAAAAGTGTATCGATTCCCTGTCCTTGACTGGCTGATATGGGTACAATCGCAACACCCAGCCGTTGCTCAAGCTGCTTTATATCTATCTCCATTCCCATGCTGCGCAGTCTGTCGGTCATATTCAGCGCAATTATCATGGGACGTCCCAGCTCGGCAAGCTGAAGCGTCAAAAATAGGTTGCGTTCAAGGTGGGTTGCATCCACAATATTTATAATTAAATCAGGCTTGCCCTCAATCAGGAAGTTACGCGCCGCCAGTTCATCCCCCGAGTTGGGTGACAATGAATAAAGGCCCGGCAAATCCACCACACCAATGCCGGTCCTCCTCGGCTTTATATATCCCACTTTCTTATCGACTGTCACACCCGGCCAGTTGCCGACGTGCTGGCGCGATCCTGTTAATTCATTAAAAAGCGTTGTTTTTCCGCAATTAGGATTGCCGGCAAGGGCATATACGAATCCCATTGCGCTCCCCCGTCCTTTACTCTGAAATCACAATGATTGTATCGGCTTCTGCTCGCCGGATGCTCAATTCATAGCCTCTGACACGTATTTCAAGCGGGTCCCCGAGCGGAGCACGGTGCAGAACGGTTACCCAAGCACCCGGTGTTAGACCCATATCAATTATGCGCCGTCTGAGAAGCCCGCTGCAGCCCAGATGGGTAATTACTGCCTGCTCGCCGATTTTTAAGCTGCTTAGTGTTGTTTCCATTAAAGATGTCCTTCCGTCATAAGCTGTATTTCAGAAAGAAGTGAGTGCGTTTGTGACTGCATCCAACATGCGCAATATGCTGTCAGCCAAGCAACAGCTTGACAGCAAGTGCCGACAGCACAATACCGGTTACGTCCCCGCCGGCCGCTGCAGCCAAGGTGTGGCGCGTGCGTCTGACGCCAACCGCACCGTAATAAACGGTTATGGTGTAAAATGTTGTTTCTGTCGATGATTGCAGCACACTGGCAACCCGTCCTGCAAGGCTGTCGGCTCCGTATGTTGCGTAGATGTTTTCAAGCATGGCAAGTGCGCCGCTGCCCGAAACCGGTCTCAGCAGCGCAAGCGGGATGATTTCGGGGGGGATGCCCAAAAGCCCGGCTGCGGGGGCCATGCCTTCAACCAGCAGCTCAATAATTCCTGAAGCACGAAGCATAGAAACTGCCGTCATAAGCGCTACTAGAGCGGGCAGAACCCTTACACAGGTACGAAGTCCGTCTCCTGCACCGGCAAGAAACTCATCAAAAACCTGTACACGCCGTGAAACTCCGACCACAAGCACCAGCGACACAAACACCGGCACCGCCCACACCGAAACCAGCTTTACCCCACTCATGCCTTTGCCTTTCTTCGGCTTGCCGATGCCTGCCTTTGGGGCTTTTTATTTGGCAGGGCGAACAGGTGTGATAAAGCGATGGCAACAGCTGCCGCGCCCAGCGACGTAAGCCATACAGCCGGCAATATGTTCAGAGGGTTTTCTGCTCCGTATTTCAGGCGCAGGGTTGCTACCGTTGTGGGCAAAAATTGAATAGATGCTGTGTTGAGCACCACAAACGTGATCATGTGACGAGAGGCTGATTGCGGTTCGGGATTCAATTGTGACAGCTCATTCATGGCACGGATACCGAGGGGAGTAGCCGCGTTGCCGAGCCCCAGAAAGTTGGCCGCCATATTCATTAATATGGCTCTGCAAGCGGCGCCGGAGGGATCAAGACCCGGAAACAGCAACCGCATAAGGGGAGCCAGCACCTTTGCAAGCAAAGCGGTAAGACCGCCTTTTTCGGCAATTCGCATGACTCCTCCCCAAAGGCACATTGCTCCACCGAGGGTGAGCGCAAGGGTAATTGCCTGCTCGCCCCCCCCCAACAGCGCGTTGGTTACTTGTTCCAGTTTACCGGTTGCCGCTCCTGCTGCAATGGATATAAGCATGATTCCAACCCAGATTACGTTTAACATACTTATGACCATCCTTCTTCGCCAAGCCGGAAGTTTTGTTCTTTTCCGAAAGGGATAAAACCTTTTAAAAGCATGTTAAAACCATCCTGTATTACGGCTATGATTCTTACCAATTGTGTATCCGGCGTGGCGTTGTCGCACATTACACACAATATATAGATATATATTACAAATATAAAGCGTTTATGACACCGAATTTTCTCACTTTAGAGATGTTGACAAAAGATGGGTTATTTGGTAATCTTGCATATAGAAAGTCTAAATTATCGACACGTGTCTAAAAACGCTGTCGGGAAATGGGGGAAAAAGATGAAATACACAGGTGTTGTAAGAAGAATTGACGATCTGGGCCGCATTGTGCTACCGGTTGAGCTCAGGAGGACAATGGAGCTTGACAATGGCGATTCGCTGGAGATTTTTGTTGAAGATAATAAAATTATCCTTAAAAAGTATCAACCAGCTTGTATTTTCTGCGGTGACGCTGACGATATCGCGGTTTTCAAAGGTCGTAATGTTTGCCCTGCCTGCGCCAAAGAATTAGCCCAGAAGATTTAAACGTCAACGGGAAGCGCCGCGGTTTTACCGCGGCGCTTTTTATGTATAAGCTTTTGCCCGTTGATACGTCTTGTATAGGATTTCTCTACAAAATTCGCAAGTGGGATAAGGTTCAGATTCTATAGAAGCTGATGGAGAGAGTGATTGCTCTTTTAAGGGTGGTAGTGAGAGGGTTATACTAAAAAATATTCAGTGCATATTTAGTTGCGAGCCGGTATTCTCCCTTATAGAGGTTTTTTCTGTATTATCTCCAATGATTGTGTCTAATCCTGACAGCATTCAAAATGGGGTTGTCTTTCCCCGTGAGCGGGTGTATAATTATATATATTGCTGGATATAAGTTAAGGGATGGAGCGCGCATTAGGCGCGCTTTCTAAAAGTTTTTAAAGGTGTGCGGTGTAAGAGTGTATATTGTATCAGGATTGCCTAATGTTAAGGAAAAGAAAGCCTGGGAGGTGAAGCAGTGACGGCCGATTTACATTGTCATACAAAAATATCAGATGGATCCGTAGGAATAGAAGAAATTATAGCCATGGCAAAGCGCCGCGGCCTTTCCGCCATATCTGTGACGGATCATGATGCCATCGCCGGCGCTACCAGAGCCGTGATTATTGGAAAGCGTCAGCAGGTGAAGGTGATTCACGGTGTCGAGTTTTCCACCATGGATACACAGCGCGGCAAGAAGATTCATCTTTTGTGCTACGATTGTGAAACGCCTGATAGGCTTGAAGGGCTATGCCGCAGAATCGGAGAGAGCCGCAAAAAGGCTGCCATGGCTATGGTTCGCAAGGTCATGAGATATTACCCCATCACACCTGAAATGATTGTTCGGTGTGCCACGGGAAGCACAAATATATATAAGCAACACATCATGCATGCGCTGATGGATGCAGGTTATGCCGATTCCATTTATGGTGAATTGTATTATAAGCTGTTTGACCCCGACCAGGGCACGGCTCTGATTGAACCTGAATACCCCGATTTTCATGAGGTGATGGATCTCATACACAGCTCCGGCGGAATTGCTGTTATGGCGCATCCGCCATTATATGAGAGCGAGGGCGCAATTGAGGAACTGATTTCACTGGGGCTTGACGGAATCGAGGTCTGGCATCCGAATCATACCGAGGAGGATGTCGCACGGCTTTCGGCACTCGCCGCTCAGCACAAGCTGCTGATGACAGGCGGCTCTGATTTTCACGGCATGTATAGCACCCACGCCAGACCATTGGGAAGCACATCTATGCCGGATGAAAATGTTCAGGCACTGTTATCTTATAAAGATCGCCAGAATCGCTGAAGATAATATCGGCATTTATGGCTTATCGATTGGTGGGATTTAAGTGCGCAACGACGACGGTGATATTAAAATAGCGGGCGATGATTTCAGTCTGCCCGCAACAGATGATGATATTGAAGAGACGTCAAAACTTTTGCAAAGAGAAAAATCAAACGGGAACCTGAGTCGGGCGCGCCGCCTCGGCGCCATTATGGCTGAAGATGTCGCAGCGGTTGAAGGAGTTAATCCGGCCGATGACATCGCCGGGATGACGCAGCGCAGGATTCTCCTTGCATTCGCGGTAGAAATTGGGTTGGAATCCTTTCTGCCCAATCCGTTACTTACGCAGACAGCCCAGAGTGTTTTTTACGAAACGCTGAGGCAGACTGCACCTGCTTTTTATGATGATTTACAGGAATCCGGCGCATTTTCTTTTTACTATCTCTGTGTTCGGGATAACAAGGATGTGGAAAAATGCGTTGGCGAAACATACGCTTCACTCTGCGGAAAAGCCAATGACAGGCGTCTAGCTGATCAAGGAAAAGCGTTATATATCCATTTTATCGGTCAGATGCGTTCCTTGGCGGAGAGCATGGAGTTTTCTGTGGAAGCGTAACAGATAGATACAACAAAAAAGTGCCCCATAAAATCTAGGGGGCGCTTTTTTCTATGCCTGCTTTATGGAGTCATTTCCGGAAGGATCCTTTTTTCTTCTTTGTTCGTACCTCTCCGAAGCAGAACGTTCAATGCTTTTCAAATATTCATTTTGCTGCCCCTTATCCAGATATCTGAAAGCAATCAAAAGCTTTTGTTCTGACTCTCTCAAGGTCCACTCGGTACCAAGCGTTTTCTTGGTTGATGTAGTATATGCATTTACAGTTTTATCGTTTAAGGTAGGATTAATGGGCGCTGCGTTCAAAAGATAATCGGTAGTAACATTGAATAATCGTGCAAGACGAACAACTGTATTAAAATCAGGACTGGTTTTACCTGTTTCGTAATACGCATAAGTTGACCGGACGATATTAAGATTTTTAGCAACCTGTTCTTGCGTTAGGTCCTGTTGTTTTCGAAGCTTGCGCAAACGGTCTCCGAATGTCATTTTTTACGCCTCCTTGTTCGAACACAGTATAACATTTTAATAGATTGTTTTTCTCTATATTGTCAACGAAGTTCACGTATTGTGACATCCGTTCTCTTTCAATTTCATTATAACTTAAATTGACTGTATTATTCAACCAAAACATTTAAAAAATTGTGAATATTTTTCTAGGTAATAACCAATAAAAACCAAAACAAGGTATGGTGATACAAGCAGATAGCCTTTTTGCCGAACATATGTATTATCTCAAACTACACAGAAAAGTGCAACTGAAAATTTTTATAGAACCAATAGCAAACCAAAACCCGAACTAAGGACTATCCGCAGTAGGTTTATTGATTAAATTAATAATGTATTTATATATAGTATTTACTACATGCAAACATACAAAAAATATAAACCCCAATGAAATCAGAAAAATCGAAAAAAAGGTGTTGACAA
>DHOG01000131.1:1982-24450 GCA_002410715.1 Ruminococcaceae bacterium UBA5396 | reverse complement strand
TGGTGTAAAGCTTATTACCTTTTCATCAGAAACTGGGGAGGGGGTAGAGGGGCTTCGTGAAATTCTGGATTCGGTAACTCAAAATGATTAATTAAGGGTGATAATTTTGTTTTATTCAGAATCACTGGATATAAATAAGCAGGGACATTTAACAATCGGGGAATGCGATACGGTAGGATTGGCTCACCACTATGGCACTCCGTTATATGTGATGGACGAAACTGCAATCAGGAATGCTTTGCGTGAGTATAAAAAATCAATTGACCAAAATTTTAAAAACGGCGGAATGGTTGCATATGCAAGCAAAGCATGCAGTTTTAAAGAAATTTATCGTATAGTCATGCAGGAAAATTGCGGTATTGATGTTGTTTCCGGCGGTGAGTTGTACACGGCAATGCAGGTTGGATTTCCTGCGGAACATATCTACTTCCATGGGAATAATAAATCAGAAGCAGAATTGCGTTTGGCATTGAGTTATGGTGTCGGACGAATTGTCGTAGATAACTTAACAGAACTTTATACATTGTCAGACTTATCCATATCCTTAGGGAAAAAAGCTGATGTTTATCTGAGAATCACACCGGGAATAGATGCACATACTCACAATTTCATAAAAACCGGACAGATTGATTCAAAATTTGGCATGACGCTTGAAAACGGAGATGCCCTTAAAGCAGTTAAAACCGCTGTAAAGCTGGATGGCATTACACTGAAAGGTTTGCATTGCCATATCGGCTCGCAGATATTTGATGAGCATCCATTTGTTTTTGCTGCTGAAACTATGCTTGATTTCATGGGACAAATACGTGATGTTGCCGGAATCGTACTTAATGAACTGAATCTGGGCGGCGGCTTTGGTATCCGTTATGTTGAGCAAGATAAGCCAAAAGCATACGGCGAATATATGCGCCTAGTATCAGCCGCTGTAAAGGAACGTGCGAAAAAGTTGAATCTACCTGTGCCATATCTCGTAATTGAGCCGGGCAGGTCAGTTGTTGCATCGGCAGGTATAACACTTTATACCGTAGGTGGAATAAAGAATATACCGGGTATCCGTTCCTATGTAAGTGTAGACGGAGGCATGCCGGACAATCCCCGCTATGCACTTTATAAATCTTCCTATATAACTGTGATTGCAAATAAAGCTGATCAGCCTGCGGATTTCGAGTTCACGATTGCTGGTCGCTGCTGTGAAAGCGGTGACCTAATTCAAGAAAATGCAAAGCTGCAATCCTGCCAACGAGGAGATATTATGGCTGTACTTGCCACAGGCGCTTATAACTACTCAATGTCATCCAATTATAACAGATTACCACGTCCAGCTGTCGTGATGGTTAATAAGGGCGAATCACGAGTCGTTGTAAAAGCAGAAAATTATGATGATATTGTACGAAATGATGTGTAAATAATAATTTTATTTTTATAATAATTCTCAAGACGTTAAGTTCGTTAATCTGCCATTAGGAATTGACAATTGTCAATTCCTAATGGCTCTACAATATTTTTTAAGTTATAAATTATATATCTTCCCACCTCTACTATACAAAATATTAATTTTGTATAGTAGTCTGTAAATTACATTAGGTACCCCTATACCAACTATAATTTATATTCTGTTATGTAATGTTACTAGCCTATATTGTATGCTCGTATATTCACTAAAAATTGATCGGAAAAATCCATTCTTTGTCTTGACAAATATACTTTTCCCCAGTATAATAATGCACGTTGCCTCAGTTGTGGCGCCATAGCCAAGTGGTAAGGCACGGGTCTGCAAAACCCTGATTCCCCAGTTCAAATCTGGGTGGCGCCTCCAAAAAAGTTGCACTCATAAAAAGTCCAGTAACCAAACAAGGTTGCCGGACTTTTTGTTTTAGTAAAGAAATCACCCATTTAACTAATTACAGTTAGATGGGTGATTTCTTTATGATTAAATTCCTACAGAGTAGTTCGGAGCTTCCTTAGTGACGTGAATATCGTGAGGATGGCTTTCTTTAAGGCCGGCACCGGTTATGCGTACAAACTTTGCGTTTTTCTGTAATTCTGAGATTGTTGCACATCCGCAATATCCCATTCCGGAACGAAGACCGCCTGTCATCTGATACACTGTTTCGGACAGCAAGCCCTTATAAGGAACACGGCCTTCAACGCCTTCCGGCACCAGCTTTTTGTTGCCTTCTTGAAAATAGCGATCTCTGCCACCGATTGACATGGCGCCAAGACTGCCCATTCCACGGTATACTTTAAATTGTCGTCCTTGAAAAAGTTCAGTATCACCAGGGGATTCCTCACATCCCGCAACGAGTGAACCAATCATAACAACGTCCGCACCTGCTGCAATTGCTTTTGCAATATCACCGGAGTACTTAATACCACCATCTGCTATGACGGGGATTCCGTATTTAGAAGCTTCACAAGCTACATCGTATATTGCTGTAATCTGTGGAACTCCAATACCGGCAACTACACGAGTTGTGCAAATCGAACCCGGACCCATACCAACCTTAATTGCATCAGCACCCGCAGCAATTAAAGCTTTTGCAGCCTCCGCAGTTGCGATATTACCTGCAATCAAAGCAATATCTGGATATTTGGCTTTGATTTTTTCAATTGCATTCAGTATGTTCTGACTGTGCCCATGTGCCGAATCTAAGACCAGCACGTCTACCTGTGCCTCTACCAACGCTGCTGCGCGTTCCATAACATCAGAAGTAGCACCGATCGCGGCAGCGCAAAGCAGACGACCACTCTTATCTCGAGCTGAATTTGGGTATTTAACTGCCTTTTCAATATCTTTTATGGTGATAAGACCCTTAAGTTTGCCTTCATTATCTACAATGGGAAGCTTTTCAATACGATGACGGCCAAGTATATCCTGCGCCTGTTCAAGCGTGGTGCCAACAGGTGCGGTAATCAGATGATCCTTTGTCATTACCTCTTCAATTTTTTGAGAGTAATCGGTCAGAAAGCGCATATCACGGTTTGTTAAAATACCGACAAGCTTACCATTGCGGCAAATTGGCACGCCGGATATCTTATATTTTGCCATCAGCTCATTTGCGTCTGCAACAATATGGTCAGGTGAAAGATAAAACGGGTTGGTAATAACTCCATTTTCAGATCTTTTCACCCGATCTACCTGGTCAGCCTGGGCTTCAATTGACATATTTTTATGGATTACCCCTACCCCGCCTTCACGAGCAATTGCAATCGCCATTCTAGCTTCGGTAACGGTATCCATTGCCGCTGTCATAAGCGGAATATTGAGACTTATATCCTTTGTCAGACGAGTATTAACAGATATATCTGCGGGAAGAATATCCGACCTATCAGGAATTAAAAGTACATCGTCAAATGTAAGTCCGTCTTTGTAAAACTTTTCTCCGATATTTTGATTCACCATTTTATGTCCTCCTTTGACTGCCCATATCCTTTATCATCTTCACATTATTGTGTGACCAAATAAAATATTTAACTAACATTTTATCATATGTCGTCTTGTCTATGCAAGCGTTACAATGAAAAAAAATAATAATTGCATCAAAAGAAGAAATTAGCTAGATATATTTAACGAATAAATGACATGATTAAAGCACCAATTACAATGCCTACTGCACCAAATGATCCACCATGCAAAATAAGTTGTTTTACATTTCTTTTGCGGTTCAGACGTAAGCTTGTATACCCCCCCGCATTTCTTGCAAATCTCTGCGCCTCGTCATGGAGACGTCCCGGTTTTGTATCCGCAAAACGTGGTCTGACTACTAGCAGCGCACGTTCAAAATATTCATTTCCCGTATCAATTACTTCAATAATTTGCCGATTTACGCCCTTGATCATTTTATCAAAACCTTTCCGTTGCTGAAATTGTAAAAGCATTTTCAGATAAATTTCATCCTGAAAACCCTAATTTAAGTATTTGTAATATCACAAGTTTTATACAAAAAACAAGGTTGTAAAATGCATCATCAGACATCGGTTGTGAATTACCGTGGTATTATCATAAAGGTCATATTACTCTTTGTAAATCGTATTTAAAACCGAAATTGTTGAAAACTCAGTGGAAAGTGTTAAAAATCAAGCCATATCTTCCATTATATCAATGTGGAAAGTGTTAAATCCCTTTAATTTCCATGTATTTTACACTGATTTTGCATACAGACGGTTAAATCACCTTTACGCAAATCTATTTTGGTATTCGGGAAGTAAGCCACCATACACCGCGTTCAATCGAATCCCTTGAGTTACCCCAATCAGCGTTATTGCCTCCGTTTCTATAATCGAACATCCGGCAAAAATGGGAAACATCCCTACGTAGTTCAGTTAAATAAGCTTTGCATAATTTAGAAGCAGAATTGGTGAAATCCGGTAAGTTCTTTTTACCCATATTTTTTTCTGCTGCTTCTGTAAGAAGTGAGAAATGCGGAAGGCAGAGTGCAGGCTGTTCATCAAACAGCTTACGAAAATCTCTTTCATTTTCCCAAAGTCTGCAAACGGTTGCCAGCATTCTTTCCATAGCCCAGTCAATTTGTTTGCATACAAAGCAGGTGCATAGAGCTTGTCCTGCCGACTTTGCCTGCTTTATAGAACTTTTCCCGATCAAAGGCAGTCCGTTAAAAATCTGCTTTTCAATTTCTTCAAGATGACTTTCCATAATAAGGGCAACGCCCAGTCTGTTACGCTTTTTCATCATCATCTCAAAATGTTCATAGCAAAACCCCAGACGATTTGTTTCTTGTCTTACATCCGGCTCCATCATAGCTGCGCCGGTTATGTAATCAACCACGCGATCTTCCAATGTATTCCGCAGCCTGCATATGGGACAGCCGTCACGTGGCTCAAAAACTTCGCTGATTGGTATACTGGTAATATCATTACGCATAACTTTCACAACCTTTATCGTAAATAGTATCTATGATATTCATTATATCATGTTATAATATTATTATGTAGCTACAATGTAAATTTGAATTTATTAAGGAGCACTCTATGATTGTACATAAACATCCAAACGGTATTTTCATAAACAATATAACGGATTTTGACCTAGAACAGACTCTTGACTGCGGTCAGTGCTTTCGGTTTTCAAAAACAAAGGACGGAGGCTGGTATGGTTTTGCGGGAAACAGAGTCTTGACGTTGCGAAGCCTAAATGCCGGTGTGCTGTTTGAGAATATTTCGCTTGATGACTTTGAAGGATTTTGGAGGCAGTATTTTGATTTTGACCGTGATTATGCAGCGATTCGCAGCAGCTTTCCCGACCATCCTGCTCTCAGAGAAAGCACAAACTTTAATCGCGGAATGAGAATTCTTCGGCAAGATTCATGGGAAACGTTAATATCGTTTATCATCTCACAGAATAATAATATTCCACGTATTAAAGGCATTATCGAGAGGCTTTGCCGGGCATTTGGTGAACAAATCGCCAATGGTTTCGGTTTCCCCTCCTCTACTGCGCTGTCGGTTTTAACCAAACAGGATTTAGAGGTTCTTCGCTGCGGGTGGCGTACTGAATATATTCTGGATGCTGCACAGAAAGTTTCATCTGGTCAAGTTGATCTTGCAGAGATAGCCGCTATGCCGCTTGATCACGCCAGAAAGGCTTTGCAGACTATAAAGGGGGTTGGTCCCAAAGTTGCTGAATGCGTGCTTTTGTATGGTATGGGAAGGATGGAAGCCTTCCCACTTGATGTCTGGATAAAGCGTGCCATGAAAGAGCTTTTTCCAGGATTTACACCCCAAAGTTTTGGTCAATACGCAGGAATTGCACAGCAGTATATCTTCCATTACTGCCGTTGCAATCCGGAAAGCTGTCGAAAGTAGTCATACTGTACAATAATCGTTATCACAATGCAGGATAATTTTTTAACAAGCCCCCCTTTTTATTTTAATGAAAATAATGTATACTAAGTAATGGAGTTTAAATAAACAGGAGGTTCTAACTATGCCGCTTGTCAACACAAAAGAAATGTTTGAAAAAGCCTATAAAGGTGGGTATGCCATTGGCGCTTTCAATGTCAACAACATGGAAATTGTCCAAGGTATCACCGAAGCCTGCAAACAACTCAATGCCCCGGTTATTCTTCAGGTGTCCGGTTCTGCCAGAAAATACGCCCATCACAATTATTTATATCATATGGTTACAGCGGCAGTTGAAGAAACAGGTCTTCCGATTGCTTTGCATCTCGACCATGGTTCTAGCTTTGAACTTTGTAAGGATTGCATAGATGGCGGTTTCACTTCGGTTATGATTGACGGATCACACCTCAGTTTTGAAGAAAATATTGAGGTTACCAAGAAAGTTGTCGAGT
The DNA here is from genome assembly GCA_002410715.1 of Ruminococcaceae bacterium UBA5396. Classification (GTDB taxonomy): domain Bacteria; phylum Bacillota; class Clostridia; order Oscillospirales; family Acutalibacteraceae; genus Avimonas. The sequence goes on along the minus strand of DHOG01000131.1, from coordinate 18,139 downwards.
ATGCGCATGCCCGCAACGTAACGGTAGAGGGTGAGCTGGGACAGCTTGCCGGTGTTGAAGATGAAGTCAGTGTTGAACATGGTTCTTACACAGATCCCAAACAGGTTGAGGAATTCGTAACAAGTACAGGCGTTGATTCCCTTGCAATCGCCATTGGTACCAGCCACGGTGCTTTTAAATTCAAACCCGGTCAAAAGCCGCAGCTTCGTTTTGATATTCTGCAGGAAGTTATGGATCGCCTCCCCGTATTTCCAATTGTTCTTCACGGTGCTTCTTCTGTACTGCCTGAATATGTAGCAATGGTTAATCAATATGGCGGTCAGATGGCGGATGCAATTGGCATCCCTGAAGATATGCTGCGTAAGGCTGCAAGTATGGCTGTGTGTAAGATTAATGTAGACTCAGACCTCCGCCTTGCCATGACTGCGGGTATCCGCAAGCATCTTGCAGAGAATCCTACCCATTTTGATCCAAGACAATATCTGGCTGATGGCCGCGACTATATTACAAACGTTGTAAAGAACAAGATTGAGACCGTATTAGGTTGTGCCAATAAAGCTTAAAGCTTCCATTCCAGACAATAACTAGCGCCTTGACCATATATGGTCAAGGCGCTAGTTATGTATTTTTATCTGTTTTATGAAACTTCTTTAAGTTACCTGATATATTATGGCGCTCATTTAAGAGGTTTACAATGTCCTGCGGAGTTATGCCCTGATGTGCCATTAAAACCAATACATGATAGGTAAGGTCAGCTATTTCGCTGATGCTATCCTGATTACTGCCGTTTTTGGCAGCAATCAAAACCTCGGCGGTTTCCTCCCCTATCTTCTTTAATATTTTGTCGATTCCCTGGTCGAACAAATACCTAGTATATGAATTTTCAGAAGGATTATCTCGACGGTCGAGAATGGTATCATACACTTTTTGAATGCAGTTATCCATAAAAATACCAGCCTTTATTTAATTTTGTGGAGTAATATTTTTGAAAAAACATGAATATGACCCGGTATGGCAGGCTGCTCCGTCCTGCTTCACCCTTATTAGCAGCGCATCATCATCACAGTCAGCTGTTATTGAGACAACATGCTGGTAATGGCCGCTGGTTGCCCCTTTATTCCAATACTCCTGACGTGAACGGCTCCAAAACCATGTAGTACCCGAATCGAGCGTACGCTTGATGGATTCACGATTCATGTAAGCCAGCATTAAAACTTCACCGGTTTCATTCTCCTGTATGATGGCAGGGATAAGCGGAGAATCTTTAAAAAGCTGATTGAGATCTGCTGCTACAATTGCTGAATCAAGATGAAGCGTTCTACTGTACAACGATTTTCCGCATATCGCACCGTAAATATCAGAATCGGCAAGTTTACAGATATGGCTCAGATCGCGGATGCCGCCCGATGCAATGATATTACATGAAACTGCTTTGGTTAGTGCTGAAAGCTGTACGAAATTAGGTCCTTCCAGCGTTCCGTCCTTTGAAATATCGGTAAAAATCAGCGTCTTTACCCCGATTTTCTCCATTTGCTGCGCCATTTGAATATATGGCACATTTGATATTTCAAGCCACCCTTCAGCTGCTACCATGCCATTAACAGCATCAATACCCACGGCGATACGATCGCCAAAAGCTTCTACGGCACATCGAACAAGCTGGGGATCTTTCAATGCAGCCGAGCCTAAGATACAGCGTGATATTCCATTGTATAAATAATATTCCAGCGTTTTCATATCCCGTATGCCGCCACCCAATTCCACCTTTAGGCCGCTTTTTTGGGCAATTTCAAGAAAGATCGATGAGTTGATCCTATGGCCTGTTTTTGCGCCGTCAAGATCAACCATATGAATCCATTCAGCACCCGCTTTTTTAAAAGCGATGGCAGTATCCAAAGGATTGTCCGCTACTTGATGAATCGTTGAAAAATCACCTTTATACAATCTGACACAACGACCGTCCTTAATATCAATTGCAGGGAAAATTATCATCAAATCAACACCTTAATAGTGTATAGTAATATTGATTTACAGAGAACCTTTCGTAGATAATACACCGTCACGTGGCATAACAGCCAACCTGAGAGCATGTGCTGCCGCTTTAAACAATGCTTCGGTCATGTGATGTGCATTTCCGCCGTACTCAACCTTTAAATGAAGGGTTATTTCGGCATTAAATGCAAAGGCACGGAAGAATTCGGAAGTGAGACAGGTGTCATAACTTCCGATTCGATCTTCGGGAAATGCCGAATCAAAGACAAGATAGGGTCTGCCGCTTATATCAACTGCAGCGGTTGCCAGAGTTTCATCCATTGGCAGCATAAAACTTCCAAAACGGGCAAATCCCATTTTATCACCAAGTGCATCAAACATAGCTCTGCCTAAAACGATACCGGTATCTTCAACCGTGTGGTGTCCGTCAACATGTAAGTCTCCAGACACATTGACTTTTAAACCAAAGCCACCGTGCATTGCGAATGCATTCAGCATATGATCAAAAAATCCAATCCCTGTGGATATTTCGGTAGCGCCTCCATCGAGGCAGATTTCAACAGTAATGTCGGTTTCTTTTGTTTTGCGTGAATATTTACCTTTTCTCATAATCATTCCCCGTTTTTGTCTTTTTTAGAAATACTTCCATTGCACTTAACAGTTCACGGTTTTCCTCCTGCTTGCCTGCAGTAATCCTAAGATAATTCTCGCCAAAACGGCGCACAATGACACCACGGTCTGCAAGCCAATTAAATACGCCCATGGCATCATTAAGTCTGATGTAAGCAAAGTTTGTACGGCTTTGGTAGACTTCTTCGACAAGTCCCTTATTCTCAAGATTCCGAAATCCATCAACCAGCATATCCCGAGAGGTTAGAAGGATTTCATTGTATACGGTTTTGTACATTCTGTTTTTAAGCACGATACTTGCCATTGCCTGTGTAACAGCGTTAACGTTATATGGGGATTTGGCTGCTTGAAGAATGGCAGTCAGTCTTGAATTAGCAACTGCAAAACCAAGACGAAGGGCAGCCATACCAAGTGCCTTTGAGCTTGTGCGAAGCAAAATCAGGTTATCATACAGATGTGCTTCATTGATCAGTGACTGATCCCAGAAATCCATATAGGCTTCATCAAGAACAACAAGCGCGTTGGTGCCGCTGATAAGCTTTCTTACTTCTTCTGCCTTGATACCCAGAGAAGTAGGATTGCATGGGTTAGAAAATATAAGCATTTTTACTTTTTCATTTTCAGCTTTTTTTAATACCCGATCGATATCAATCGTTAGGTCAGGATTCTTATCAAGCGTTACACAGGGGGTTTCGGTAATAGCAGTATAAAATCTATACATGGAAAAATCCGGTGTCAAGGTAAGAACCTTTTCACCTTTTTGGAGAAACGTAGACATGATAATAGATATCAATTCATCCGATCCGTTTCCCGCTGTAACAAATTCGGGTGAAATATCATAAAGAGAAGCAAAATCGCAGCATAACCGGGTGGCTAATGGATCGGGATAGCGGTTTAGTGCCACATCTGCGACCGCTGAGAACATTGCCATTTTATCCTCATCTGTAGGCAGCAAGAATGATTCGTTGGCATCCATTCTCACACGAAACTTTTTTTGAATCGGATCATATGGTATTAGATTTTTTGTTTTTGGCGCGGGAATGTATGGCATAGTGGATCAATCCCTTCCGAAATCACGATAAAAGGCAATTCAAGGCTGAAAACGAACTTGAATTGAATTGGCGTGAGCATCAAGCCCTTCCGCCTCTGCCAACGTTATAATATCATCTTGCGCCAACTTCAATCCCTGTTGACTATAGGATATAAAACTAGTTTTTTTCAAAAAACTATCCACTGACAAAGGCGAGAAAAAACGAGCGGTACCGCTGGTCGGCAGTACATGGTTGGGCCCTGCATAATAATCACCGAGTGGCTCGGGAGAATATTTCCCAAGAAATATGGAACCTGCGTTATTCAGTCGCCCAAGATAAGCCATGGGCTGATCACACATTACTTCCAGATGCTCCGGTGCAAGTCGATTTGCAAGGTTTACAGCTTGATCCATATTACGACATACAATGACAGCACCGTAATCTTTGAGAGAACGTAGAATGATTTCGGCTCGTGAAAGATTTTTTATCTGATGCTCTATTTCTTTGATTGTCTGCTCTGCAATCTCCATTGAAGTTGTTACAAGAATTGAGGAAGCAAGCGGGTCATGCTCAGCCTGTGACATCATATCGGCAGCCAGATAGGACGGTTCGGCGGTGTCGTCGGCAATAATCAGAATTTCGCTCGGACCTGCTATCATATCAATGTCCACCAATCCGAACAGCAGTCTTTTGGCAGTTGCAACATAGATGTTTCCGGGGCCGACAATCTTATCTACTTTTTCAATAGACTGCGTACCGTAAGCCAGTGCGGCAACAGCCTGTGCGCCGCCGCAGAGATAAACCTTGTCCACGCCTGCAATATAGGCCGCCGCCATAACGGCAGCGTTGAATCCGCCGTCTTTTGATGGTGGGGTTACCATGATGATTTCCTGAACACCTGCAATACGAGCAGGGATTGCGTTCATTAAGACGGATGAGGGATACGCTGCGGTGCCACCCGGTACATAGATACCGACTTTGCATAAACCGCGTATTCGCTGCCCGTTTATAATTCCATTTTCCTGTGTCGTAAACCAACTTTGCTGAACCTGCCGTGCATGAAATTCTTCAATGTTGCTGGCAGCATTTTTCAGTGCACTGTATATTTTTTTATCACATGCGTCCGCAATCTCAGCTAGCTCTTCCCGACCAATAGGCATCAGACGAGCTTCTGTCCTGTCGAATCTGCGGGTATATTCCATAACGGCGGCATCACCGCGGTTTCGAACATTTTCTATGATTTCCTGAACAGAGGCTGTGACGAGTCGGTCTGTCTCGCTATTCCTTGCAGATAGCTGCTCAAGAAGTGCAAGCTCCTTTTTTCCATCTGCCTCAACAATCGATATCATGATTCTTCCTCCATATGCGATACAAATGATTCGATTTCTTTTTTACGAAGCTTCATACAAGCGATATTCACAATCAGCCTTGCAGATACCGGCATAACATCTTCAATGACATCAAGTCCGTTTTCCTGAAGTGTCGAACCTGTTTCTACAATATCAATGATGGCATCGGATAGACCAAGCAAAGGAGCAAGCTCAACCGAACCTTCGATCTTGACAATACGCACATCCATACCCTTTTTCCCAAAATAGGTACTTGAAACGTTGGGGTACTTTGAGGCAACTGTCTTGGTAGTATATCCCTCAAAAAAATCGGTATCCTTTGGTGCGGCCAGTGCAAAGCGGCAACGCCCGAATCCAAGATCCAGTACTTCATAAAAACTGCCGCCGTATTCCGCAATGGTATCTTTGCCGACAACACCCAGATCACAAACACCATGTTCAACATAAGTAATAACATCCGCTGCTTTTGCGAGAACAACCTCAAATATGCTGCCGTCAGGTAGATTCACCGGCAAAATAAGCCGTCTGCCTTTATCACGCACAGCCGAAGTATCAAGCCCCATACGATCGAACAACGCAAGTGTATCCTTTTCAAGACGCCCTTTTGTAAGGGCGATTCTCATAGGTTTCATTGATTCTAAATCCTTTCTCGGGGGATTACTGCAGCACTATAATTTATAGATCTTTATTGTATCGCTTACTGCATGAACTTCGGATATACAACGTCTTTCAGCATAAACCAGCGCTTCTTCCAGTGAGTTGAATACGCTAAATTCACAGACCATCCCCTGATACGCAAGCTCACCAACCTTGACAAACGCTTCCGTCTCATATCCGGGCAAGGCATGAACCAGAACTATGGAAGGCTTAGGAGGGTCAACTGCTTGCCGTTCCAGCATTCTCTTTGTAAGAGAATCAACATTCACTCCAAACCCGGTGGCGGGAAGGTCACTACCGAAACGGCGCAGAAGCGTATCATATCTGCCACCTGATATGACAGTATCACCGCTTCCTTCAATATAGCCGCGAAAAATTACTCCTGTATAGTATTCGTTTTGATGAATCATTCCTAAATCAATCATTACATGATCGGATAACCCCAGCGCACACAGCTTTTTATATAAGTTACTAAGATATTTTAACGCAGCATGGGATTCGGTGTTACTGCACAGAGCCCATGCGGTTTCCAGCACTTCCTCTCCGCCGAACAGACGCGGCAGCATTCTGATAAAGTCTACAGGGTCGGAGGGTTCCAGCGTATCTAGAACACCTCCTAATGCCGCATAGTTTTTATCCTCTATTAGGGTACGGATGGTATCCTTTACATCATCATCAACATTCAGTTGACCGACAAGCGACAAAAAGAATCCGACATGGCCGATTTCTACACGGAAGTCACCGACATCACATATGCGGAGAGATTCCACTGCAAGAGATAACATTTCGAGATCAGCTCTTTCACCTGAAGCACCAATCAATTCTATACCTGCTTGAAATTGCTGGTCATTATGTCCACTTCGCCCGTGGTTCATGTGATAAACGTCCTGCGCATAATAGAGCCTTACTGGAAAGGGCGCATCTTTTAAACGGGTTGCCGTTAGTCTTGCTATCGGTAAAGTAGAGTCAGGCCGCATCACAAGTAGCCTGCCTCTTGAGTCGGTTAATTTATACATGCTTTCAGCCGGAATAACCGGCTCGCCGGCATCAAATAAATCATATAACTCGATACCCGGAGTCATAACCTCTGAATATCCGCGGAGTTGAAACAAATTTGAAAGAATGCTTTCGGCTTTACGCCTTGCAAGACATTCCTCAAATAAGAGATCGCGCGTTCCCTCAGGTGTTATACGCAGATTTTTTTGCATAACCAATCAGACCTTTCTGATCTTCAACGAGCGCTTTAGCATGCTAATTCGATAATATACTAACATCATACTGTTTACATGTCAACTATTATATTTCCATAAAATATAATGCCTAATCCCTTATAGACCAAAAAAGGTAATTTGGCTCGTTGCCGGCAAATCACCGAGCGCACCCAGCTGCCGAAGCGATTCCACGACTGTTTTAGATATACCGCTGCGTGTCTGTAAATCATCACACGAGATGAAATCTCCTGCCTTTCTTGCCTCCAAAAGTCCCTGTGCAGCAGCAACACCAAGCCCTTTGATTGAGCTGAAAGGTAGACGAATCTGACCGTTCTCCATCAGGAATTTATAAGAATGCGATTTATACAAGTCAACCGTCAAAAACACAATCCCGCGCGTCATTGCTTCATAGACAATATGCAGGGTTTCAGCCTGGGACTGCTCCTTTGCGGACGCTTCTTTTCCCTTACTGCGTATTTCATCCATGCGGCGTTTAACCTCTGTTTTGCCTTTCATCACAGGCTCCGCATCAAAATCGTCGCTGCGTACAGTAAAATACGCAGCATAATATTCTGCTGGACGATATACCTTATACCACGCGACTCGCAAAGCGGCAATACAATATGCGGCGGCATGTGCCTTCGGAAACATGTATTTTATCTTCATACATGAATCTACATACCATTGCGGAACATTATGCTTTTTCATTGCGGTAAAATGCTCTTCATTAAGAAGCTTTGTAGCATTGCCCTTACGTACGATTTCCATGATTTTAAAGGCCATTTTGTTATCTAGACCTTTATGGATAAGATAGGTCATAATGCTGTCTCGCGTACCAATTACTTCAGATATGGTGCATATCCTGCTGCGAATTAGATCTTGTGCATTGCCCAGCCATACGTCGGTGCCGTGTGACAACCCGGATATTTGCAGAAGATCGGCAAAGTTCTTGGGTTTTGCCTCCAGAAGCATTTGTCTAACAAATGGTGTGCCCATTTCAGGAATTGAGAGCGTTCCCGTATTACATTCGATTTCCTCTTCTGTGACACCAAGAGGTTCCGGAGACGTAAATAGTTTATAAATCTTTGGATCAGACATAGGAACATCCATCACGCTAATCCCGGTATACTCCTCCAGATACTTATAAATTGTAGGAATATCGTGACCGAGATTATCCAGCTTCAGAATGGTGTCATGAATAGAATGGAAATCAAAATGCGTGGTTTTAATATCTGAATTCATGTCATCGGCAGGGCGCTGTATCGGTGTAAAGTCCTCTACATCGTATTCATTTGGTACAACAACCATACCGCCCGGGTGCTGTCCGGTTGTTCGTTTAATGCCGGTACACCCTTTCAAAAGGCGATCAATTTCAGCATTGCTCGGCGTAAGTCCTCGCTCTTCTGTATACTTTTTTACATAGCCGAATGCAGTCTTGTCGGCAATTGTTGCAATGGTACCTGCTTTGAAAACATGATCGCTTCCGAACAGTGATTCTGTGTATCTATGTGCGTTTGCCTGATATTCACCCGCAAAGTTTAGATCGATATCAGGTGCCTTATCGCCATCAAACCCAAGGAATGTTTCAAATGGAATTTCATGTCCGTCACGTTCTAGCAGTTCGCCACAGACCGGACAGGCTTTTTCAGGCAAATCAAAGCCGGAGCCTACCTCACCTTTTAGAAAGAACTCGGAATGCTTACATTTTTTACATACATAATGTGGCGGCAGCGGATTGACTTCTGAAATCCCCGCCATATTCGCGACAAAAGAAGAGCCAACCGAACCACGGGAACCAACAAGATAACCATGCTCAACCGAATCCTGTACCAGCTTTTGCGCAATCATGTAAAGAACAGCAAATCCATGTTTTATGATGGAAGTAAGCTCCCGTTCAAGACGATCGGCAACAATCTTGGGGACATCATCACCGTATATTTCCTTTGCACGATTCCATGTGATTTGCTGGAGCTGCTCTTCGGCACCGTCAATATGCGGAGGAAAAGTTCCCTTCGGAATCGGGCGTATACTTTCAATTAAATCCGCAATTTGATTCGGATTCTCGATCACCACTTCATACGCTTTTTCTTTTCCTAGATATTCAAATTCCTTAAGCATTTCATCTGTGGTACGGAAAAATAACTGCGCTTGATTATCCGCATCATCAAACCCCTGTCCTGCCATTAATATACGCCTATAAACTTCATCAGAGGGGTCCATAAAATGGACATCACAGGTCGCGCAGACAGGTATGTTTACCTTTTCTCCCAACCGAATGATCGTGCGGTTGAAATTGCGGAGCTGGTTTTTATCCTTTGCCGTTCCGTTTCTGATCATAAATTCATTATTTGAAATTGGCTGAATTTCAAGGAAATCATAGAATTTTGCAACATCGCAAAGCTCACCCCAGGATTTGTCGCTTAGTATAGCCTGAAAAAGCTCACCCTGTTCGCAGGCACTTCCGATAATCAGCCCTTCCCTGTGTTCGAGAAGCTTTGTTTTTGTTATACGTGGTTTACGATAGAAATTATGCAAATGTGACCATGAAATCAGTTTATACAGATTTTTGAGTCCGACTTTGTTCTTGACAAGAATAATCAAATGATAGGGGCGTGCCTTTTTGGTATCCATTCCGGCTAATTCTCTGTTAATTGCATCAACAGAGGTAATGTTTTTTTGTTCTTTCATATCAGTAATCAGGCGGGAAAAAACGGCACAGAGTGCTTTAGCATCATCCAGCGCGCGGTGGTGATTAAAATCCTTGTAGCCGACATAACGAGCTACAGTATCCAGCTTGTGGTTTTTTAAATCCGGAAAAAGTGCACGGCATATCGGTACCGTATCAAGCGAGGTAAACGAATAGGGTAATTTACATCTCTTGGCGGCTGCTTTTATAAATGAGGTATCAAACGGGGCATTATGTGCGACAAGAACCTCTGTTTCTCCGCAAAAAGCGTAAAACAATTCAAGTGCTTGCTGTTCATCAGGCGCATCTTTTACCATATCATCGTTTATTCCGGTCAGTTGGGTTATTTTTTCGGATATAGACTTGCCCGGATTTACAAAAGTGTTAAAGCAGTCAATAACCTCACCGTTTTTGAATTTCACTGCACCAATTTCTGTGATGCGTTCATTCTGAACGCTTAGTCCGGTTGTTTCAATATCAAATACTACAAATTTGCCATCCAGTGGTTCTGTCGCACTACCGCATACGATATTTGCTCCGTCATTTATGTAATATGCCTCAACACCATATAGAATTTTAATATCCTTGCCTTGCTTTTGTGCCTTCGATGCGGCGTTCATAGCTTCTGGAAATGCCTGCACTACACCATGGTCAGTAATTGCAATTGCCTTATGTCCCCACTCGGCCGCACGCATAACCAAAGATTCGGCATCGCTGACGGCATCCATCGAAGACATCTTGGTATGCAAATGAAGTTCAACCCGCTTATGCTCAGCATTATCCTGCTTTATATAAGGAGCTACAACAGCTATTCCTTTTGGATTGAGAATATTGTCATTTGCAAACCTGTCAAACTCATAAAGGCCGGACATCAGGACACAGGTTCCTTTTTTAACTCCTTCAAGAGCAACAATTTTAGCCTTGTCTCTTTTTACGTCAAGCCAAAGTATTGCCATTATCGAACTTGTTTTATCGGTGATTTTGTATGTATATCTTAATTTTGCGCCATCACGAAAAGTGCGTACCTCGCTGTCAAAAACGCACCCCCAAACAGTGTACGAACCGCCATAAGGGTCAAGACTAGACAAGGGTGTCGGGAGCTCTCGAATCGGAGAACCGAATACCATCTGGGCAGTCTCCAAATAAATCGGCAGTCCATCTAAAGGAGGTCTCGATGGATCGGCAGGCTTTCCGGGTTTTGCCGGCTCGTCTGCGGGCGGTTTACTTAATGCCGCCTGACTTGCCCTAGTAGCAGCGGCTTCTTTTGCCTTCAACGCTACCTCGCGGTCTGCTTCTTCCATAAGACGGCGGTATTCATCGCTTTCGGTATCTACATCTGTGACTCCGTCAAAACAAAGCTCAATCGAACAACCGAAATGTGTTTGCACCAGCTGCACAAGTATTCTGTCGGTTTTTGTTGTCTTGAGGATATTCAGACCGCCATGCGTTAAGGTAATTGTCATTTTTCCATTTTCAATATGGCATCCGGCACCCTCGAATGTACCGTTCACCGCGGCAGAGTGACGATTTAGCAAAGCCATAATGGTTGGAAAACACGCATCATCCAGCGAATCAGACGGAAATCTGGGATCTATGGTAACGGAAACATCAAGAGCATTAGAAATTACACGTTCAGCTGCCTGTATGTGATTAAAATCTACGAGACTTGAAAAAGCTAGGCGGATTATAACAGCTCCGCTACTTTGGTTGATTTCTAAAAATTGCACTGCTGCTTCCTGAATGTCAACATGAAAGGCCTCACTGCTTATATAACCGCAAAATACGTCCTTGAACTTTTTGTTTTCCATTATTAACTCCTATACAAAACCATAAACGCTACGTTATAGAGAATTTATTTCCTTTATTAGCTCCTCTACAGCCGAGCTTTCATCAACTGTACGGACTACCTTTCCTTTTTTGAATATTGCGACCCTTCCGCTACCTCCGGCTATGCCTACATCTGCTTCACGCGCCTCACCCGGGCCATTAACAACACAGCCCATTACAGCAACAGTAACGGGCTTTTTAATGTCACGCAAACGCCGCTCCACTTCATTTGCAATCTCAATCAGGTTGATGCCTGTCCTCCCGCAAGTCGGGCAGGATATCATCGTAGCTCCACAGGATCTAATTCCAAGCCCGCGAAGCAAGTCGATTCCTGCCTCCACCTCGTGCTGTGGATCGGCTGTAAGCGAAACCCGAATAGTATCACCAATGCCGTGCAGTAAAAGTGAACCGATACCGGCAGCAGACTTCAGCATCCCCATTCTTTCGGTTCCCGCCTCTGTAACGCCCAAGTGCAATGGATAATCACAGACTTCTGAAACAAGCTCATAAGCATGTACCATTGTTTGTACATCAGACGATTTAATCGATAAAACAATATCGTTAAAATTATATTTTTCAAGCAAAGATACGTGATATAAAACACTGTCTCGCATTGCTTCAGGAGTCGGGTGACCATATTTTGCAAGTATATCTCGCTCTAGAGAGCCTGAATTCACTCCGATTCTAATGGGGATACCGTGAAGGCGGCACGCATCTGCAACCTTCTTGACTCTACTTTCATCGCCGATATTACCAGGATTGATTCGAATTTTGTCAACTCCTGCTGCAGCCGACTCCAATGCAAGCTTGTAATCAAAATGGATGTCGGCGACGATTGGTATTTTTACTGCCTCTTTAAGGGAGTTAATTAGCGGTACAGCTTCTGGATCGGGTATAGCTGCTCGCAGCATATCGCAACCCGCACACTCAAGTCTTTTCGCCTGGGCAACACTGGCGACAATATCATGCGTAGGTGTATTTAACATAGACTGTACTGATACCGGGCTGTCACCGCCGATTGCTAAGCTACCGGCTTTTACGATACGGGTATTTTTACGTGCGTTTATCAAACAATCATCTCTTTCCCTATCCGTGCGGCTTTCAACCGCCGGAGACTAGGCGGGTAATATCGCTGAAAGTTACAACCAGCATCAACAGTAACAATAACACAAGCCCGATTGCGTGAACCATACCCTCATATTTCGGATTAACCGGACGCCTAAATATACCTTCAAAAATCAGAAATATCAAACGACCGCCGTCAAGAGCAGGAAGCGGGAGAAGATTAAAGATTCCAACGTTAACTGTAATTAATACCACCATTAAAAACAAACTATAAAGGCCTTCGCGGATATCCTCTTGTTGTGTCACATTGGCTACGGCATCCCCGATCGCATCGACGGTACCGACCGGCCCAGAAAGTTCATTCAGTTTATATTTTCCTGTTACAATGTCACCAAGACTGCGCCAGATTAAAGTCGCAACCGAGTATTCCATTTTGGCGGCCTGAGTAATTGTGGTAGTCGGAGTTCTTTTTATTCCTTTTACAACAAAGTCATATATTAAATACCGCCTGCCGCTTTCTGTATCATTTTTGATTTCAAATGTCACATCTTCCAGTGTAACCTTTTTATATTTATCGACAATCTTACGCCTAACTACTATATCCATTTTACCGTCTTCATCAGTCTGCATGATACTGCTTAAATCAAAGACAGTTCTTGTTTTCTTTCCATCAATACTTAAAATCTGATCACCGGTACGCAATCCTGTTTTATAGGAACTTGCGTTTTCATAAAACTGCGCAATTGTAGTGCTGCTGAAGCTTACCTCTCCATCCTTATTTGGAACAATCAAAAATCCAAACATAATAACCAGCAAAATAAAGCCCAATAACAGATTCATTACTACGCCGGCAATAACGATTAGAATACGGCGCCACACTTTTTTGCTTCCGAATGACCGTGGATCCTCGCTTTCGGAATCCTCACCCTCCATAGCGCAAAATCCGCCTATGGGAAATGCACGTAATGAATAGATGGTTTCCTTTTTACCGAACTTTATAAGTTTCGGACCCATACCGATTGCAAACTCATTTACCTTTACACCCATAAGCTTGGCGGCAATAAAATGCCCAAGTTCATGAACAAGAATAATAATGCCAAACACCAGGATTGCCGCAAGGATCTTTAACAATGTATTAATAATATCTATTGTACTCACCTCTTGATTTTCTGAGCCGAAGCAAATATCTTTTCTCTGACATATCTGTCTGTTTCCAGAATCTGCTCAATCTCTCCATTTGAAGTCGGCAGAGTATAATTCAATGCTTCCTCTGCCAGACATCCAATATCCAAAAAGCCGATATGCCCTTCAAGAAAAAGTGCAACCGCAGCTTCATTGGCGGCGTTAACCGCTGCTGGGTATAGTCCGCCCCTCTTTATTGCTTCCCTGCATATATCCATACATACAAAAGTTTTATAATCCGGCAAATAAAAGCTGAGATTTCCGTATTCCGTCAAGCTCAACCGCTTTACATCACATTCCAAACGTAAAGGCCATGTTAATGCGTATTGGATTGGGATTTTCATATCGGGTACACCCAACTGTGCAAGCATAGAACAATCATCATATTCAATCAAAGAATGTACAATGCTTTCCCGGTGTATCACAATATCTATATTTTCTGGTTTTATATTAAATAACCAACACGCCTCAATTAGTTCCAGCCCTTTATTCATCATTGTAGCGGAATCGATGGTTATTTTTGAACCCATACTCCAATTTGGATGGCACAAGGCATCTGAAGGTGTAACAAAATCAAGTTCAGCAGTAGTTTTTCCAAAAAAAGGTCCTCCCGAAGCAGTTAGTATCAGCTTTTTAAGAGCTTTGTTGGGGGGAGCACCCTGCAGGCATTGAAATATCGCGGAATGCTCACTGTCGACAGGAAAAATTTTTACACCGCATCGTTCTGCCGCTTTCATCACAATCGAGCCGCCGGCGACGAGTGTTTCTTTATTCGCAAGCGCTATATCATGCCCTGCATCTATTGCAGTTAAAGTAGGTTGTAGACCAACCATACCGACAACAGAATTCAGAACTATATCGGTGTCTGTAGCAGCTGCCTCACAAAGTCCATCCATGCCGAAACCAATTTTTACAGGTAGATCCCTGACACGTGAGCGAAGGTCTTTGGCAGCATTTTCATTATATAAAACAGCAAATACAGGCTTGCATTGCCTGATTTGCTGTTCCATAGCATCGACATCAGAATGCGCGGCAAGTGCTGTTATAACACATCCGAGATTTTTTGACACATCAAGAGCTTGCGTGCCGATAGAGCCTGTTGATCCTAGAATTGTTATTCTTTTGCATGGAAAATCTATATCCTGGTTTTGGTCGGAAACCATCATGGTATACCGTCCCTTCAAAGTGAATTTTCATTCTAATTTATTTGAACAAGAGGCAAATAGTGTACAATTAAATAAATAAAAGGAACAACCAGTAAAAAGCTGTCGAAACGATCCATGATACCGCCATGACCGGGCATAATATTGCCGAAATCCTTTATATGGTACTGGCGTTTTATCATTGACGCAAACAGATCTCCAATCACCGACAAGGGAGCGCATACCAGCGCAAGTAACACAACCTGCCACATTACAACCGTTGCTATGTCCTTTAAAAAGAAATATTCATAAATCAATCCTACAATAACTGCACTAATTACAGATACAATTATACCGCCGATAAGCCCTTCGATAGTCTTTTTAGGACTAATAGTGGGGCAAAGCTTATGTTTGCCAAACAATGTTCCGACAAAATATGCGCCAATATCACTCATCCAGGGTATAATGATTGCCAATAAAACATAAAAAAGACCGTCCCTGTTGTTGAATACTCGTAGGTATGCAACACTGGAGAACGAAATCGGAAAAATCAGCGACATCAACAACACGAAGCTGGTCTGCTCTATAGAGTACAGATTATGACGATAGATTTGAAGACAAATCATGATTATTAAATATAGTAGGGTTATAATTGAAGCCGGCAACAGAGATTCAAAGTATATAAAAAAGGGCATTAATGCAGAATAGGAAATTGAAACAATTAACATGCCTCTATCGAGCGTTGCATGGGTAGTAGAAAGAAGCTCGAACATAGCCAAAGCACATGCAGCCGATAAAGCAATGAACAATGCAATAGGCGGCAAAATCAAAATTATGATGAGCAAAACTATACCGATGATGCCTGTTATGATTCTGGACTTCATTATATCCCTCCAAAGCGGCGGTTTCGATGCGCAAATTCATTTAAGGCGCTGTCAAGATCAGCCGGTGTAAAATCAGGCCATAATATATCCATAAATATATATTCGGTATATGCAGATTGCCATAAAAGAAAATTGGAGGTGCGGTATTCCCCACTAGGCCTTAAAATTAAATCGGGATCCGGTTCGCCGGCAGTATATAGACGGGATGATATCAGTTTTTCTCCGATTTCCTCTGGTGAAATACGTCCCCCTGCAACATCATTTGCAATGCTTCGCGCTGCATGGGCAATCTCCTCACGTCCGCCATAGTTGATTGCAATATTCAGACACATACCTGTTTTATTTTTCGTCAATTCTTCAGCCTCATTCATCAGTCTGCGTATCTGTGGGGAAAGAGGCGTAAAATCACCGATAAACCGAGTTCGTATATTTTCTTTTGTGAAGTCAGTTATAGATTCTTTAAGATAATCCTCGAACAGTTTCATGATTGCGCCAACCTCG
>DHOG01000131.1:0-1798 GCA_002410715.1 Ruminococcaceae bacterium UBA5396 | reverse complement strand
TCCAGTTTTCAGTGGAAAAAGCATATACAGTTAAATACTTAATACCGATTTGTTCGCAATATTTTGTAATTTTACGGAATGTCTGGGCGCCATAGTTATGACCTGCTGAACGGGGCAAGGCTCTTTTTTTAGCCCATCGACCGTTCCCGTCCATAATGATTCCCAAATGCACCGGCAGTATATCCGGTGGCTGGGTAGGATTCTTTTTTTTAAATAGCAAAACGGATTCACTCCATATAACCCGACAGTTAGATAATCGGCGGTAATCATAGCAAAGTAACAAGATAGCAGGAAAGGCGGACGTTTGTCCGCCTCCCCGTCTCACACAATTATGGGGACAAAACAAAGTAAACGAAGAGAATATTAAATTTATATTTCCAAAATTTCTTTTTCTTTCTGGGCTGCAATTCCATCAATTTCCTTGCAGAATCTATCTGTCAAATCCTGCGCCTTTTTTTCGGCGGACTTTAAATCATCTTCTGTAATTTCACTTTTCTTTTTCATTTCCTTTAACTTATCGATTGCATCTCTGCGAATTGACCTGATTGCAATTTTACCATCTTCCGCATGCTTATAAACACCTTTTACAAGTTCTAGGCGTCTTTCTTCGGTTAAAGGCGGGAAGTTTAGTCGTATTGCTCCCCCATCATTCTGCGGATTGATACCGATATCTGAAGTTTGGATTGCCTTCTCAATTGCTTTTAAAGATGATTTGTCCCAAGGCTGAATCAACAGTGTACGCGCTTCCGGAACAGAAACAGCCGCAAGCTGATTGACAGGTGTCGGTACACCGTAATATTCGACCGTTACCTTGTCAAGAACAGCCGGATTTGCACGTCCTGCTCGAATAGAAGCGTATTCATTGACCAGAACATTGGTGGTTTTGTTCATCTTTTCTTCAGCATAAGAAATAATGGTGTTCATATTATTGCCTCCTTAACAATTGTGCCGATTTCTTCGCCACCTATTGCTTTAATAATATTTTTCGGTTCATTCAGATTAAATACAAGAATCGGGATTTCATTGTCACGGCATAGTGTTGCTGCAGTTGAATCCATTACTTTCAAACCTTTATTGAGAACATCAAGATAAGATAGCGAATTAAATAATACCGCATCTGCGTTTGTTTTTGGATCACTGTCATATATTCCGTCAACCATGCTGGCTTTTAGAATAATATCTGCCTCAATTTCTGCAGCACGCAATGCAGCGGCGGTGTCTGTCGAAAAGAATGGATTTCCGGTCCCGCAGGCAAATATTACGACTCTGCCTTTTTCGAGATGCCTGACCGCTCTATTCCTGATATAAGGTTCTGCAATCTGATTCATTGTGATAGCAGTCTGAACGCGTACAACACAGTCAAGTTGCTCCAATGCGTCCGCAAGTGCTAATGCGTTTAATGTTGTTGCCAACATCCCCATATGATCAGCCCTGGTTCTGTCCATCTGACCGCTTGATCTTCCACGCCAGAAATTGCCTCCACCAACTACAATTGCAATTTCAACACCAGAATCAGCACACACTTTAATTTCTTTGCAGATTTTGAGAACTGTGTCGAAGTCTAGTCCAAATCTACCATTACCCGCCAGTGCCTCACCACTCAGCTTCAATAAGACTCTCTTGTATTTTGGCTGCATATTTGCGACCCATGCCTTTCCGTATCAGAGATACTATAATTATTGGATAATATTTATCCAAATAAATCATATGCTCCGTATTATTTTACACTATTCATCCAATCATGTAAAGTCAGGAAAGGTATCTAATATGTAAATTTTTGTGCAAGTGTCAATGATGG
>DHOG01000042.1 GCA_002410715.1 Ruminococcaceae bacterium UBA5396 | reverse complement strand
GCGTCAACAGGATACCCATATAATCTTATTAGATCAAACAACCTGCCAGAGAAACTCGGCAGGTTGTTTGATGTTATACCATATAAAAATCTTCACGCACAGTTCTGTCTGGATATTTTTCGTTGAACCAGTCGGAGTTTTCTGTGTGAATCGGAATAATCGTTTCCGGGTTTACCACATTAATTACTTTCTCAATTGTCTTTGCATCGGCGTGTCCGCTTGTGTGCAAATATGTGTAGTCGATTTCGTCCAGAAAGTTTGTAATGGTTTCGTTTTTTGATTCGCCCGAAAGATAACCTTTCCACATTGAATATATTACGAGCCGTTCCTCTTTGGGATATTTATCAATAATTTTGCGGTGGTCATCGCGGCTGCGCGCAAGCATACAAAAACCGCGATCAATAAATCTGTCCTCGATGTTTTCACCATAGGTAATAATCTTTTCAAAATTATAAAGATTTGACCATTTGGCTGCATTTTCTTTTACAACCGTAAGAACATCTTTTTGATAAGCGTCACAAAGAAAATATCTGCCCTGAGGATTTGCGTGATAAAAAGCAGCAATCCGGTCAATGTTGGTGGATGAACACAACACAAACACATATTTTTTGATTTTCATCAAATTCTTCGCCTCGATTTGAAGCTCGTGTTCTGTGAGCGGTTCTGTTTCACTGCGTGAAAGACACGTGCCTTCTGTTATCAGCACATCAACCTTGCCGACATGTTTTTGCAGTGTAGGTATAAGCCCTTTGCTGCGAAAGCCATGCCCTCGAAAATCGCCTGTGTGCAAAACCGATTTTCCGTCGGCTTTGATAAGAAACATATATGAATCAAAAGCAGAATGGTCTACAAACAGCGGCGTGATTTCAATGTCTCCCACCAATATCTTTTGCAGCGGAATAAAGCCGTTAATCCTGTTTGCGAGCGAAGTGTTTTCTCTATCTGTTCTTTCTACTAAGACCATAAAAATCCTTTTTGCTATCTCGCCGAGATATATCGGAATGGTTTGCGGAATGTGCTTATAGAGTCCAATATGATCTCCATGATAATGCGTGAAAAAAACCGCATCACAACCGTTTAAAATTTTCGCTTCATCAATCGGTTGCTTGGGCGACAGTTCTTCTCCGAAATCAATGATTATCTTGGTAGTTTTTGTGCTGACTTCTGTAATAGCTCCACCGATTTGATGAAGTCCGCGATGGATTTTAATATTCATTTAAAAAATCCTCAAGAGAGATAACGCCATTTTCATATAAGCCAAAGCCCATATAATTTGAGACTGCTATCTTTGTGTCAGCTAAACTGTAAAGGCGTTTATAAATATCTGTATTGATAATTGTTTCAAGCTCGCGTTTTAACACGCTGCTCGCAGGTTTGTGGTTTGCGAATAACAATACAAATTCAGGCTTTTTGTCACGGTCAATTTGTATTTTTGTGCTTTCCCTCAAACCGTTTACAAGCCCGAGTTCAATTTTTTGATTAAGCATGGTTTCAACTTCCGTAAAAATTCCGTCAGCATAATCCGCGCTTAAAAACGATTCCATGTCTGCAAAATGTTTTGAAAGTCCCGCGGCTCCAACAAGGGCGTTGTCACCATATTTAACCTCAATAAAGGAAAGCGAAAGTCCCAGACTGTTTTTTCGGGCAACAGAAGTAGATGGCCATTTTACCGCCAACATATCGAAACGGCTTCCGTTTTGAGAATTGGCATATTCAATATCAGCTATGTAATAATCGGTGTCGTTCGCTAAAGATGTGGAATTATTCTCCCGCAAAATGAGCTGCTGACATTCGCGCTCAAGCTTTGGATGCTCATGAAAATAAAAATCCATTTCGGCTTTGATGAACGGAATGATTGTGATGTAGTTAAAAATGGTTTTAGCCTCGCTGATTTGCTGTTTAAATTTTGACTCTGCGGTTTTATGCTCGCAGTATTTCATATCAAATTCTGCTTTATAACCGGATGGTTTTTCGATAATCCGAAGCATATTTCCGCCACGGTAATATATGTTTATATAGTCGTTTCTGATTTCAAGACAAAGTGTATCGTCACACAAAACGGTTTCCAAAACCGGACGCAACTCGCCGCTTCTTAAATCTTTGAGGAATTTTTCACTAATGCCTCTTCCCATATTCATTAACATCACATCCCGTTTTATATGTACATAATATACCACAATCTTATATAAAAGTACATAGAGCCAGCAGCCGATTCCAGAGTCGGCTGCTGGCTCTAATTTTATGCCCAGAGGGAGGTGCAATCACATGGAAGAAAAACGCGCATTTTCGAAGCGTCAATTTGCCGAGTCAGGATTTGATTCTTCGGAATATTACCACACAAAACAGGAAGGTGTTTTTACCGGAACGCTTCTCTGTAAAAGATGGGGCAAGTCAAGAAATATTCTTGCTTTCATCAGTCTCGACAATTGCGACAAAATTATTTACAACGCATGGCGAAACACAGAATATCCGGGTTTGCCGGACATCAAAGTCGGAACCAGATTAACTGTTGATTTTGAGAAATTCAAAGACGGCAAAATCTATCTTCGCTCTGTGAAAACGGATACAGAATAGGTTTTCTATTCTGTAACGAGCAAAGGGTTTGTGTACCACCACACCCTCAAGCGGCACAGTTCCGTGCCTTGTCAGGGGGTGCTTCGCTTCGCTCCCCCTATAACCCCCTCAAAACAACCGAAAGGAAAGAATATCTATGAAAGAAAAAAAGGTGCAAATCCATTTTCGGGTGACCGAAAAAGAGCGATGGGCTTTTCAGCGTAACGCGCAAAGCTGCGGTATGAGTCTGTCGGCATATCTTCGCACTTTGGCAAGCAGTCATGAGCCGAAAGCTCTGCCGCCCATTCAGTACGGCGAATTGGTAAAGGTGCTGTCCGATTCCTACAACCTATTTTACTATCGCAAAAATGAGGAAGCTGCCCGGCGGATTTTATATCTGGTACAGCGATTGACCGAAACCATTTCGCCTAAAAAAGCAGGTGACAATAATGGCAACAACGAAGATATGGCCGGTTCGTGACAATCTGGCGCGGGTGCTGGACTATGCGGAAAACCATTTGAAAACCGCTAACCCCGCTGCCTATTCTCCGCAAGAAATCAAAGATTTGCGGGAAGTTTTAGAATACGCTGCCAACGATAGAAAAACTGCCCGACAATTCTATGTCACAGGGGTAAACTGCATTGGCGACATCGCCTTTGAGCAAATGACGGCAACAAAGCAGAGGTTCGGAAAGCCCGGTGGCAATCTGGCATACCATGCCTATCAAAGTTTTTTGCCCGATGAGGCTTCACCTGAAAAGTGCCACGAAATCGGTGTCAAGCTGGCAAGGCGGATTTGGGGCGAGCGGTATGAGGTGCTGGTTACCACCCATCTCAACACCCACTGCGTTCACAATCATTTTGTCATCAATTCGGTATCCTTTGTGGACGGCAAAAAGCTCAACAACAATTACGCCATGTATTTCAAACATCTACGGGCGGAATCGGACAAAATCTGTGCTGAGTATGGGCTGTCGGTGATACACAATCCGGAGCGTTCGGGCAGTCGGCATTTGCAGAAAGCCGAGGAGCGGGGCGAGCCGACTATGTGGAACATCATACGCACAGATATTGACGATTCCATCCGCCAATCGATGACGGACAGGCAGTTTTATCAAAAGCTAAGACAATGGGGTTATTCCGTGGACTTTAACCCCAACCGCAAATATCCCACCATCCGTGCGCCGGGCATGACACAAAATCTACGTTTCAAAACCTTGGGGGAGAGCTACACACCGAAGGCAATCACCCAGCGGATATTGAAAAATTACAGTGCGGTCTATGTGCCGCCCTACAAACCAAAAGTTCAGCATTACCGCTATAGAGGCAACTTTATAGATATGAAACACATGGATGGACTGACGGCGCTGTTTCTTTTATTCGTGTTGATTTTGCGAAAAATCTATATGATCAACCGTGTACCCAACCACC
>DHOG01000142.1:475-9460 GCA_002410715.1 Ruminococcaceae bacterium UBA5396 | reverse complement strand
GATCGCTGTATTCACCCGCTTGAGCAATCAGCACGGCATCCAGCTCGGCATTGCTGTTTTGGGCTATTGCCCGAGCAATATTTTTCAGCTGCTCTTTTACTTTTTTTATGATCTCTTGATTATGATTGATGCCGTCCTGTATATCCTGGTGCTCCTTTTCGGTTATGTGCACCTCTGTCTGAAGCTTTTCTAGTAATTCTCCACGCTCTCCGGCAATGCTGTTTATCCTTTGTATTACTATGGCATCGCTTTGCTGGCCTGGTGCGTTTGCGCGCTTGCACAACGCGCCTTTTGATCGCTCTTTAAGCTCGCAGACATATGAAAAGGCTTTTGTTCCGTCCTGCAAAATCCGCCCGCCTTTAGGCCGCATATAACTGCCACAGCTTCCGCAGCGTAGCATCCCCGAAAGTAGAGCATCCGTTTTTAAGGGGGCGCGTTGTGATTTTTCTTTGTTGCGCTGCAATATATCTTGCACCTGGATCCAGCGTTTCCCGTCAATTGCGCCTTCATGCGCTCCTACGGAAACGATCCAATCAATCGGTGGCCGCCGCTGGTTTGTTTTATGCTTCTCCTGCGCCGTCTTGCAGTATGCCATCACTCCTGATGTGCCGTTAAAGTCCGCCAGCGGCACATATACCTCATATCCGTTTTCGGTAAGCCAGGAATACATATCCTGGTCGGCAACGGCATAAACAGGATTTTCTAAAATGCTACGAATTGCGAAGCGTGAAAACGGCTTCTGATTTCTGGTTTTTACGCCCATCTGTAAAAGATAGGCATCTAACTGCGTAAGGGAGCGCAAGGCAAGATATTGTTCAAATAGTGTTTTCACAATATCCAGCTCCTGCGGAACAGGTACGAGTTTTCTTTGCGTACGTTCTCTGCCCTTTTCAATAGATGTTTTATCTTCCGAACGATATCCCAAGGGAGTGACGCCGCCTAACCATCGGCCCGTTTTTGCAAGCTGATATAAATTATCCCGGACGCGTTCCGCCAGTGTTTCCCTTTCAAGCTGGGCAAATACGGATGCGATATACATCATGGCCCGTCCCATGGGCGTGGAGGTATCAAACTGCTCGCGAATGCTCACAAAGGCTACACCCAGCTTTTGTAGTTCCTCAATGAAGATTGAAAAGTCGCATACGCTACGGCTGACGCGATCCAGCCGATAGCAGATCAGGCAATCGTATTGGCCGGTTCTCGCTGCTTGCAACATGGCCTGAAATTGTGGCCGCTCCGTGTCCTTTGCTGAAAAGCCCTCATCCTCAAATATATCGCAATCCTCTACCGTGGAACCAAAATGGAACGCAGCGTATTCCATGCAAAGCTGGATCTGATTCTCAACGCTTTCACCCTTGCCGGTAAAAAGGGATTTTCGGGAATAAATTAGTTTTCTCATTAAATAGCCCTTCCACCTTTAGCAGTTCTTGGAGGATAGCTTGCCTGAACAGTTGCAGGGGCAGTTAATAGCTAGCTTTGTTGCATGCGTCCGTTGATAAATATTCAACTTGTCACCATAAAATTCAAATTGCTGGTTCTTATCAACAAGACTATATTGCCAGAAGATATTATCTTTCACTTCGGCGGTTCTACCCTGTTCATCATACGTGACTTCGTAAATTTCACCGTTATTGCCATCTTCCAGGACGGCTTCTTTTAATACGATCGTGTAAGGCTCCTCTGCATAATCAATGCACGAGGATGGAAACCGCAGACGAAAATTACAAATGAAGTTGGTATTTCGCAACAAATGTATTCTGCTATTGGGCGGAGAGAAGCAACCCTATCTGTTTCTATAGCAAAGAGACTTGCCCAAGAATCTTGTCTTCGACTGCCTGTAATTCTATGAAGATGGCCGCATTTCATCTCACTGTTAAACAGTATTTTGATTTCTAAAGTTAGGACAATCTTGAAGCAGCATAGGCATAGCAAAAAGGAGATATGAAATGGGCAAACGGGTTAAAGAAGTAAAGTGCGAAATTGTAAATCTTTCCACTAACCCGGAAGAACTTCTTGCGCTGCGTGTGCGTATTTGGCAGCTGCATGATGCGGCTGTGGAACAACACATCAACGGTCTCCCCCTCGACTATGCCAGTAAACGCAAGTTGGCCGCCCTGGTGGAGCAGGGCCGCAAAGCAGCAAAAGCCTAACGGAAGGCCGGTTTGCTCCAGTATCAACCCTTGGCGAAAATTAAGTTTTTCAGGAAGCGTTTGGGGATCTTGAATGACCAACAGAAACTCTGCTACTTAAGAATGCATTTATCTTACCAAACAAACATATGGATAGACCAATAATTGTACTAAGGATTGGTCGTTGCTATCATGCTCAAAAAAATGTTGAAATGGTTGATAATCTCGTGGTGCGTGATACTGCTGTGCGGCGTGTTTATCTTATATATTATTGAAAGCATCGACATATTTATTTCTGAGCAAAGTGCGCGTGAAAGCAAATCCGACCATGTTGTATCCATACCGTCTCCGATGTTAGTGCAAGATGGTTTGGCAAAATCGAATAAAGTTGAAACAGCGCCTGAGTCGCAGGATATGCTCGATTTAGTAGAAAGCAATGGTATTTCTACTGAACCAATAGCAACAGAACCTGTTGGGCCCTCACAATGGCGGGTCATTGAACGAAGCGAAAGCTATGGTGACCAGCTTCAGTATTACAGCCCAAACAATGTGAATCTCGACAGCAGGCGCGTTATTATAACCACAAATGAAGAATTAATGGGGGATAAGCGCTATACCTCAGGGATGGTAGAGAGTGCGAACGTCTACCTTTACGGCAATTTTTCCTTTGTAATAAACGTTTCCGAGGGGAAAGGACTGTTCCCAGCTATCTGGCTCCTGCCCGCAGAGAATAAAGCCTTGCCCGAAATAGACATATTCGAGATGATCGGCAGCGCGTCCGATGTGTTTTACGGCGTGGTTCATTACATAAACGGTTCTGTTCAAACACGGGATTTCTTCAAAACAAAGGTGGAAAAGAAGGATACATACCTTATCGAACTCGAGTGGACCAAAGATCGGCTTCGTTGGTTTATTGATGGAGAGTGTATGCTTGAAACCTCAAAATTCATTCCGGATGAGCCCATGTATTTAATCGTTAATCAGGCAGTAGGCGGTAAATGGGCGGGCTCTCCAGATGAAACCACCGTGTTTCCCGCAACCTTCGTTATAGAATCATGGACCATTGAGCCGGAACGGAGTCAAAAGCGATGATCATAGCTATCGTCAGCATATGTACGTTTTTAAGCACTTTTTTTGCAATGCTGCACCTCATATGCTCCTTTTACTACCGTAAAGAGCCTGAGCGTGCCCCGCGAAAAGCGCTAGGGTTTTCTCTAATCATACCCTGCTATAACGAGGCGGCGATCTTGAAGAACACGCTTTGTGGCGTCTTGCGCCTGGATTATGATGACTATGAAATAATATTCGTGAACGACGGCTCTGTGGACAAGACTATGATAGTTTTTAATGATCTGCTCGCGCTCGAACCATTTCCATGTGGAAAGGTGGAGCTATGTGTAGGCTATCGGGGCGTGTATCGCTCGACAAGATACGCAAACATATTCGTTATTGATAAGCAAAATAGTGGGAAGGCAGCCAGCCTTAACGCAGGAATGGCTTTAAGCCGTAGGGAAATCATCGTAACCCTCGACGGAGACAGCGTACTTGAAAAGAACGCGCTTCACGTAATGAACCGTGCGTTTCAAGATGAGGATGTCATCGCCTCCGGCGGCGCGATACATGTGATGCAGTATTTTCTTATGGAGAAGTGTAAAACGCCGTTGATTGCGCTTCAAGCGCTCGATTATATCAAGGGTTTTTACATCTACAAGCCTTCGTTGGCCGTAAACAACGCGCTTAATATTATTTCCGGCGCATTCGGTGTGTTCAGAAAGGCCGCGCTAACTGAAGTGGGCGGATTCAGGAACGGTCTCGGAGAAGATATCGACATAACCATACGCCTGCAGGAATACGCGCAGAATCATCGGAAAGTTATTTCCTATACGATGGACGCGATATGCTATACCGAGTGCCCGCAGACCTGGAAGGATCTCAGACGACAGCGTGTAAGATGGCAAAAGGCATTTTGGGACGCGGTCGTCCATAACAGGCACTTTCTTATTAAGAATTTTTTTCAAGCAAGCATCTGCTTCTTCATGATTGCAGACGCGACCCTCAGCGGTACCATTGCTGTGATGACCTTCCTTACCAACTATCTGCTGCTTTCTATACGTGTGTTTTTCGGCATTCCTCCGCTCTTGCTTATTTTTTCAGGGCTTGCCGTGCTGTTTAACATCGCAAATTCATTGGTTGCGATATACAGGGCAATCAGACGCGGTCCGGATTCCTTCCGAACTGCGGACAGCGACGCAGGCGGAAGCAAGAGGACCAAAACGAGCCCATTGTACTTCGGGGTTTGCACAGACCTCATTGTTTTCAGCTTTCTGCGAATCGTCTTTTTTATCAAAGGCACCGTCTCATACCTGATGAAAAGGACCAGCTGGGATAAGCTGAACAGAACCAACAACGCGTATACGCTATAATTCCCGATAAGGAGGGAGCAATTATGGAGGCGCAAAAGGATCCGGTCTCCGATGTATTCCGCCACGAAGTGAAATATCTCATTAGTGAACGCGAAGCGTACATGCTGGCACAATATTTCCGGCGCATCATGAGCACAGACAGGCACGCCGGCTCAGACGGGCAGTACTGGATACGGAGCTTATACTTCGATACACCCGGTAACCGCGACTATTACGATAAAGTGAACGGATATACCGATCGCAGGAAGCTCCGCTTGCGCATCTATGATACCGCCGCCGATACCGTGATGCTCGAGCATAAGAGGAAACGCGGCGCGTTCGTACATAAGGAAAGTATGCCGCTGGGCAGACAGAACGCGGCAAGGCTCATTAATGGCGACTGGGCGTTCCTCCCCTTCATACCACATGGTGCAGCGAATAAATTCTACGCCTGCTTCCGCCTCGAACTCCTGCGGCCGATCCTAATGATCGATTATGAAAGACAAGCCTTTGAGCTGCCTTTTGAAAATATACGTATCACCATTGACAGAGGTTTGCGGGCTTCCATGGACACATCCCGCCTATTTGATAAAAGTGCACCCTGCCTAAGAGTTCCGAATGAGCGAGGCTGTATTCTTGAGGTGAAATACCGCCGTGTGATTCCTGATTTTCTGAGGAGCATACTTTCGGAAATCGGCCTGCAAGGCACTTCAATAAGTAAATACATCATCTGCCGCCAAACATTACACATTTAGGAGGAATACAAGATGAACGATTTGGATCTTTTCCGTTATCTCGTTGACGGAGCGAGCGCATACACCCTCGAAACCATTGCTTTCAATATGGCCGTAACCACGGTTCTGGGCCTTTTTATCTTTTTCATTTATAAAAAAACTTTCACAGGGGTTCTATATTCGTTGAGTTTTAACGTATCTGTTGTTGCGATCGCCATGACAACCGCTATGGTTATTATGCTTATTGGCAGCAACCTTGCTATTTCGCTCGGCATGGTCGGCGCATTGTCCATTGTGCGTTTCCGTTGCGCCATCAAGGAACCGCGCGACCTTGCCTTTCTGTTTTGGGCAATCGGCGTGGGGCTTTCGGCAGGTACGGGCGCATTTTTAATCGCCGTCGTAGGCAGTGTGTTCATTGCGGCTTTTATCTTCCTGTTCAGCAAATCGGTTCATTCGGACTGCTGCTACCTTTTAGTACTGAAAGGCAACCGGATACAGCAGGAGGCTGCAGAGGATGTGCTCAAGGGGTTCGGCATCAAATATAAGCTTCGCATGCAGAACAGCAGCTTTGATTATATGGAGATGACGTACGAGGTCTACTTGAAAAAGCAACGCCCCTATGTACTGGCAGAGCATTTTTCGAACAACAGCGAGTTGGGCGTTAACCAGGTTAACCTTGTCTCCTTCTCGGGTGAAGTAACAGGCTAGATGGGGGTATTTGATGCGGAAGGAACGTTTTAAACAGATACTCTATGGGATAGTCTGTCTGGGGGCTGTTCTTTGCACCGGTCTGGACAACATCATTTTCACAGTACATTCCGCTGTGTTGCCGCTTGAACGCTTCAGCGTTGTGATCAATGAGGTCATGCCGCTGAACAAGGGTCTGATTCAGGCAGGCGACGGTGGCTTTTCCGGTTTCATCGAGCTGTACAACGCCTCGGACGAAGCGGTGGATCTTGAGGGTTTCGGTTTATCTGACGACCCGCAGGAACCCTTCCGGTGGATCTTCCCGGCTATGCGGATCGAGCCGAGCGGCTACATTACGATATGGACATCCGGCAAGGATAGACAGGTGGATGAAAAAAGCGCGCACGCCAATTTCAGGCTCCGCGCAAACGATAACATTGCTGTGCTTACCTCACCCACCCTCGCTTGGCGCACAGCGCTTGTCTTCGGGCATATGAACGAGAACATATCATACGGGCGGCTGCCGGACGGGAGCGACACGCTGTATTGGTTCGACGGATGCACAGCAGGCGACAGCAATAACAGCGAACCGCTGACCGAAGATAAACAAGGGCAACGGCTCGATACGCCCACGTTCACCCTGCCTGCGGGATTTTATGAGGAAGATACATCGGTGGAGCTTTCCTGTAAAGACGGCGCGCAAATACGCTATACATTTGACGGCTCCGAACCCTCGATGGATTCCGCCCTATATAAGGAACCCTTCCTTCTGACAAAGCGCGCAGAACCCTACGTCATCCGCGCGCGCGCATACAAATCCGGCTACCCCAAAAGCAACACCGTGACAGAAACGTTTTTTGTGGACGGCGGGATATACGGTCGGTACGACATACCCGTAATCTCCATCTCGACCTCCCCCGCAAACTTGTTTGACTATGAAACCGGAATCTATGTTCCCGGAAAGGTGAACGGCGACTGGCTGGCGGCACACCCGGAAACAGCGGGCGCACGGGGACTGCCCGCGAATTACAATCAGGAAGGAAAGCTATGGGAGAGACCTGCATATCTCGAGTTATTTTCACCCCAAGGAAAGCCTTGTATATCCCAGGGCATCGGCATCCGCACCCACGGCGGCTATTCGCTCGACCAACCCAATAAGTGTCTGAGCCTTCTTGCGGATTCCGATTATGATATTCGAAATATCTTCGCATATGACTTCTTTTCCGAAGGTACAGGCGCATTTATGCCGCTTAGCGGCGTGATACTTCGAAACTCGGCTACCGACGCCAAGTATTCCTTGTTTCGCGATGCCCTTATTCAAAGCCTTGCCGATCCCGAGAAGCTTGACCTGCAAGCTTCTTGCCCCTGTATCGCATATATCAACGGCGAATATTATGGGATCTATAACATACGCACCCTGTACAACGCAAATTATCTTGCGCGCAAATATGGCTTTGACGCAGAGGATGTTGTCATCGTAAAAAATCCGACGGGCAGCATAGGCGACGAGGTGCAGGAGGGCTTTGCCGGAGATGAATTCCCATATGCGGAACTAATTTCTTTCATTGAAAGCGCGGATATGAGAAAGCCCGAGAACTATGCGTATGTGCAAACGCAAATCGATATTGATAATTATATCGAGTATATTATTTTGCAAATCTATTGCGGGAACAATGACTGGCTCGCAAACAATGTCCGTATATGGAGGAAGCGCATCGGAACTTACGACCCGCAAGCCCCTTACGGTCAGGATGGGAGATGGCGTTGGCTTGTATACGATCTGGATACCGGCTTTGGACTATTTTACAATAGCTATGAGGAAAACTCGCTTGCAAATGCAACAGCCGTCGGAAGCGAGAAGTGGTATAACGGTGATGAGTTTACTGTCATGCTGAGAACATTGCTGACAAACGAGGAATTCAAAATTAAATTCATCTTGAGGTTTAGCGACCTTTTAAACACAGCCTACAGCGCAGAAACCGTGCGGAGGCGGCTTGATTCCCTGCTCGAAGTCTATCTGCCTTATGTGCCACAGCATATTCTCAGATGGAATCTGCACCACGGAAGCATGGAAAGATACCTGTCCGAAATCGAGCGCATGCGCACATTTGTGCAAAACCGCCCCAATGCCGTTCGTAACCATATTAGCGATTATTTCGGGCTTTCAAAGGTGAACAGACTTGAGATTTCCGTTTCAGGCGAAGGTTCCGTTCGATTGAATACGCTTTTGCTCGGCGCAGAAAGTCAGCAGTTTACGGGCTTTTACTTTTCCGATATTCCTATCACGCTGGAAGCTGTTCCGGCAAAAGGCTTCCGTTTCGCCGGATGGGAAGGCACGGCGGTAACGGAGAGCGAGAAGCTCACTTTTAATCTAACGTCATCCGCAAGGCTGCAAGCGGTTTTCATGCCCGCTTCGCCGTAGACGAAAGGAGATTGGTTTTGAAAAAGCTCTGCTGCACTTTTGTGATGGCTGCAATATGCTTTGCGCTGCTGATGTATCCGGGAACGTATCCCCGCCTGCGCGACGGGCTGAACGACATTGTGGTGATGCTGAGGCTTTGCAATTATTCCGGCAGCGATACGCACTCTTTCTTTGTTGATAAATCAAAGACGCAGGTCGTGTTCATGTTTGATGATGGCTGGAGCTCTGTGTATTCGGAAGCTTACCCACTACTAAAGCAATATGGATACAAGGGAAGTGTCGCCGTAATCCCCGGTATGGTGCGCGAGAGGGAATACATGTCCTATGAGCAACTCGCTCAGTTGTATATGGAAGGATGGGACATATTGAATCATTCTTACTCCCATCAGGAGGGTATGTATGACCGTTGCGACGAGATGTTTTTCGAATATTTGCGCGCAAGGGAGTGGTTAAATTCGCATTTCTTAAAAAAGGGAATGAACATGATCATAACCCCGCTCGGAGAGTGCAACCCGTATCTGATACCGCTGTTGATCAAGAGGGGCTTTGAGAATATCCGCACATCCGACAACGTAATCCTGCTGCGCCGCAACGAGTCAGCATATTTCCCT
>DHOG01000142.1:0-160 GCA_002410715.1 Ruminococcaceae bacterium UBA5396 | reverse complement strand
AATGGAACGCAGATGTCCTACTCACGCCAAAAGCTCGATTCGCTGATCGAATTTCTACATACCAACGAGGATCAGTTCCAGGTCGTACCCTATTCTTGTTTGCTTGACAAACGGGCGTAGTAAAGCACTTGTAGGAAAAAATCCGGTTTCATCAAGGGTT
>DHOG01000106.1:318-2860 GCA_002410715.1 Ruminococcaceae bacterium UBA5396 | reverse complement strand
ACTACCATTGGCTTGCTGTTGAAATTTCATACCATTCTTTATGAAAATATCTCTTTTATGATGTTCAAAAAGGGAGTAAAATCACTTTCCTGCTGGTTTGCGCTGTCCACGCCGTTGTTGACGGCAATGAAGCGCACATCGGCATTGGGGAATGCGACTTCGGTGTAATAGCCGACTTTCAGATAATCTCGCCCCAGCCTCGACATGTCTTTTACAATAATCGTGCCGATTCGGCCTTCGTCCATTTCGGCTATCATACGCTGGAAATCCGGTCTTTCAAAGTTCGTTCCACTGTATCCATCATCTACATAAAATTCTGTGTTGAGAAAACCGTTGTCATCCGCATACTTCTTTAAAATAGCCTTCTGGTTCACAATCGAATTGCTGTCTCCCGCAAGCTCGTCGTCACGGGATAATCTGCAGTAAAGAGCCGTGACTTTTGTGGTGTCTATAGCCTTGGTTTGTGTGTGCTTGCCACTTGTAAACTGTCTATACATTTAATCATCCTCCGTTTCCGACAGTCTTCAAGCGTAGGCAGCATGTATATTACCGTACTATTTTGAAGAAGTCGAGTCGATTTGCGGACATAAACCTGAACTATCGGATAACTTTATTCGGCTGCTTGCGTCCGATGTAACGAGCCTCATAACCTTGTCATACACCGTTTCTTTTGCCGTATCGCTTACCAATGATTCCACAACATAGACGGTGCCGCCTATGGTTTTGCGTGTAATACGGCTATTCGGTTTTCTGTCCATAAGCGTCACCTCCCGTCTATGCTATGGTTTGCGGTACTGAGCCTGAGTACCAGACCCAGCGCCGCGCCCTGCTGTTATTCTGTCATTTGGAGAACCTTGATTGCCTCAGAGCGAATCAGGCAGCCATCCAGCGTTTCCATACCGAAGTATCCGATCTTATCGGCAAAGGAATATTTCTCGTGCAGTGCCCGGATGGATAGCGGCTGACGCTGGACAACCCAGTAATACTTGAAATCACCGAACACGACGGGTTTTGCACCGCTCTCCGCAGAGGGCATATGGTTAGAGATAACCACAGGTTTGCCGAGCAGTGTGTCTGCCGCACCGCGCCAGAGATAGTTGTTTGTGCTGTCCTTGAGTTCACGTAAGGCCAGCGCCGTCTTGTCATTCATGACCCATATTGCATTGGAACGGTATTCCGGTTTCAGCGAAAAGTATAGCTTGTGAATTTCATCAAAGGCGATATCCGTTGCAGAAGCCGCTGTAACGCCCACATCCGCACCCTCTGTGGCGTGCAGGACGCCCTTGGGCTTGCCAATTCCATCACCGTTGAGGAATGCATCCTCCTCCGCTTTGCCGAAGATACGAGCAAAGTCGCGAGTCAGATAGTCCGAGATGTTGAATCCCGTGTCGTGAACGAAATTGCTGTCCAAAACCGAGATGCAAGCGAGTTTATGTTCGCCCAGCGCGATTCTTTTTGCTGTCAGTTCTGCCTCGGGCACCGCCCCACCTTCGCCAACCCAGTCCGCATCTACAGGCGTATCCGATGTAATGATTTTACCGCCACTCGTTGTCGCTCTCACGAATGTAGCCATTCTACGGAACAGGTTTTCTTTCGCCAATGCCGCCGCATATTTTTCTGACGCTGCTTCGGGCAAAAAGTATGATCCATTGGCAAGATTGGCACCTTCTTTGAGAACGCTACCATCCGTATTTTTGCTTCTCATGCTGTTCCAGAATGCTCTGGAATACGTTTCAGTTGTTAACATAGTTGTTATCCTCCTAAATTTTGTTTGAATTCGGGGCATATACCCCGTTTGAAACCGCGATTTCTTACGCGTTGCCCCACGCCGCTGTCCGCTTTAAAAAGCTGTAGAGATTCTGATACCCCCACCCCATGGTTTTTTTATGTGGGTCACAGTGACGCATTCGTCGGAATGTCATGTCCACACAAGCATAGGCACCACCTCCTTAACATCTTGGGGACACTTGTGGCAGGTTTTTATGGTTGTTTTCTAAAGTTGTTTTCCTATAGGAAATAATCATAATTTCTTGCCACAGAGTGCCACGTTATAAATACGTCTTTTTCAGCCTGTAACCGATGAGCAGTGTGGTCTTGTCTCCACCACCGGCAGGGCGCTTGCGAAGCACGGTGCCGAAGGAGCGCAGCGCTTGATTGAAGTTACGATTGCTCTCCGGGTAGCAACCATTGACAGCACACCATTCTCGGTAGGCAGCGTACAACTCGGCGGTCTTTACATCGGCATCACCCCGCTCTTCAAGGCATTCATCCGCGAAAAGTTGGATCTTATTGCTGTCGTGGGAATACTCGTTTGTCGCGTCGATGACCGATTGTGGCAAGGTAAAGCCCTCCTCGCGGAGCATAATGTAACCTTGAAGCAGCCAGTTGAGGATGGCGCTCTGCGTCTCCGGCTTGCCGAACTCTGATTTCAACGTCTTATCCTGTTCCCATTCCTCAAAATGCTTGTCAAAAGGAACTATCAGTACACGCCCGCTGGTGAACAGCGTCATGTCGTTGATGACAGGCAGATAGTTGGTGTTGA
>DHOG01000106.1:0-130 GCA_002410715.1 Ruminococcaceae bacterium UBA5396 | reverse complement strand
TGACAGGCAGATAGTTGGTGTTGACATACAGCTTAAACTGCGGAGCAAAATCGAAAGAGTTTTCATGTAAGAAACGCGCATTTAAGGTGTCATTGCCCGTCATGCTTTTTACCTGTGCGGCATTGAGCAA
>DHOG01000199.1 GCA_002410715.1 Ruminococcaceae bacterium UBA5396 | reverse complement strand
TGCCAATTATTATTTTACACTAAGCAATTTCGGTTTGGCTCTTTTCCTAACTCCGTGAAAGTGGTATAATTTTCGCGGTGATGAAAATGCAAGGATTTGAAAATTACGAGAGCATGTTTGCTCAATCCATTGGTGTAGTTGAACCGTGGAAAATAGAGCAGACCGAATTTGACGAAGAAAAACGCGAAGTACATGTGACAGTAATGGCTCGCAAGACATCAAAGTACCCATGCCCGGAATGCGGAGAGTTGTGCGAACGATATGATGATGAGGATAAAGAGAGAGTATGGCGACATGGGGATGTGGTGTTTTCCCATGCTTTGTTCATTGCCGCCGACCAAGAATCAAGTGTAAGGAACATGGCATCCATGTTGTGACTGCACCATGGGCAAGACCGAACAGCCGGTACACATTGCTTTTTGAGAGCTATGCTATGCTTTTGATGAAATCTATGCCGGTGGAAAATGCTCGCAAACTGCTACGAATCAGCCATACATCGGCAACCGGAATCTTGCGGTACTGGGTGTTTAAGGCGGTTAAAGAGGAAGATTTGAGCAATGTTCGGGCAATTTGTATAGACGAAACATCATTCAAGCGGGGACAAAGCTATGTGACTATTGTCAGTGATGCAGTGGCTCGGCGAGTAATTTATGCTGATGAGGGACGGAGCTCGGGAAATGTAGAAGCATTTTCTCTACAATTAATAGAAAAGGGCGGCGACTGCGAAAAGATCCGGCAGGTTGCATGCGATATGTCCGGAGCATATATGAGCGGAGTGAATTTGTGCTTTCCCAAAGCGACCGTAACCATTGATAAATTCCATGTCAAACAGCTTATGCTGAAAGCGATGGATCAGGTTAGGCGTGAGGAGCAGGGAAAGCAGCGCAGCCGTAAACGAGACGTAGGAAAAAAGCTTTTAATGATTCCCGAAACCCGAATGACAGAGCAGCAAAGCGAAAAGCTACAAGCAATCAGCAAAGAGTTTCCTAAAACAGGAAGGGCATTCCGTATGGTTCAAAGTCTGGATACAATGTACCGATGTGAGAGTAATGAGGATGGAAAAGTAGTCTTTAACAAATTGATTAGTTGGCTTCGTCGTAGTCGATTGGAACCGATGAAACAAGTTGCTAATACGCTAAAAAATACAAGCAACAAATTCTTTCCTATTTCTTTCACCGACTCACAAACGCAATCGCCGAGGGGATTAACAGCATAATACAATCTGCAAAACGCCGTGCAAGAGGATTCCGCACCATTGAGGGATATGTTGCCGCTATTTTTTTTGCTGTGGGGAAACTTAAACTTTCCTGTCCTTCTCTTTTTGCGTAACTTTTCACGGAAAGAAGAAAAGAACCTAACGGTTTATGATTCTTGACATGCTAATATAAACATGCTACTATAATGTAGTATATAATT
This sequence comes from Ruminococcaceae bacterium UBA5396, assembly GCA_002410715.1. Lineage (GTDB taxonomy): Bacteria > Bacillota > Clostridia > Oscillospirales > Acutalibacteraceae > Avimonas. Next base: position 6,961 of record DHOG01000199.1, on the reverse strand, counting down.
TATGCAATTAATAGTTTCTATAGAAAAGTTTCTATAGAAAGTTAAAAAGTTTAGCGAATAGGATACTGTAAATATGCTAAAATTGGCAGCCGTAAATTACACGGAGAATTACACGGAGAAAATTTCAAAACCATATCATGCCACTTTCAACAGCGGCTATTATATATATCATAAAGCATGGGCAGTAAACTCCCTTAAGGGGTGTTTCTGCCCTTTCGCGTTATAGTAACAATACAGGAGGCGTTTTTATGGTGTCAGAACATGTCAAAAAAGTACTTGAAGCGGAAGAGACTGCGCGGAAGGCTGAACAGGAGGCTAACCAAAAAGCGGCTTCTATTAGAACAAAGGCAGGATTTGACGCATCAGCAATTATTGCCAAAGAAAAATCTAAAGCCGACAACCAAGCTGAGTCTATGCTTGCACAGGCAGGACAACAAGCAAAAACAATTATTCAAGAAGGAGAACACAAAGGACGCGAGCAGTGCTTGCAGCTCCGTGCCGAGATAAGTGATAAGTTGGACAAAGCAGTGCACTCGGTTATATCAGCTGTAATCGGATAACATTTGCTATTGTCAAATACAGGCCGTGGAGGGATGTAAATGGCCAAGGTGAGCATGAAACATATTGAAATTATTGCACTTCTAACCGATGGCAAGTCTGTTGTTGAACTTCTGCAGCGCCGTGGTATTGTCGACTTAACTCAATATGAAAATACCGAACAACAAAAAGGTATCGATACATTCGATACATCACAAAGCATACAGCTTTTTGAACGAAATTCAACCACTGTGCAGCAGTCGCTTGCAATACTGGACGAATATGCTCCCGAGAAAAAGTCGTTGCTCACCTCGTTCGAGCCCCGAACACCGATTTCAACTCAAGAATTTGAGGAACTGGCTGAAAAAGCCGATCAAATTATTCATAATGCATATGAGCTGCAAAGGATTCACCAAAAAATATCTGAAAACCGCGCCAATCTAAAAGCACGTATTCAATACGCCGAATCACTGGAATCTTGGCGCACGCTTGAAGTTGCCACAAAATTTAAAGGGACTGCGCTCACTACTGCCTTTATCGGAACGCTGCCCGGCGAATGGGACAGAGAGCAACTACTTGAGTCCTTGAAACCTGATCCGAATACCGATATACCTGCAGAGGTAGAGATTGTTTTTTCATTCCGTGAGCAAAGCGGGATTTTTATTCTATGTCATCAAGACTATAAGCAGCTCTGTACGCAGGCATTGAGGAAAATAGGATTTGCACAGCCACTCATCCTGACCGATAAACCACCTTCGGATTTAATTGAGGAATATAGGCGGACAGCGGATGAGCTGGAAAAGGAAATCAAACGCCTGACCTCCCACATCCAAAACCGGGCAGATATGCGACGGCAGCTTCTGTTTGCGCTTGATTATTTGTCAATGCGTGCCGATAAATATAGAGCATTGCAGGATATTGCGATTACCCGCCAAACCATGATTATCAAAGGATATATTCCTGCAGAAAGTGCCGATCCACTTGCCCAGGAACTCAATGAAAAGTACATATTGAACGTAACTGTTACCGAGCCTGATGAAGAGGATGATCCTCCTGTAGCATTTAAAAACTCTATGCCCGCTGCTGCACTTGAGGATATTACATCATCCTATAACATGCCTTCAAAAACTGACGTAGACCCCAACCCCGTCATGTCTTTTTTCTACTATTTGTTTTTTGGATTAATGCTGTCAGATGCCGGCTACGGTGTTCTTATGGCACTCGCCTGCGGATTGATATTGAAATTCAAAAAACCCGAGGGGAACATGAAACGCAATATGCAGAAATTTATGCTATGCGGCTTATCCACAGTGTTCTGGGGCTCATTGTTTGGCAGCTGGTTCGGAAGTTTTGTTCTGAAAGTCGGTTTGTTTGGACAGGAAATCAGCCTGTCTCCCCTCTGGTTCGATCCGGTGGCAGATCCAATGAAATTGTTAATTCTCAGCTTTGTGCTTGGGTTTGTACAGATCGTTGTAGGTCTGGGTGTCAAATTCTATATGCTGTGGAGTAACGGTGACAGGCTGGGTGCCATATTTGATATTGGGTTTTGGTGGGTTGTATTTGCCGGGATTGTAATGGTGCTGGCATCTTCAATGGTATCGGTTCCTTCTCTGGATACGGTCGGTGTTGTTGTTGCCGTGACAGGTGCAGCAGGGCTGCTCTTGACGCAAGGCCGTTCGTCGCCGAGTATTCCCGGCAAGATCTTGGGCGGCTTGGGCAGTCTTTACGGAATCACCGGCTATTTCAGCGACATTCTGTCCTATTGCCGCCTGATGGCTTTAGGACTGGTAACCGGGATTATCGGAACTGTGGTGAATACAATCGGTTCCATGGGTGGCAAAGGTATTACAGGAATCCCCCTTTTTATCATTGTCTTCATTGCCGGACATGCAATCAATCTTAGCATTAACGCCTTGGGTGCTTATGTTCACTGCAACCGTCTGCAGTATGTGGAGTTTTTCAGCAAGTTTTATGAGGGCGGCGGAAGACTTTATTCGCCCTTGAAAGTTAATACAAAGCATTATAAATTTAAGGAGGAAAACACAAATGTTTAATCAGATGGGTATTTTACTTGCTATAGCGGGAGCGGTGCTTGCTGCCCTTCTCGCCTGTATAGGCTCTGCAAAGGGCGTAGGCATGGTGAGTGAAGCATCGGCGGCTGTTGTAATCGAGGATCCTTCAAAATTCGCCAAGCTTCTTATTTTGCAGCTTCTGCCCGGAACACAGGGACTTTACGGCTTTGTCGTTGCGGTTATGATACTGAACGGTATCGGAATTCTGGGTACAGCACAGGACGTTTCCTTTACGCAGGGAGTAGGGTATCTTGTGGCTTCTCTGCCGGTTGCAATTGGAGGCTGGATTTCAGCCGTTGCGCAGGCACGTGTTGCAGTCACCGGTGTCAGCATCGTTTCAAAAAGTCCCAATCAGTCTTCAAAGGCTATCATTTCGGCAACCCTTGTAGAATTCTATGCACTGCTTTCCTTCATCATCTCTTTCCTAATGGTCATGAACATCAACAAGATATAAGCGCGGCTCTTACTGATACATCTTTGTTCATGGCTTATTACCCGAAAGGAGGGCTGACCGTGGCAGGACTTGAAAAAATTCTTGAAAAAATTCAAAACGACTCTGTTAAACAGTGTAATGAGATTATTACCCTAGCTGAACGGGAGGCAGATGCCATCCGTGAGCAGGCACGGCAACAGGCGAGTGCGGCTACTTCAGAAATATTGAATAAGGCTGAAAAACAGGCAGCAATCATTCTGCAAAAAGCGGAATCCACCGCACAGAGCGGACAAAGCCGCGCCGTCCTTGCCGAGAAGATCGCCATCATCCGCGAAGTAATGGACAAGGCGGCTGCCGAGATAAAATCACTGCCCGACGGCGAATATTCCGAGGCTTTTAAAAAGATTGCGCTGCGTTATGCAAAAAGCGGCAGCGGTGTTTTTCGTCTGTCGCCGGAAGACCAAGCTCGTCTGCCCTCAGATTTTGAAACATCACTCAACCAAATGCTTCATGAAAAAGGCGCATCGCTCAAAATGGAAACTGCGGCGATTGAGCCGGGCGGGTTTATTCTGGTTTACGGTGATATTGAGCAAAACTGTACCATTGATTCTCTGATAGAATCAATGCAGGACGACTTGAAGGATGAGATAAACAGGATTCTGTTCTTATAATGGTGGCTTTGATAGGCTCCAGCTGCCTTTATAAACGGTAAAAGGGGGATGACGTTGACACAGGAAAAATATGCATACGCTGTGGCAACAGTGCGTATCAAAGAAAAAACGCTGTTAAGTACTGATTTTCTTGAGCAGCTTTTATCCACTCGCACTTATAAAGATGTCAGACGCCAGCTTGTGGAACACGGCTGGCTTTCGGTAGATTCCGGCGATGACGATGACCGGCTTCAAAAAAGGCTGATAGACAGCTGGTCACTCCTGAATGAGATCACTCCCCTGCCCGGTTTGCTTGACGCCCTGATTCTGAAAAATGACTTTCACAACCTAAAGGCAATACTAAAATGCCGTTTTACAAACACTTCTCCCGATCGCTATTTGATTAGACCCTGTCTATATGATGCGGAAGAAATAATGAATTTGGTTTCAGACAAACAGTATGATAACTTACCTCATCCCAATATGTGTGAAGCAGCAAGACAGGCCTATGATGTGTTTGTGCGCACCCATGACGGCCAATATGTCGATATCATGGTTGATTGCGCAGCTCTTGCTGCCATTTGCGATTCGGGAAGCCACTCGGAGAGCCAGCTGGTTCAATATGCTTCCGAGCTTTTATGCGTATCGGCAAACGTCAAGACCGCTGTCAGAGCATGCAGAACCAATAAAAATGAACATTTCCTGGATACCGCACTTTGCGAATGCCGCACCCTCGATAAAGAAGCACTGATTTCCGCCGCTCTTGCCGGGGAAGAAGCAATTCAAGAATATCTTGGTTCCACACCTTATGACGGCGCCGCCCAGACCCTTGGCAAAGGCGAAAACGGCGAGTTTTCCCTATCAGCATTCGAAAAATGGTTTGATGATGGTCTGATGGAACGCGTTCAAACAGCAAAATCCATCTTTCTAGGACCTGAACCTCTTGCCGCTTACTATATCGCATGCGAGACAGAACTTCGCAACATCCGGATTCTTCTTTCGGGCAAGCGCCATGGAATGGATGATGCCGTAATAAGAGAAAGGATGCGCAAACTGTATGTATAAAGTTGCAGCCATCGGAGACCGGGACAGCATATACGGCTTTGCCGCAGTTGGCATTGACATCTTCCCTGCTGATTCTCCTACCCAGGCAGGAAAAACCATTCGAAATCTGGCGGAGAGCGAATATGCGGTAATCTATATTACCGAGGAGCTTGCTATCCAGCTCGAAAACGAACTGGATGCTTTCAGAGATTGTCCGGTGCCGATTATTGTACCCATTCCCGGCCTTTCAGGCAATACAGGAATGGGAATGAGGAGCGTATCCAAGTCGGTGGAACGCGCCGTAGGTTCCGATATAATTTCCGACTGGGATTGAACAGAAACAGAAAAACAGATCTTTTGGGGGTGTTCTGCTTATGGCTAAAGGAACGATCGTAAAGGTATCGGGACCGCTGGTTGTTGCATCAGGGATGCGTGATGCCAATATGTTTGATGTGGTTCGTGTCAGCAAACAGCGCTTGATTGGCGAGGTCATTGAAATGCACGGTGATCGTGCTTCCATACAGGTGTATGAAGAAACTGCCGGTCTGGGAACAGGTGAGCCGGTTGAATCAACAGGGGTTCCCTTAAGCGTGGAACTGGGTCCGGGCCTAATCAGCACGATATACGATGGTATTCAGCGTCCGCTGGCGAAAATCATGGAGATTTCCGGCAACCGTCTCAACCGGGGTATTGAGGTTGCTGCACTTGATCACAGTAAAAAGTGGCACTTTGTTCCGACGGTACAATCAGGTGCAAAGGTGGCAGAGGGCGACGTAATCGGGACGGTACGGGAAACAGAGGTTGTGCTTCATAAAATTATGGTACCGGTTGGCATGTCTGGCACTATATCCGACATTGCCGAAGGTGATTTCACAGTAATTGAAACAGTAGCTGTCCTGTCAACTGATGACGGAATCAAACGTGACCTAAACCTTATGCAGCGTTGGCCGGTTCGTAAGGGCCGTCCGTATGCGAAAAAGCTTTCACCCTCAATGCCGCTGATTACTGGTCAGCGTGTCATCGACAGTCTTTTCCCCATCGCCAAAGGCGGTGTCGCCGCCATTCCCGGGCCGTTCGGCAGCGGTAAAACCGTAACCCAGCATCAGCTTGCAAAATGGGCAGATGCCGATATTGTTGTTTATATCGGCTGCGGTGAGCGCGGAAATGAAATGACTGATGTTCTCAACGAATTTCCTGAGCTTATTGATCCGCACACAGGTCAATCTCTTATGGAAAGAACAGTTCTCATCGCCAATACATCGGATATGCCGGTTGCGGCGCGTGAGGCATCAATATATACCGGAATTACCATTGCGGAATATTTCCGTGACATGGGTTATTCGGTCGCCTTGATGGCTGACTCTACCTCCCGCTGGGCGGAAGCGCTTCGTGAAATGTCCGGGCGACTTGAAGAAATGCCGGGTGAAGAAGGCTATCCCGCCTATCTCGGAAGCCGACTGGCGCAGTTCTATGAGCGCGCCGGACGTGTTATTTCATTAGGCTCTGACGGTCGTGAGGGCGCTCTTTCGGCAATCGGCGCTGTATCACCTCCCGGAGGTGACATTTCAGAACCTGTTTCACAGGCAACCCTTCGTATTGTCAAGGTTTTCTGGGGCTTGGATGCCTCCCTCGCATATAAGCGTCACTTCCCTGCAATCAACTGGCTGACAAGCTACTCCCTCTATACCGACTCGCTTGCGGGATGGTATGAAAAGAATGTTGCGCCCGACTGGATGACGCTGCGCGGGCAAATCATGCGTCTGCTGCAGGATGAAGCCGCTCTTGAGGAAATTGTGCGCCTTGTGGGTATGGATGCCCTTTCTGCACCCGACCGTCTCAAAATGGAAGCGGCACGCTCGGTTCGCGAGGATTTTCTACACCAGCTCGCCTTCCATGAGGTAGACACCTATACCTCCTTGCATAAGCAGTATCGCATGATGCAGCTTGTCCTAAAATATTTTGACAAGTCAAACCAAGCCCTGGAATCAGGTGCCGATATCGAGAAGCTTGCCGGACTGCCGGTGCGTGAGCGTATCGGTCGCTTTAAATATGTCTCCGAGGATGCGATTGATGAAGAATATGAGCGCGTTCTCTCACAGATGGATGAAGAGCTTCGCCAAAGCCTTGTTAAAGAGGAATAGTTTGAATGAATGTTTCACGACTGTTCTATTTCCCTTTGCAGGCAAACAATTGGACTTGAAAGGATGGTTAAATTAATGCCGAAG
>DHOG01000176.1:502-7673 GCA_002410715.1 Ruminococcaceae bacterium UBA5396 | reverse complement strand
TTATTTTATGTCTCATAAAGGTTTAGATTACTTGACATTTATTTTTTGGCATGTTACAATGTCGAATGCCGCATGTTCCGGGCATGTAAGTGGGTGTTTGCCCCGCCTATAACAGCGAGTCCTAAAGAAAAGCAGGTGCTTTCCACAAATGTATGCCATTATTGAAACCGGAGGCAAGCAGTACAAGGTGCAGAGCGGCGATGTTCTGTACATTGAAAAGCTGGATGCCGCCGAGGAATCTACAATCACATTTGAAAATGTGATTGCTCTCCACAACGACAAAACGCTCAAGCTGGGCAAGCCCAACATTAAGGGTGCCAGCGTTGAAGCGCGTGTGCTGAAAAACGGAAAAAGCAAGAAGATCACCGTTTTCACCTATCGCCCCAAGAAGGGAAGCAAGCGCAAGATGGGCCATCGTCAGCCCTATACAAAGGTGCAGATTGAAACCATCCACGCCAAAGCCCCTAAGGCAAAGGCTGAAGAAAAGGCCAATGACGCGGAGTAAGTTTTTTATAAGGCAGGGCATTCTGGTCGGTTTTGAATTGAGAGGTCATTCAGGCTTCGGATGTTTTGGCAGAGACATTGTCTGTGCAGCGGTGTCATCCGCAGCGCTGATGACTGCCAATACCATTACCGAGATTATGGGTGTACCGGCTGATATTCAGGAGCGCGAGGGTTTTCTCCGGGTTATACTGACCGACAGCCAAGCCAATCGTTGCCGTGATGTTCTGGAAGGCTTTCGCCTGCATCTATCAGAAATGCAAAAACAGTACCCACACAATATCAAGGTGATTTACGGAGGTGTAACAAATGCTTAAAATAAACATTCAGCTTTTTGCTCATAAAAAGGGCGTCGGCTCTACAAAAAACGGACGCGATTCCGAATCAAAGCGTCTCGGTGTCAAGCGCGCCGACGGTCAGTTTGTGCTGGCTGGTAATATCCTTGTTCGCCAGCGGGGCACACACATCCATCCGGGTGACGGTGTCGGCATCGGTTCCGATGATACCTTGTTTGCGCTGGTTGACGGGAAAGTCAGATTTCAGCGTATGGGCAAGGATCGCAAGCGTGTTTGCGTATATGCTGCGGAGCAATAATGTTTGCACCGCTATATGCCTTTTGAACCGTATCCCCGCCGCTTCAGGCGGGGATTTTTTTAAACATTTCTTTTTGGAAGAATATGTTGCCAAACCGATTGATTTTTTCGTAAAAAATCTGGGTATTCTATAAGGTGAACGAATTTTCCAGCGTTTAATGCAGACTGTGGACACTACAATCGAATCCCTTATACTTAAGGAGCCGCATATGTTTATTGATACAGCGATAATTAAAATAAAAGCCGGAGACGGGGGAGACGGCGCAGTTTCCTTTCACCGTGAAAAATATGTTGCCGCCGGAGGTCCCGATGGCGGAGACGGCGGACAGGGCGGTAATGTGGTATTTACTGTAGATGATGGTATAAATACTCTTTCAGACTTCCGTTATCAAAGAAAATTCTTGGCTGAAAACGGAAAACCGGGCGGACGCAAGCGCTGTTTCGGAAAGGCCGGCGGCGACATTATCATACCGGTTCCGCGTGGGACATTGGTTTATGACAATCAAAGCGGACGTCTGATGGCAGACATTTCGGGGGATGAACCGTTTATTGCTGCAAAAGGTGGCCGCGGGGGTTGGGGCAACAGTCATTTTGCAACCCCGACAAGGCAGGTTCCACGCTTTGCAAAGCCGGGTATACCGGGGGAGTCATATGAGATAAGGCTGGAACTCAAGCTGCTGGCCGATGTCGGACTGGTGGGATTCCCCAATGTCGGGAAATCCTCGCTGCTTGCTGTAGTAAGCGAGGCCCGCCCTGAAGTGGCAAACTATCATTTCACCACCATAACCCCTGTTTTGGGTGTTGTCAGAGTATCCGAAGGGGTATCCTTCGTCATGGCGGATATTCCCGGCATTATTGAAGGCGCAAGTCAAGGCGTGGGACTGGGTCATGATTTTCTGCGACATGTCGAGCGCTGCCGTCTGCTGATTCATGTTGTGGATGTTTCGGGCAGCGAAGGACGTGATCCGCTGGAGGATATTGCTGCCATCAACAAAGAGCTACGCGAATTCAACCCTGAGCTGGCGTCCCGTCCTATGATTATTGCCGGCAACAAATGTGATCTCACCGATGATCAATCGGTTGAAAGGGTTGCCGCCGCTGTGCGTGAGCAGGGTTATGAATTTTTCCCTATGATGGCAGCAATTGCACATGGTACCGATGCGCTAATAAAAAAATGTGCCGAGCGTTTGTCCAAGCTGCCGCCCATCAAGGAATACACACCCGAGCCTGTTCTCGCACCCGACATTGAGTCTGTGCGGGATCGCAGCGTGAACATTTCAAGGCGTGATGACGGCGCTTATGTTGTCGAGGGTGAGTGGCTTCTCCGTTTCCTGCGGGGCGTCAACATGGACGATTATGACAGTCTGCAATATTTTCAGCGTATTCTGCAGACCAGCGGTGTAATCGACTCGCTTCGAAATGCAGGAGTAACAGATGGTGACACCGTCAGCATCTTCGATTTTGAGTTTGATTTTGTAGAATAAGGATATGTTTCCCCTGATTGAATGGGGCGACGTGTTTTTCCCGGAAAGGTATGGTTTATGATATGAAACGACTGGTTCCCCATGATGTGGATGTTCGTATACTAAGCCCATTGACGCTTGCTTTTGTCGGAGACGGGGTATATGAGCTGATGGTACGGGAAACACTGGCGTGTCAAGCAAACCGCCCCAACGGCGAGCTGCACAAAATGTCTGTTGCGATGGTGCGTGCCGAGGCACAATCGGCGGCAATGGACGTTATTATGCCCTTGCTTAGCGAAGAGGAGGCTGCCGTCTATCGAAGGGGGCGCAATGCGCACACCCAGCGCGCAGGCGGGGATTATCACCGCGCGACAGGGCTGGAGGCTTTGTTTGGGTATCTCTACTTAACCGGAGACATTGAAAGACTTCGGGTACTTTTCGATGCGGTTCACCGAACGTAACAGCCGCCCTACATCATCTAAATATTTTAAATTTTTTTATACTGACAAAGCCCGCCGAAACGGCGGGCTTTGTCAGTAGTCTGACCACTTACAGTATAATCTGTAAGTGGTGTTTGCTATCTAAAATTTCAGCCAAATTGTGTTATACACCTTGTTTATGGCAACAATATTGATTGTATAAAGAAAATTCAGGCATAAGGAATGATAGAGTTGATGCGAGATAACAGCAAAGTTCTGCGCGCGCTTACCGATGGGCTGTTTTATTTTGTAGGCAGTGCATTTTATGCACTGGCGGTGGTTATATTTATCTCACCCAAAAATATATCACCCGGCGGACTGACAGGCGTTGCCATGCAGATTAATTATCTGACGCCAATTCCAATCGGAATTGCAATCCTAGCCATGAATATTCCCCTTATGCTTGCGGCATGGCGAAGAATCGGATTTGACTTTACGGTTCGCACTTCGGTCTGTATCTTGATATCTTCGTTAATGATTGACTTGTTTGAGATATATATCCCGCCTTTTCACGGAGATATTATACTGACTGTTATTTTCGGCGGTGTTTTTTCGGGTGTCGGTCTGGGATTGATCTATATGCGCGGAGGCACAACGGGGGGCAGCGAGCTAATCGCCCGACTGATTGGGCAAAAGCTCCAACATGTTCCCGTGGGACGTCTTCTCCTGCTTGTGGATGCAGTGGTGGTAGCAAGCGCAGCGGTTGTTTACCGCAACATTGAAAGCGCACTTTACGCCATTATTCTGATCTTTATTACTACGGTGCTGATGGATGCCTTGATTTATGGAAAGAACAAGGGAAAAATGCTGTTGATTGTCACAAAATATGAGTATCAGTCAGCAACTGAAATCATGCAGAAAATGCGGCGAGGTGTTACCATCCTGAAAGGGGTTGGCGCCTATTCGGGCAAGGATACACAGGTTCTGTTGTGCGCCGTACGCCCATCCGAGGTCTATACCCTTCGCACCCTTGTCTATGATATTGACCCGTCGGCATTTATCGTGGTTTTGTCAACCGATGAGGTACTCGGTGAGGGCTTCCTTCCGCTAGGCAAATGAGATCCGGCTTCATAGGTCTAATAGATTTTCTTTGCCCAACAAAAATCATAATGTAATAAAGGAACAATACTATGTCGTCAAAATCCACATTTAACCGCATGACAAAAATATTTAACTCTGCGCCGGAGATCGCCTTTGACAATTCATCCAAGCTGGTTTTGCTGAGCGACTGCCACCGGGGAGACGGAAGCTGGATTGACGATTTTATGCACAATCAAAATCTCTACTATGCCGCCGTCAGATATTATTTCAACAACGGATTTACCTATTTTGACTTGGGTGACAGTGATGAGCTGTGGAAAAATAAAAAGTTCTGTGAAATAAGCAGTGTATACCCTGATATTTTTCGCCTGCTCCATGACTTTTATAAGCAGGGGCGATATCATCTGGTTTATGGAAACCATGATATGGTAAAAAGGTATTCTCACTTTGTGAACAATCATCTGGAGAGCTATTATAACAGCTACAATGATAGCTTTGAGCCTCTGCTTGAAGAGATTGTCCCACATGAGGGATTGATTCTCAAGCATGCCGAAACCGGAACGAAATTTTTACTGATACATGGGCACCAGGGCGATTTCATTAGTGATATATTCTGGAAGCTGGGAAGGTTTCTCTCCAGATATTTATGGAAAAGGCTGGAGCTGTTTGGACATAAGGATATCACCAGTGCGGCCAAAAATTATGCCATCAAGAAAAAGGTGGAAAGAAAAATTCAGGAATGGATCAAAGTGAATCAATATGCCGTAATTGCAGGGCATACCCACAGACCCGCCTGTCCTCCTCCAAAGGAATTACCGTATTTCAATGTGGGAAGCTGTGTGCATCCCACCTGTATCACCGGAATTGAAATTGTCAATGCCGAGATAACGCTGATTAAATGGATGGTAAAAACAGATGGCGATCGGGCCTTGTATATTGACAGGGAGCCGATCGCCAAACCCAGAAAAATCATTAGGGAAGAGCTAAATCATTTTGGTCGTAAGCTTAAACAGGAAAATATGCCCGGCGATGGCGACCAGGACTGCATCGAGCAGACAGACCAGATACGGTAGTACGCCGCTGCCGAGTTTCTTTCTAGGGTGAAGGAATTTTATATTTCCGTACCCCGTCGTGCTTCTTCCTTTGGATTGCCCGGCTGAAATCAAATCCCAGCACATTCCCGTCTGGAAAAAGATCGGCGAGGGGGACAAGCACAAACCCGCGTTCCCCCATTCTCGGGTGGGGAAGCGTCAGCTCGCTGTGATTCAAAGTGATGTTTTCATACACCAGAAGATCAATATCAATCACCCGGGGGCCGTTTTGGAATTTACGTACCCGTCCCAGCGCTGCTTCAATGCCGAGGCAGGCGCCCAGCAGTGCATGCGGTGTAAGCTGCGTTTCTATAATGGCGGCGGCGTTGAGAAACAGCGGCTGGTCGGCAAAGCCTACCGGCTCAGTTTCATAGATGTCGGAGATCTTTAAGCAATTTGTGTGCGGCAGCAAGGAAAGCGACCGGATCGCCCCACGGATATTTTTTTCCCGATCACCGAGATTGCTTCCCAGCGATAAAACAGCGCGACTCATTCCATCCCCTCCCGTGTACGGGTGATTTCAACTCCGACATAGTCAAAATCTGCTTTCATGGGTGCCTCGGGTTTTTTAAGCAAAACCGTCACCGTCTCAACCGGATAATTTTGAAGTATCGCATCCGCCACTTGCGTTGCGGCACGTTCAATTAAATCATATTTCTCCGCCTGCATTACGGCAACCACCAGCTTTGATACCTTGGCATAGTTTATGGTTTGATTCAGGTCGTCTGTTTGTCCGGCTTTTGACAGATCCACCCACAGCGTGATGTCCAGCTCAAACATCTGCCCGTTTTGCTTTTCCTCAGGATTTACCCCATGATATGCAAAAACCCGCAGCCCTTTTATCAGGATTTTATCCATTGCCTATCACTCGCTTTCTTTTTATGCGGATCATAATATATTCTTCTACATCTCCCAATTTGTATAATATTGGATAATTATACAAATTGTTGTCGAAGCGAATCGATAACGCGGACCGCCTGAACCGCCTCGGCGACATCATGCACCCGCAGAATATGCGCACCGTTCCATACGGCGATGGAATGAATCGCAATAGTGCCCGCAAGCCGCTGATCGGGAGGCGTTTCGACATTACAGCAGGAGGCGATCACCCGCTTGCGGGATGCCCCCACAAGTAGAGCGGTTTGGGGTAGATCGTACAATAGCTCAGGCAGTCGGGCGACCAGCTGTAGATCTCCCCGACGGTCTTTCCCAAAACCGATGCCCGGATCCAGACATACCCTTTCGATGGGTAGTCCGGCATTGGCGGCGCGCACAATTGCCTGTTTAAAATAGGATCTGACGGTCTTAATTGCATCGGTGTGATGGCCGACATCATCGGCTCCTTCGCCTGCATGCATCATAATCAAGCCCGCCCCGGTTTTGGCAGCCACCTCGGGCATCCCGTTTTCAAGGCTGCCCGAAACATCGTTTATTATCGAAGCCCCGGCAGAAATGGCCGCCGTTGCAACCTCAGGGTAGAATGTATCCACCGAAATCGGCACGGTAATTCTGCCCTTAAGGGCAGACAAAATCGGGCAAAGCCTTTTCCACTCCTGCTCGGGGGTAACAGGTATATGACCCGGGCGGGTTGATTGCGCACCAATATCAATAATATCGGCACCATCCTGCACCATGGCAAGGGCGTGTGATACTGCGGCTTCAGAATCATTATATTTCCCGCCGTCCGAGAAGCTGTCCGGGGTGACATTCAGTATCCCCATAATTTTGGTTTGTTTCCCCAGCACCATACTGTCTTTCCCAAAACGGAAAAACGGCATATCATCACTCCTCAATTGCTGTTTTAGCATATAGACTTAGCGCCTCCTATTTATAGGAGGCGCATTTTTTGTTTTGACTGTTACGTCAGAAAGTGGGCAATGAAAGTCACTCCAACAAAAAATCCGCAGATTGTGATTTATATGCCCTCTCTTGAGGAAGTGGTCAGAAAATGACTTTCAAAGTAAAAAACATCTCCCTCAGTCGCCACGGGCGACAGCTCCCTC
>DHOG01000176.1:0-359 GCA_002410715.1 Ruminococcaceae bacterium UBA5396 | reverse complement strand
TCGCCACGGGCGACAGCTCCCTCCTTGAGGGAGCCGAGGTTTCCCTCAAGGAGGGAGGTGCAGGCAGAAGCCCGACGGAGGGGAGTTTTTCTATAAAGATGGGTCGGTGCGTGGTCATCTAACGGGATTTTTGGTTTTTTAAAGCGGCAGCTATCAGACCGCGGAACAGCGGATGGGGGCGGTTTGGACGGGACTTAAACTCAGGATGGAATTGGCAGCCCACAAACCACGGATGATCGGCAATTTCGATCATCTCGACGATATGCTTGTCCGGTGAAATACCCGCAAGGATTATGCCGCTCTTTTCGATCTCTTCCCGGTAGTCGTTATTAAGCTCATAACGGTGGCGGTGACGCTCA
>DHOG01000062.1 GCA_002410715.1 Ruminococcaceae bacterium UBA5396 | reverse complement strand
AAACATTGCAAACGTCTCCGATATTTACCCGGGGACCTGTTGACTCAATAATAACACCGATAATTTTATCGATTTTTCCTATGTACAGGATCGGATTGCTCTCCTCAAGAATCTGAGCATATATGTTGGTGTTCACGCGATATCCCCATAACTTTCATTACTAACCGATGATTGGTCTGCTTTATCAAAAGTTTCTCTGATTCTCGCAAGCTGGGTACCCACACTGGCATCAATGATACCGCTTGGTGTCTCCACAATACAGGTTCCTTTTGGACAGTGATCCAGCTTTACAACGTCGATATATTTCGCACCCTTGACCATTGATAAAAGGGTTTCCTTGTTAGATGTCACAAACTCATATTCACAGGAAGAAACAGAAATCTTCACCCATTCCCCAAACGTACACTCTTGCGCGGCTTTTTTAAACAGACTGATAAATACTTCATCGTCTTGATGCAGCTGAGAGTCTATAACCTTTTTTGCGATGCTTAAAGACAGCTCTTTGATAACATCCATGTTTTGTCGGATCATATCATTTCTTTTATTGTATAGCTTTTCTAGAAATTGACCCGCCTCCTCAAGAATCTGCTTTCCTTCCTTGCGAGTTTTATTCTCGCCCTCATAAAAGCCCTGATCATACCCCTCCCTTTTTGCCTCTTCAAACGCTTTTACTGCCTCTTCCTGCGCCGCAGTCTTTATCAACATCGCCTGCTGGCGGGCTTGGGTAATGATTTTCAGCGCCTCGTATTTGGCGGCTTTGAGTGTATTTTCGGCTTCTTTTTCGACTTCTATGATATAGCTGTTTTCCTTTTTCTCCATAGAATCGAATGTGCTGCATTTCGGCCTTCTTGGATCATCATTTGATGAATAATGAAGTGAATAAACCATATCTTCGACAACATTGCCAAATTTCACTATGTTAGACAATGAATTCATCCTTTCGCCCTCGAGAAATAAATATTTCGCCGGCTTCTTCAAGTTTTCTAATGATTCCAACAATGCGCTGCTGTGCTTCCTCTACATCACGAAGCCTGATTCCGCGCAGATATTGCTGTTCTTCCTGTATTGTTTCGCTCATGCGCTTTGACATGTTTGAGTAAACCACCTGGCTGACTTCCTCGTTTGAACCCTTGAGGGCAACGACAAGATCCTTGGTGTCGATCTCGCGCAGGAATCTTTGTATTGCAATAGAATCCAAGGTAACAATGTCTTCGAATACAAACATTCTTCTCCTTATTTCTTCTGACAGCTTGGGATCTTTTTTGTTCATTTCCTCCAGCAAATATTTTTCGGTGCTTCTGTCAACCGCATTCAACAACTCAGCCATATATTTGACTCCGCCTATTTCTGCCAGGTCAACATTAACCAGGGAGGAGAATTTGTTTTCAAGCGTTCTTTCAACCTCCCTTATCACCTCGGGAGAAGTCCTGTCCATGTTGGCAATTCGTTCTGCTACATCAATCTGGATTTCGCGAGGTAAACCCGTAAGTATAAGCGACGCCTGTTCCGGTTTTACATAAGACAGTATCAAAGCAATTGTCTGGGGATGCTCGCTTTGTATAAAGCTTAAAAGATGCTTGGGATCGGTTTTCTTTAAAAAATCAAAGGCTCTGGACTTAAGTGACTGGGATACTTTTTCTATTAAGTTGGCGGCTTCAACAGCACCCATTACCTTGTCAAGAATACTTCTTGCGTAATCAATACCACCCTCTGTAATATATTTTTGCGCCAGACACAACTCGTAGAATTCATTAAGCGTGTCTTCGACATCCTCTGATTCCAGCTTTTGAAGATTGGCAATTTCCATGGTAAGCTGTTCAATCTCTTCCTGGCGCAAGTATTTATAAACTTTGGCGGCATTTTCAATTCCAATATCAATAATAATTGCTGCCGCCTTTTTCTTTGCATCTAATCTAGCCTCAGCAATCATCAATCATTCTCCTCTTTCAGCCAAGTCCGTATCATTTGAGCCACAATTTCAGGATTTTTAGATGAAAAATCCTTTATCTGTCTTTTTAATTTCTGTTCTCTGGTTTCGTTCAGAACAATTGCCGGTATTTCTTCATTTGTATGGTCAACCGGCAAATCATTGATTTTTTCATATTCAATACCGGCGATTATTTTTTTCTTTTTTAAGAATATCATTAAGACGATTAATACAAGCGGGATTAAAATCACTGCCGCCATTGAAGGTATGATAAAGTGCATGTACTGCTCTAAAAACGATGGTTTATCATTTAAAGCGTCTTTTGCCCTTCTCGCCAATTCATCTGCGGCTTTAAATTTCATACTGGTTACAATAACGTTATCTTCATCAACTCCGATGGCATTGGCAACAATCCTGTTTACAGAGGCTTTGGCATCGTCCGGTATTTCCTCATTGATTATAACCGATGCTCTTATATCCTTAACCTCTCCACCATGATTGATAATTTCGCTTTGCATTTGATTGACTCTGTCATCGGAATCCTGGTTGTTCTCTGAATTGTCTAATCCTTCCGGCGGCGTATATTCAACCTGCTGGCTGGTTTTTTGTGAAAAATCAATCGAAACATTGACGGCTATGCTCATACCGTTTTTACCATACAAAGGCCCAAGAAGCTGGGATATCTTTTCTCTGTAAATATCAGCGGCCTGCTTTTCCAGCTCAACCTTTTCGATTCCTACGCCCGAACCAAACCCCGAACCTGCATTAAGAATATTTCCCTCAGAATCCACAATTGAAACATTGTCTGTTGAAAGACCCGGAACACTTTTGGCAATCAGGTTTTCAATTCCCTTAATCTGTTTTGGGGTGAGGCTTAGGCTTGATTCGAGATCAATAATTAAGGAAGCGGTGCTGGGCACCTCTTCTGTTTCCAAAACATAGGAACTATCATCTGTTATACTTAAGGTAACAATTGCATTTTTAACACCGGATAAGGTTTTGATAGATTCCTGCAGCCTGTCCTGCAGCTGAAATATCAGATACTGCCTTTTATCAAAATCTGTTGTCATAAAATCGGCGCTGTTTGTAAACAAATCATATGTAAGCGTGCTTTTGGGATATCCCTCGGATGACAGTTGCATTTTCAGACTTGCGACTTTATCTTGGGGTACAAGAATGATCCCGCCCACCTGCGTTTTGAGATCAACCCCCAGCTCGCCCAGCCTTGAAACGATTTGAGCCTGCTCACTGGATGAAAGACCGCTGTACAACACCTGATAGTTTTTTGAATTTAATAAAACCGTTGCAACAACCGATACAACCACAATGACCGCAAAACCGACTGCAGTATATGTCTTGGCCTTCTTGCTCAGCTTGTTCCAAAATTCTTTTATCTGTTTAAAAATATCAACGGGCATTTCCTAAAACCCCTTAACTACCTTTTTCAGAGCACTAATAATATCGCAGCAACTAAAGACTGATTCTCATAATCTCATTATAGGAGTCAAGAGCCTTATTTCGGAGCTGAACAAGGGTTTGAAGAGCAAGATCCGCTTTCACCGAATTAATCATCACCGTATGAAGATCATCCGTCTGACCCGATAGTACATTCAGAAGGTCTTGCTCTGCTATTCTCTGTGTCGAATTCACATTATCAATCGCATTAGCAAAAACATCCTTGAATGGTATATAAAAATCGTCAGCTTTTTCACTTTTGTTAATAATTGAGTTTAATTCCGTAAGGTTGGCACCGTTAAGAGCAGAAACCGGCATATTCACACACTCCTTTATTTACCAATGTCCAGGGCCTTTGTCGCCATAAGCTTGATGGCATTAAACGCCGTTACATTTGCTTCATATGACCGAGAGGCCTCTATCATTTCAACCATTTCTGTAGTTGTATCCACATTCGGCATCATTACGTATCCGTTTTCATCCGCATCCGGATGAGAAGGATTATATACCGCCTTGAAATCAGTCATGTCATCCATTACACCTGCAACCGTGACACCCGACACCTGAATCCTGTTATTTTCATCCTCCAAAACAGCTCCAAAATCATTCAAAACATCTTCTTGAAGGGTAACAAGCTTTCTTCTGTATGTTTCCCCGTTTTCTGCTCTAGTTGTGCTTGCATTTGCTATGTTTTGTGAAATAATATTCATCCTTGTTTTTTGAGCCGATAATCCGGATCCGCCGATATTAAGAGAACTTAAAAAGGGCATATATTAGCCCCTCCCTCCGTTAATTGCGTATTTTTCTCTGGACATTTCATCTGTCATCAGTCTTGTAACAAACTGATACTGAATTTGAGTTCTTACCATTTCAACATTCTGCTTATCGATATCCACGTTATTCCCGTTTTGGTTTACAGGTGTTGTATCATCAGCAGCAATCATGGCTTCCAGTTCACTTGCCATTGTATTAATTGTCTCTCTGTCCTCCCCGCTTTGCAGGATGTCAAGAAACAGGTTTTCAAACTCAACTTCACTTGCCTGATAGCCGGGCGTGCTAATATTTGCAATATTACCGGAAATCACCTTTTGCCTTAACCACAGCGCATCTAAATTTTTCTGCATCAAATCATAATTTCCATTGACAATCGACATGAAATCACCCTTTCAAAAACAATAATCTTTCTACAGCGCGGATTACTGCCGCACATATAATTTCATCCCACTTTATTGCCTATAAATAAATGAGAGATTCGTATTTCTCTTTAAGTGAACATAGACAACTTTATCGATAAGGAATAATTTTCTAAACGCTATACGATTACTATATATAATTTAGTCGAATTTGTCAATATTTTGTTATAAAAAGTCCTTTAAGCATAAAATAATTTTATTGTTTTGTGCATTTTGCAATAATTTTGACGTTTTCTTTACTGTAATTGAACATTTGTAAAACAATAATTTGATAGCAGGTTGGTATAAATTTTTTCACCAAGCAGCCGATATATGCAATAGAAGGGGTGTAAACCTAGGTTTTGCCCTTTCGGATGGAAAAGACAGCACGTCTCTCCGACGGTTGAAATTCGCTTTCCAAATCCATCAAAAATCTCAGAAATGTGTGCGAAAGGATGTTACGTTTATATGTCTATCAGCATCGGCGCATTGGGGATGAGCACATATAACCGCTTAAGCGGTATTGAATCAGGCTTGGACACTGAGTCGCTAATAAAAGGGCTGACCTCGGCCGAAGAAAACAGGGTAATAAAAGCAGCCAGGGAAAAACAATTGCTTTCCTGGAAGAGAGAATTTTATAGCGAAATAATTCAAAAGCTCAATAGCTTCAACAGCAAATACCTGACTGCAGGCAGCAATGCACTTGAGGGCATGTTCAGTAAATATACAGCGCATAATACAGGCTCACAATATGTCACTGTTTCTCCCGGAACAAATGCCTCACAATCCAGTATCGTGATTCGTGATATCGTCTCCTTGGCGACAGCATCCAGGCTGGAAAGTGCCAATCCTGTTTCAAAACCTACAGCGATTACGGTGGATCTCGAAAAAACAGGTGAGCTTTCCGGAAAATCAATGAATATTTCTTTAGACGGCAATCAAAAGACTATCACCTTTTCTGCCGGTGCCTATTCCACCGTTGATGACGTAAGACAGGAACTCCAAGTCCAGCTTGACAATGCTTTTGGAGCTGGAAGAATCTCTGTAGGAGTTACAGAAGACGGTAGCGCTTTAGCTTTAAACTCGCCAGGAAACACAATTGTTCTCGGAAAGTCTGATGATACAGAAAACGATGCCTCGACCATACTTGGATTTACCGATGGTGAAAGCAATATTATAAAATTGTCAGATAAAATTTCCGAACTATCCTTAAAAATCTCCCCCGGAAGCAGTGGAACCTTTAAAATCAACGGTGTGGAATTTAGCTTTGGCGCTACGACTACATTGCGGGATATTATGAGTACAATTAATTCCAGCAATGCCGGGGTTACCATGTCCTATTCCAGCCTGACCGACAGCTTTACCATGACATCCAAAAATACAGGTACAGGAAATCAGATTTCAATTGAGGATGTTTCCGGCACATTCATGGAGTCAGTGTTCGGCGCCGGCATGTTTACCGATGGAACAAACGCCGAAATCAGGATTAACACAAATCCCGCTTCATCTGACCCCGAGGCCCTTACCTATACAACTGTGGTTAAAAGTTCAAACACCTTTGAGATTGACGGTATAACCTACTCTTTGATTGGTAAAGCAGACGGTACCGCAGATGAAAATATCAGGATTAATGTCAGTTATGATGCAGACAGTGTTGCTTCCAGCATTAAACAATTCGTTGCTGATTATAATGATCTCCTTAAATCCATAACAGACAAGCTTTCCGAAACCACATATAAAGACTTTCCCCCTCTTACCGATGAGCAAAGAAAGGAACTTGGCGAAACCCAAGCAGCATTGTATGACCAAAAAGCAAAAAGCGGGCTTTTAAGAAATGATTCATACCTATCATCAATTGCAACCAGCTTAAGAAATGCGATGAATGCCCAGATTGCCGAGCTGAGCGATAACAGTATCGGTATTGGAACCACCCTTGCGGATATCGGTGTTACAACCGGCCTATATTCAGAAAAAGGGCAGTTAAAGATTGATGAAACAAGGCTTCGAAAAGCCTTGAGCGAAAAACCCGGACAGATTGTTAAATTGTTTACACAAAAATCGTCTGTTTCATATTCTCCTTACGTTACGGATGAAACTCTTCGTGCAAAGCGCGGTAAAGAGTCGGGTCTAATGTATAGGATCAGCGATATTATCCAAGGAAATATCAGAACGACAACCGGGTCACTGACCAAGCTGGTTGGTAATTCCGAGAACAACTACAGTTCCATCTATGCTCTGAAGCTAAGAGAGCTTGATAAAAAGATTGCATTGTTTCAAGAAAGGCTTAAGGAAAAGCAGAATTATTACTGGATAAAATTTTCCAAGATGGAATCATCCTTATCATCTCTAAACAAACAAAGCGCATATTTATTCCAACTTAGCACATCGCAATAAGTAATATTCTGTTTTTAACTGAAAGGATGTTTTTATGGTATACTCCCACGATATAAAAAAATATCGCGAACAGTATATAAGCACAATGACTCCGCCCGAACTGGTTACGCTGTTATATAACGAGATTATTAAAAACTTAAAAAAATCAATCATTGCTATCAACAATAAAGATATCGATGGTGCGCACAATAGTATTGTAAGTGCAGAAAATATTATTCTTCACTTAATAAAAAGTCTGGATTTAAGTTACCCTATATCCTTTAACCTGCTCAAGCTATATGAATATATGTACGATTGTCTGATTAAGTCAAATGTTGAGAAAAATTCAGAATCAATCACCCATATTATTAACATGGTTGCAGATCTCAGAAGCACATGGGTTCAGGCTGAAAAACAGAGCAGAATGAATTCTTTTAAATCGGAAGCGAAGTAAGTGGTGAATTCTGTGAATAAACAAATAAAAGGCATCATACAATCCATACATAATTTACTGCATAACAAGGTTGTGCTACTGGAAAGCTATTGGGACAGTATGAACCGTATGCTGCAAGATCTTCAGAATGACCGGACAGATCCGCTTGAAGCGTATACCGAAGATCATGACAGCATTTTCGATTTGCTAAAAGAAACCGATCGGGAAATTGATGTGCTTGTAAACGCATTAGGCCCTGCAAGCGCAGAGATTGTACGCGACCTGCTGACAAGCAGGCTTTCTTCATCCGATTGTCCTGATTGGGCAAAGGATCTATTGCTGGTATTCAGCAGTCTTACATCTTGCGTTAACAGGTGTATAAATCTAAATAAAGCATGTTCCGATATTCTAAGTGAGTCATTGAAAGCCACAAAAAATAATATTTTAAAATCCAACAAAACTAGTACTGCCTATAATTACTACATGCATTCAAGGCCAACCGAAACCGGAATGCTGCTGGATATTAAAGAGTAATGAATTGAACAAATCCAACGGCTGATAGCAGTATCATTCAATAATAATATTCTCAATACCAAAAGCGCAGATTTCAAGTCAATGGACTTGAAATCTGCGCTTTGTTTATCGGCTTTCAATAAACCTTTTCATATCACAAACAGCCTGAAAACGCTGTCGAATTATATGAAAAGAAAAAAGAAAAACGTACCGCCCGTACGAATTAAGACCTGCCAAATGGCAATACTGAAAAAGTAATCTTTGTGCAGGGAGGGCGGTGCAGCGTTGTATAACAAGGTAGAAATATGCGGAGTAAACACATCAAATTTAAAAGTACTAACCGAACAAGAAAAAATGACTTTGCTTAAAAAAATGCATGAAGGTGATCAAAGCGCACGTGATGAGCTTGTCAATGGAAATCTTAGATTGGTTCTAAGTGTAATTCAACGATTTACCCAGCGCGGCGAAAATCTTGATGACCTTTTTCAGGTAGGATGTATTGGACTTATTAAATCGATCGATAATTTTGACATTAGTCTTAATGTACGGTTTTCCACCTATGCAGTACCCATGATCATCGGTGAAATCAGGCGATATTTAAGAGACAACAACAGCATACGCATCAGCCGCTCGATGCGCGATGTTGCATATAAGGCAATGCAAGTTAAGGAACGACTGACAAACGCTATGCTTCGCGATCCCACGATAGAGGAAATTTCGAATGAGATGGAGCTTCCCAAAGAAGACGTTGTACTGGCACTTGAATCAATCGTAGAACCTGTCTCTCTCTATGAACCGGTTTATTCTGACGGCGGAGATACCATCTATGTCATGGATCAGGTAGGAGATCATAACGATGATAAGAACTGGTTGGACGAAATCGCTCTAAAAGAGGCCATCCGAAATCTGAACGACAGAGAAAAACGCATTTTGTATTTACGGTTTTTTAAAGGGATGACACAAATTGAGGTGTCTTCAGAAATCGGAATCAGCCAGGCACAGGTTAGCCGTCTGGAAAAGGGTGCTTTAGACCATATAAAAAATCAAATTTAATATTGTAAACAGTATGCCCGAATATATGAATAATAATTTTTCCCTTCAAGGGAGGCTAACCCGGCTCCCTCTCAGAGGGAGCTGTCGCCCGTCGGCGACTGAGGGAGATATGTTTTTCTGGTTTTAGCGTTGACAAGGTGCTTCAAAACCGGCTATAGCCTACAATAAAATCCGTGCCGGATATTGGCACGGATTTTATTGTATACAAATATATATGTACGCCCGATTAATTATAAGAATAGACAGCCCGCTTATATTTGTTTATGAGAGTTCCCAGCAAGAAATAAATTACTGCGCTGAATCCTGATACAGCCAGACTTAACAGACCGAATGCAGGGGATAATGCAAGCTCGGTAAGAGAGCCGAATACTCCCAGTGCAGAAAATGCGCCTAAAATATAAAAAATGACTGAAAGAGCTGAAGCGCATTTTTCCTGAGGTATCCCGGTACGTATGGTTTGCAATACACTTCCAAGGAACTTAAGAAGGACGATAAAGAAGCCGATCATCAATCCCCCAACAATTAGGGCTGCAATCAATATAATTGCGCCTATGAAGCCCACAGCCTCGTCAAGAAAATCAAATCCACCATATCCAAAGTCACCAAACTCGGAAAATATTTCACCGACTATGCCCGAAGCGCCGCCGCCCAACAGCAGGATCCCGATAATCAAAGCTGCAGCAATGACCAAACAGACAAACACAAATTGAATAATGCTAACCACTCTGATCATTGTAATGCCGGAAGTTCTTAACGGAGCAGCGCTGTTTGACGCCATACGATACGTCATCAGCATTCCGATACCGATCAATATTGTCGGTATCAAAGCGGGAATAGAAGAAGAAGCTGAAATACCGGTTACCAACGAATTAATCCTCACGATTTCGCTGGTGTTAAAACCAATTTCGTTCAATAACGCAGCATCGGCTGCACTTCCAAATACCGCAGTCAAAAACGATAATGCTATTTGAACAAACCAAAGTATAACCAATATCAGCATTAAATTAGAGGAAGCAACCTCTCTGACGTTTTGAAATCTGCTGACGTTCGGCATGGCCGGTGTAAAGCCAAATGCATTCGGTGGTTGCCCGTAAGTATACGGCATCTCAGCCGACGGCATCTGCGCTGATGGGATTGGATTGGGCTGCTGGTGTCCAAGCGGGACTGGTGACGCCTGGGGAGGAATGGGCGGATTCGGAGTAGTAGGTACAACTTGGGCAGGCTGATTTGGTTCTAATTTCTGTCCGCATCCGATGCAAAACTGGTTGTCGTCATTATTTGATGTGCCACAAATACCGCAGGGTTTCATTATGACGCACTTCCCTTCTAGCTTAAATTAAATAGATTATAACGGTTACAGCAATATTTAGCAATCACTTTATTAATTATTAATAACGTTGACATGCATCCTCTTTTCCTGCAGGTTTTTTACGATCATACGGGCACATTTATAAATATCTCCGCCGCCCATGGTGAGAATAAGATCACCCTCGGCACAATGTTGGGTGACATATGCAGCAATTTCGGGAAAGGTCTTAAGATATATCGAGCCGTGTATCCTTTTGGTAATCTGTTCTGAAGATACCCCACTGCGATTTTCTTCGCGAGATCCCATTATCTCACTTAGAATCACCTGATCCGCAGTTGACAATGATTCCGCAAATCCATCAAGATGCCGCGCTGTTCTGGAAAAAGTGAAGGGCTGAAATATT
The DNA here is from genome assembly GCA_002410715.1 of Ruminococcaceae bacterium UBA5396. Taxonomy (GTDB): domain Bacteria; phylum Bacillota; class Clostridia; order Oscillospirales; family Acutalibacteraceae; genus Avimonas. The sequence goes on along the minus strand of DHOG01000062.1, from coordinate 10,218 downwards.
GCCCAGACTCTTTGATAACCCATTCCCTTTGCTGCGTTTAATGTGGTTGAAATTTCGGTAGGATGGTGTGCATAATCATCCGCAACCGTAATGCCGCCGAAAGTACCTAAAAATTCGAATCTGCGTCCGGCACCTTTGAATGTCTCCAGGCCGTTTACAATTTGCTCCGCAGAAGCTCCGCATAAATGAGCAGCAGCGGCTGCAGCAAGGGAATTAGATATGTTATGCCAGCCCGGAACGCCTAGCTTTATACAAGCAAAAAAGACCCCACTATGAAACAGGTCATACTGTCCAAAACAGCCGTTGGCCATCCGAATATTCGCGGCGGTCCAGTCATATCCATCCTTTATCCCGAATTTAATAATCTGTCTGCCTGAAATACCGGCTACGGCTTTCAGGCTGTTTGCATCATCCCCATTGACTATTACAGCCCGTTGGGTGAGATCGGCAAACTTGTGAAACGATTGAATTACATTATCAAGCGTCCCAAAATAGTCCAGGTGATCGGCGTCGACATTTAGAATAATCGAGAAGGCAGGTTTCATGGACAAATAATGATCTTGATACTCGCAGGCTTCACAAACCATAATATTGCTGCTACCCGCTCTTCCGTTGGCATTAATTAACGGAAGCCGTCCCCCAATAAAAACGGAGGGATCAAAGCCGCCCTGTATCAGAATCTGTGAAAGCATGGATGTGGTTGTGGTCTTTCCGTGTGTACCCGCAACCCCGATGGTATGCGAATACTCCTGTGTAATATAGCCAAGCAGCCTGCCCCGCTCAATCGTGGGGATTCCGCATTGTGCCGCTTTAACCAGTTCAGGGTTTTGGGGATTAACGGCAGAGGTATAGACCACCAGCTCTGCACCATCTACATTTTGTTCCTGCTGTTTCATGGTGACCCGAATACCGAGTGAGCGCATCCGCTCAACATTGTCAGACTCATTAATGTCGGATCCGGTAATGATATACCCCCTTGAATGCAGGATTTCGGCTAAGGGGGTCATGCCCGATCCCCCTATTCCCACAAAATGCACCCTTTTAATGTCATGTAAAAAATCCTTATTCTCCATAAGACTCATGTCCTTTCCGAGTTTCATGCCCGAATCAGGACACAAAACCTATTTAAAAAGGGTGTTTTCCGTAATAGTTTTCATTATGGAAAACGTCGGCCGCCCCTTTACCCATATTTTTTTGCTTTTCAACCTTGTATAACGCCCATGCCGTCCTAACAGCATATGCATTCCTAATTATAGCATCTGTTTATTATTATATTGCCGATTGATTAAAAAATAAACAACTTTTTTCCTTTTCTCTATATTATATAGATTATTCAAATCTGTTTGTATTTATGGTAAACATTTTTGCTTGACAGTTCAGTATGCCGCCCCCGAAAAATGGCAAAGATAACCAATCATAACCATGCCTTAAACGCGTGGTATGCTCTAGCCCTAGAAGGGCGCAAAGAAAACTCCTTCCGTCAGGCTTCTGCCTGCGCCTCCCTCGTAGAGGGAAACATCCCTTTGAGAGGGAGACAACCCCGGCTCCCTCCCAGAGGGAGCTGTCGCCCGTAGGCGACTGAGGGAGATGTTGCTTACTATGAAAGTCATTTTCTAACCATTCCCTCCGACACTCCACCTCCCTCTTTGAGGAAGGTTAACTTACTCAAGAGGCATATAAATCACATCTGCGGATTTTTTGTTGGAGTGACGGTCTTTGCAACCGCTGGCATGAGCGAAAAGAACGCATAGCTACATCTGCATCTATGCTGATGTGTTTATATGGTTTTGACGCGGACAAGGCGCGTCAAAACAGGCTAAAGCCTGCAACCCCAATGATGAAAAAGCTGAAGTCATATCCATACGAATGACTTCAGCTTTTATCTTTTTAAAATAGAGGATTATTTATTTTTAAGATTAAACCATGCGTTGATGCCGGGATAAATTGCTATATCGCCGAGCTCCTCTTCAATGCGGAGAAGCTGATTGTACTTTGCAACACGGTCGGTACGGGAGGGAGCACCGGTTTTGATCTGGCCGGAGTTGGTTGCAACAGCAATATCGGCAATTGTAACATCCTCGGTTTCACCCGAACGGTGTGAAGTAACGGCGGTGTAGCCTGCACGGTTGGCCATCTGGATGGCATCCAGCGTCTCAGTCAGGGTACCGATTTGGTTAACCTTAATCAGAATTGAATTGGCAACGCCGAGATTGATGCCCTTTTCAAGTCTCTGGGTGTTGGTAACAAACAGGTCGTCACCCACCAGCTGTACACGGCCGCCCAGCTTCTCGGTGAGCAACTTCCAGCCTTCCCAGTCCTCTTCTGCCATACCGTCTTCAATGGAGATGATGGGATATTTGTTTGCCCAGTCTACCCAGAAGTCGACCATTTCTTCCCGTGTCTTCATGACGTCGGTTTTCCAGAAGTAATAGCAGCCTTCCTTGCCCTTTTTCTTGGCTTCCTCATACATTTCAGTGGAAGCGGGGTCAAGTGCAATGCGGAAATCGTCACCCGGCTTGTATCCGGCCTTCTCAATGGCTTCAACAATAACAATCAATGCCTCTTCGTCGCTCTTTAGATTGGGAGCAAAGCCACCCTCGTCACCCACAGCGGTGGAATAGCCTTTGGAGGCAAGAACCTTCTTCAGGTTGTGGAAAACCTCGGCACACATACGCAGAGCCTCACGGAAGGTAGGCGCCCCAACCGGCATAATCATGAATTCCTGGCAGCTAACGCTGTTGTCGGCGTGCTGGCCGCCGTTGATGATGTTCATCATGGGAACAGGAAGCATTTTTGCATTGCAGCCGCCGATATATTTATACAGACTGATATCCAACGCTTCTGCCGCAGCCTTGGCACAGGCAAGGGAAACTGCCAGAAGGGCGTTTGCACCCAGCCTTGACTTGTTGGGCGTGCCATCCAGCTCGATCATTGCTTCATCAATGCCTGCCTGATCAAGGACATTCATGCCGCAGATTAGATCTGCAATCTCTTGGTTAATATTGTTAACAGCCTTCTCTACGCCCTTGCCGAGATAGCGGGACTTGTCCTCGTCACGAAGCTCACAGGCTTCAAAAGCACCGGTGGATGCACCGGAAGGAACGGCTGCACGTCCCACAAAACCGCCCTCAACCATAACCTCGGCTTCAACCGTAGGATTGCCGCGGGAGTCAATAATTTCTCTGGCGAATACATCTTCAATGGCAAGAAATGAATTCATTAATAATCCTCCTTAGTGATATCTTTCATCGGGAGCTTTTCCCCAATTTTTGACTTGTTATAATTATAACACACTGCCTATAAAAGGTAAAGAGAAAAACAGACCTGAAAACTTGGAACACCAGCAATAGTTATTGTGCAAAAAACATAGGGAAGTATGCGTTTTATGACAGCAGAATATGCAGAGATGGTATGGATAGATGGAATGTGCGCATCTGCATTCTTTTGCTTACGAGCAGGACGGGGAGCCAGTTGCCTACTGCATTGTGCTGACTACCGGTTCAAAATCAATCAATCCCGACGACACATCCGTACCGGTCACGCGGATATTGATGGGATCGCCTACCGTATAAACAGGGCGGCTGTGGCGGTCGAGCAGAGAAGCCACCTCATCATATTTCAGTCCCGATTCAGCGAGACTATCCAGTCGGATCATACCCTCCACCGAATTGGCAAGCTCAACATAGATGCCAAACGCCGAAACCGAGGATATAACGCCGCTGAACTCCTCGCCGATAAACCTGCCCATATACTCGGCCATATAACAGGCCTCGCAGTCACGTTCGGCGTTCATTGCCCGCAGTTCATATTGAGACGACAATTCGGATGATTCCTGTACAAAAAATCCATAACGCCGGATGATTTCCTCTTTCTTTACACCGGCAAGCACAGAGGTCAGGATACGATGTATGGATAGGTCAGGATATCGCCGGATAGGGGAAGTAAAATGGCAGTAATCCGCCAAAGATAGACCGTAATGGCCTTTGGGATTTTCGCTGTATTTGGCTTTGGCCATAGAACGCAGCAGCCTGTCAGAAATCAGACGGGCATATCCGGTCCCCCGCGCCTCCTCCATCAGATTTCTCAAGTCCATGGGCTTATCCAGCTTATGGTTCTTAAATCCCAGACGTTGTGCGGTTTCACTGAGTATACCAAGCTTTTCCGGATCGGGCTGCTCATGAATACGATAAACAAACGGCAGACCTTTTTTGCGCGCAAAGGCGGCAACCGCCACATTCGCTGCAATCATAAACTGCTCGATCATCCCCTCGCTTTCACCCATTTGTCGACTGCGTATATCCACAGGGTGTCCCTGCTCATCCAAAATAAACACTGATTCGGTACTGATCAAATCCATGGTGCCCCGCTCTGCCGACTTTTGCCGCAGCAGAGCCGCAAGCCTTCGCATGGATTCAAGTGCAGAGCCAACATTTGCGTATTTTTCCTGAATTTCGGCATCCGCAGTTCCATCAAACAGCATGTTAACCTCTGTATACACCCCCCGCAGACAAGAACAAATAATCGTCTTTTTGATCGAGACATCCTCGCACATACCATTTTTATTTAAGGTCAATATTGCTGATAATGTGAGCTTGTCCTCCCCTGCATTCAGCGAACAGATTCCGTTTGAAAGCGCCTGTGGAAGCATAGGGATTACGCGGTCGGCAAAATAAACCGATGTACCGCGGTGGCGGGCTTCGGCATCAAGCGGGGTGTTTTCCCTTACATAGTGGGAAACGTCGGCAATATGCACCCCCAGAATCCAGCCGCTTTGGGTTTCTTCCAGTGATATGGCATCGTCCAAATCTTTGGCATCCGATCCGTCAATTGTGAAGATCATCCAGTCGCGCATGTCTTCCCGGCCTTCAAGCTCGGGTTCAGATATTCCGGCAGCAGCAAGCGCTGAAGCCTGGTCAAGAACCTCGTCGGGAAATGATGTGGAAATTCCGGCAGAATCCACAATGGCGTCGGCACATACCTTGGCGCTGTCGGCACTGCCGTAAGTGGTTAAAACGCGTGCTGTCAGCTCACCCGAATGATTATATTCAGCTTCAAACCGCACCTTATCCCCCGCTTTTGCGGCCAGCTCCTTCTGTCTGCGGATGGGCAGGGCATAGCGGATAAAAGCGTCGGGAACAACAATCGGTCTGTCGTCCCGATCTGCCGAGATTCTGCCGGTGAAAAGCCTGCCGCCCTTTTCAATCACCTGCAATACTCTGCCCTGCGGACCACGTGAATCACCGGGTTCAAGCCTTACCAGCAGTATATCGCCGGGCAATGCCTCTCCGAGATCCCGTCCGGGTATAAAAATGTCCTCGGTTTTGCCGGTTGAGATTTCAGGGCGTGCGAAGCCGTAACCCTTTTGCAGTGACATCAGACGTGCCCGCACATTATCCCGGGCAGGCACAGAATATCTTCCCCTTTTGTCCCGCACAAGATCTCCGTTCCGTTCCATGCCGGCAAGCGCCAGCAAGAAGCGGGCGCGTTCCCCCTTTTTTATTCGAAGCAACGCGGCAAGCCTGTCGGCTGAAGCACTTTTGCTTCCATCTCCGATCTGCTCCCTTATTCTCTTTTTTAGATCCCTTTTCTTTTTATCAAACCTCATTATAATCCTTCCTTCCCGCACCGCCAAAAGAGCAGTGTAAGCTCGGGACATTCGCTGTGGATTTAAAAAACCCTGCTCAAAATGAGCAGGGTTTGCAAAACTAATTTACGCGCCGAGGAATTTTGTAACCAACATACCGACAAAAACAAGAACAAAGAATGCAGCAACAACCACTTTGGTCCATTTTGCCAATACAGCGTCCATTGTACGAGCTCTGCCTTTATCAAGGAAGGAATCGGCAGCACCCTGAATTGTACCAAGATTCGACTGTCGGCCTTCCTGCAATAATACAATCGCTATGATCACCAAGGACAGGACAATCAGCACAATTCCAATCGCGATCTCAAAACCAGTCATTTCAGACCCTCCACAATAGTATATCAACCGATACACACAAATATTCTCATATAAATTTCATCTTATACATACTAGCATAGCCGTGAAATAATTGCAAGTAAAAATAATTTGCCGGCAGGCAAAAATGTGTAAGAAAAATGTATAGGAATACAATTGATGTGAAAAATAACAGCATAACGAATCGGGGCCCTACCCAGCTGGATATCCCGAATATTCCACGAGAACGCTAGGAACTGTCAATCCGAAATTGTATTGCATTCTTGATTGATTGTGCTATACTACATATAATACACAATGAAAATTGTGTGCCGATATAGTTGTCTGCAGCTTATTATACGGAGGTGGATATGGTGAGCCCTGACCCTGCTGGTCGATTATGTCTTAAAACATTATACAACGGGGCGAGCTGTGTCCGGAACTGACGCGCCCCGGGAAAGGGGTGTGTGCAAATGCTTGCATACTACAAGACCATTAACGGTCGCATCCGTCCCATTGATGAATTGGAGGACGGGTGCTGGATTGATGTTGTCAATCCGGATGAAAAGGAGATTAATTTTCTTATAACGCGTTTTTCACTTGAACCCGACTTTCTTCGTGCCTCACTGGATGAAGAGGAATCCTCCCGTATCGAATGTGAAGACGATAACACCCTCATTATTATTGATACGCCTGTGTCCGAAATCACCGAAACCGGCGTGATCTATTACACCATGCCAATCGGAATACTTGTTACCCAAAGCAATGTAATTACCGTATCCCTCCGCGAAAATTCTATCATATCCGAATTTACCGAAGGTGTAATCAAAAATGTGCAGACCCAACTGAAAACCCAATTCATTCTGTATATCATGCTTCGGGTTGCAACCCGATTTCTGCAGCATCTAAAGCAAATTGATAAAATTTCAATTCAGCTGGAGCGTCAGCTTCGTAAATCCATGAAAAACAAGGAGTTGATTCAGCTTCTTGACCTGCAGAAATCCCTTGTGTATTTCTCCACTTCGCTGAAATCCGATGAGACCACTTTAGAAAAGATGATGCGTGGCAGATATATCAAGCTGTATGATGACGATCAGGATCTATTGGAGGATGTTCTGATTGAAATCAAGCAGGCAGTTGAAATGTCAAGCATTTATCTTAATATTTTATCCGGCACAATGGACGCCTTTGCTTCTGTGATATCAAACAACCTTAATATCGTCATGAAAGTTTTGGCCTCGGTTACCATCGTCATTTCTATTCCCAATATCATCGCCGGGTTTTATGGCATGAACGTAAGAGGGCTACCCTTTGCTGATTTTTTCTGGTTTCCTGTTATTTTGTCGATTGTGCTCATGGGCGGAGTCGGATATTTGTTGCACAAAAAGGGTATGCTTTAATATTTGAATCCGTCCTCTTGTTCAGGGGACGGATTTGCTTTATCCAAATTTGGAGAAAGGATTTGATGTTCTTGAAATTTAATGAACAAGCCATGTTTCATATCGGGCTGAAGCCCGAACAGGGTGCTGAATACGCAATTCTCACAGGCGACCCCGGGCGTGTAGAGAAAATTGCCGGTCTGCTGGATCAATCGGAATTTGTCGCCAGCAAGCGTGAATATACGACATGGGCAGGCAATATTTCAGGCAAACGCGTACTGGTTACCTCTCATGGGATTGGCGGACCATCTACCGCAATCTGTGCCGAAGAGCTAAGCGCATGCGGTGTACACACCATGATTCGTGTCGGAACCTGCGGAGGCATGGCACAGTCGGTATGTCCGGGCGATTTGGTTATCGCCAACGCAGCCATTCGCCAGGAGGGAACCTCACAGGAATACCTGCCAATCGCCTTTCCTGCTGTCTCGGATTATTGCGTTACTACGGCTTTATCCCAAGCAGCCCGCCATACGGAAAAAGCTGTTCATGTTGGGGTGGTTCAATGCAAGGATTCATTTTACGGGCAACACAGTCCGGAAGAATCCCCTGTCTCATTTCAATTGCAAAACCAGTGGCAGGCATGGCTGCGCGGCGGCTGTTTTGCATCAGAAATGGAAAGCGCAGCCCTCTTTATCGTAGCGGCTGCACGGGGACTGCGTGCCGGTTGCATTCTTCATGTTATCTGGAATCAGGAGCGGGAAGCAGCCGGGTTGCCCAACACACCCGTTCATGACACTTCAAGTGCCGCCATAACCGCTGTCGAAGCCATCAAAATCCTTATGAATAGCTGAGACAATAAACCACTACATTTTTTCTATGTCAAACATACCACCAAGCAGCTTCCACATCGCCGGCGCATCATATTCATATAGATCCAAGCTTACCCCTCTAAGCTTGTATTTCGGAATCAGCTGTAACTTGCTGTATATGCTCCTGATATCCTCAAACCAGATGGTTTGCTGATCAGGAATGTTCAGATATGCCGACTGAAGCGTATTGTCAAATTTAACAACAGCATTGTTTCGTGCGGCGGCTGCCAATGCGGCGTTTATGCTGATGATGGCTGCATGTTTGCCGTCAGGTATTTGCCAGCATCTCCCGTATACAGGCAAACCTAGTAATAATTTATGGGTCGGAATCATGCTTGCCGCATCGCTTATGATTTCCTCCGAAAAATCAAGAGGTGCCAAGGCGTTGGGTGTAGGGTGATGCTTCAAATCGTAGGCTTTTATAATTATCATATCCACCACATTTCCGATGGTGGCAAGACTGTATGTGCCATGCCAAAAGACAGGTTCAAGCTCAGCTATAACCGGAATTTTCAATGGTTGCAGTACCTTCATGATGTTTCTTGCAAACCGAACCACAACCGGAGGAGCAAAGCAGGTGATACTGCTGTCTATCTTAAGCCCCCTTAATCCTCTTTCCATTATAAACTTCAATATGTTTTGAATCAATGCCCACTGCTTATCCTCATCGGTCAGGACATCGCTTAAAACCGACGTATCCTTGCACATTATATGTAAAAAAACTATGTTTTCCTCCCGAATCTTTGAAATAACTTCTTCATCTCCCACGGGCACCAGGTTACAGTCGGCTTTAACCTCAAACCCGATAGGGGCTAACCCGGTCAGGCATCCGCCTGCTTCTCTGACAAGATTTTCTGCGCTGAATGTACTGAGCACAGCCTCTGCATATACCGAAATTGGAGCATGGTATGTTTCTTTTGGCAGCAGAATAATATGATCGTTTCCTTGTTCTGTTATATGTGACGGAATTAGCAGGGCCTGACCTGCTACCAAATATGGATGTGTTCCGAGCCCGTTCACCGCGGTAATTTTCCCTGTAGTCATTCCGAATTTTTCCGAAATGGTATACAGGGAATCGCCTGATTTTACTACATAGATTATCATAGATTACCATACCTTTCATGATGTATCTTTAGGAGGACTCCCATAAAAATCATAAGTTTCTATATATACGCATCGCTTCATTATATTCTTATCTAAGACGGTTTATAACGCAATTAACGGTGGTCGGCATTCCGCACTTACTCCCTCCGTCAGGCTCCCGCCTGCCACCTCCCTCACCGAGGGAGGCTTTTCTCGGCTCCCTCCGACATATCTTTTGATACGGACAAGATGCGTCAAAACAGGCTAAAGCCTACAGTCATGACCACCCGTCAAACGGGTGGCATGCACATGCCCTATAAGGGCATAATACTGGCTGAGTCTCAAGACTCGCTGAATGGTTCCGCCAACCGCATAAATTTTACAGGCTGCCCCTAAAGGGGAGGCTTACTTTTTGCCTTTGTTTACTTGCTCTCCCGTAAACGGGTCTATAAACTCTTTGAGACTCATTTGGTCTCCTGCAATATCGTCTTGTAATTGGTTTTTGATGTAATCCTGTATTGCTTTTTTATTGCGTCCTACCGTATCTACGTAATATCCTCTACACCAAAATTGACGATTGCCATATTTGTACTTTAGATTTGCGTGTCTATCGAATATTTGTAAAGAGCTTTTTCCCTTTAAGTATCCCATAAATTGTGATACACTTAACTTTGGCGGTATACTTACTAACATGTGAATATGATCTGAACATGCTTCTGCTTCTATGATTTCTACTCCCTTGTATTCACATAGTTTTCTGATTATCACCCCTATGTCTACTTTTATCTTCCCATATATCACCTGTCTCCTGTATTTGGGTGCAAATACTATATGGTACTTACAATTCCACTTTGTATGTGATAAACTACTATTGTCCATTTGGACTTCCTCCTTTGTTTTGATGCGGTTGGCCAAACCTTCATCATTTTACCAAAGGAGGTGCTTTTTT
>DHOG01000110.1 GCA_002410715.1 Ruminococcaceae bacterium UBA5396 | reverse complement strand
GAGATTATGAAAAGTAAAGGCTGATAATGACACTTTTCCAAGAGCTCCTGGTTGAAATACTTTGCATAATATCCGATGATGAAGTTGCCGGCTTAAAGGGTCGGACACTAAATTGAAGGGAAAAGATGCAAATGAATCAGGAACAGATAAGGGCGTTCGAACCCAGGTCGACCATCTTTCAGCTTAAGGGGCAGCTTGTAGAGATGAACTACAGCAAAAGCACCATTGACCGTTTGAATTCCGTATGGAGAAACTTCATCCAATACTGGGACGACCACCCTCAACTTGAATTTTGTATTCAAACCATACAGGAATTCATCAGCTTTCGGTATGGATGTGAGTTGGGTGATAGGGACAAGGCTCATAATGTCCGGCGGGCCATGAATATGCTTTGGGACTTTGCATGGCATCATCAGGTATTCAAGCAGTCGTCTCTGAATTCCCGTAAATTCAGCACAGAATATCGGGACGCTTTTGAGGGTTTCCTTTTGCACTTGATTCAATGCGGTTATTCAGAGGGTTCCGTAAGAACGTTTCGCAGCCGATTATTTCAGTTTGAAGACTATCTTTTTAACAACAAAATTTCCAATCTTGATAACCTGACTTCCGAGTGTCTCAACGAGTATTCGAAAACGCTTGGCAGTTTTTCGCCAAAAACAGTGGTGCGCAAATTGCGTCTGTTGCAGCACCTTCTGCAATTTGCCTATGAAAATGGATTTATTGCAGAACCGCTTTCCCCGATAATCCCCAAGCTGCGTATTCCGAGAAATTTACAGCTTCCAACAGTTTTTACGAAGGAAGAGGTGAACGCACTGCTGGCAGCTGTGGACAGGTCGAATCCATTGGGCAAGCGTGATTACGCAATTCTTATGCTTGCCGCCGGTCTGGGGCTGCGCGTTAGCGACATTATTGGGATGACGTTTGATGAAATTGACTGGTCCAAAAAGCTTTTATCTATTGTTCAGCAAAAAACCGGGAAGCTGGTTGAACTGCCGCTGACCGATGGAATCGGTTGGGCGATCATCGATTATCTGCAAAACGGACGGCCTGAAAGTGAGTGCGATCATGTATTTGTCAAGCATTGCGCGCCTTATGACGTCCTCACCCCGTCCATGTACAGGACAGTGCAAAAATATCTGCAAAAAGCCGGAATCAAAGGGCCCGTTGGTAAGCCGGCGGGAATGCACGCTTTTCGTCATAGCCTTGCCAGCGCCATGCTGGAGCAGAAGATACCTCTGCCTGTTATTTCGGGGACACTTGGACATACCGACATGCATTCCACTGAAACTTATTTGAGCATTGATCTTCATCAGCTTCGCTCCTGCGCGTTGGAGGTGGACGAATAATGGGAATCCGCTTTACCGGCCCCTTTGCTCCGATGTGCGAACAGTTTGTTGCACAGAAAAGATCGTTTGGCAGCGATTATACGCAGCAGGAAAAGCTCCTGCATATGTTTGATAACTTCAGCAAGGCATATTCTGTGGAGCCTTTTGTCATCAGTGAAGCCCTGGCTTTGGCCTGGTGCCAAAAACGTCCAAACGAAGCAGATTTGACTCGATACAACAGAATTATGGAGATGCAGCGATTTGCCAGATTTCTAATAGATCAGGGTTATCCGTCATACCTCATCGGCTTCCGTCCGGCGAAGAACTCCACCCATACGCCATATATTTTTACGAAAGAAGAAATTCACCGTATCTTCAAGACGGTGGATGTATTGAAGCCTTGTGCCTCGGTACCCTACAGGCATCTTGTAATGCCGATTCTGCTCAGGCTCCTATACGGCTGCGGGTTGCGGATTTCCGAAACCTTGGCTCTTCGCGTCGCTGATATTGATTTGGAAAACGGCGTTCTTCATATTCGGCATGGAAAGAACGGCCGCGAAAGACTTGTGCCCATGTCTCCGTCTCTGACAAAACGATGCGCTGCATACGCACAGAGTGTTCTCACTGGGAAGAGTCCAGATGCCTACTTCTTTTTCCGCACGGCGAATCAGCCGTATAGCCGTTCGGGCATTGGAAAGGCATTTCGCGGGTTTCTTTGGGACGCCGGGATACCCTATCTTGGAAAAGATCGCGGTCCCAGTATACACGATCTTCGCCACACCTTTGTCTGTCATAGGCTCAACCAGTGGGCTGCAGACGGAGTAGACCTGACTGCCGAACTGCCTGTGCTGTCGAAATATCTCGGACATACCTCCGTTTCTGCAACGGCGTGGTACCTAAAGCTGACTGCAGAAGCATATCCGGAAGTCATTCAAGCAATGGATCGCCTTTCGGCAGATATCTTTCCGACACTTGGGGAGGTGAACAACATTGAATAAGCGGCCGGCAGATTTTGCCTATGCGCTCTCCAAGTATCTTGCCTTCTATCTTCCCGGCGTTCAAGGAGTCAGTGAAAACACGGTTTTATCTTACCGGGATACTTTTTCATTGTTTCTGATTTTTTGCAATAAAAATCGTGGTATTGCGCCGGAGCAGCTTTCCTTTCAGCAAATAGACCGACCGCTGATTGAAGATTTTCTTGCGTGGCTTGAAACAAACCGCAGTTGTTCCGTTTCCACCCGTAACCAGCGACTTGCCGCGTTGCGCGCCTTTTTTCGGTATCTTCAAACACACCATCCTGAGCACCTGCTTTTGTGTAGGCAAATTATTGATATTCCGTCCAAAGCGGCACGGCAGAAAGCGATGAATTATCTGAGCATTGATGGCATAGCGCTTCTTTTATCTATGCCGGATACCTCAAAAAGGCAAGGACGCAGAGACCTTGTCCTTCTCAGCCTGTTGTATGATACCGGAGCACGAGTACAGGAGATAGCGGACGTCGTTTCCTCGGATGTCAGAACGGAGTTTCCCGCCACAATACGATTGTCCGGCAAGGGCGGCAAAGTGCGGATTGTACCTCTTTCAACAGATATGGCAAAACTTGCGGAATCATATATGAACGAGTTGACTCATACCGGGCATGTTGAAAGCACTAAACCGCTGTTCTGCAATCGCTCCGGGCAGAAAATGACCAGGGCCGGGATAGCGTATATTCTTGAGAAGTATGCCGACATGGCAAGGCGGGCGTCTCCCGGAGCTCTCCCCGATACGCTTTCGCCGCACTGTCTGCGCCACAGTAAAGCTATGCACTTGCTGCAGGGTGGCGTGAATCTTGTTTATATCCGTGATTTGCTTGGACATACGGATCTTCGAACCACAGAAATCTATGCCCGCGCTGAAAGCGAAGCCAAACGCCAAGCATTGGAAAAGGCCAGCCCGATAAAAAGCAATTCGGTATTCCCATCATGGACTGAGAACTCTGGCCTTTTGTCATGGCTGCAGTCATTTGGAAAAACTGAGCACTGATTCAGCTGTAATTATGGAGGATAGCTCTTTTGTCAAAGATCGCCGATATTCATTGAATTATTCTGTAAAATGACGTACTATTGAGTAAAATGTATCTTAGGATGTGTACCACATGAAGCAACTTGGTGAAAATGATCCTGTATTGATAAAAGCTTTAGAAGACATTGTTCAAGCGAGCCTCAGCGAAGCACTGCCGCAAAAGCCGGTATATACGCTTCGTGAGATACTGCCGCATAAAACCGCGGTGGACTTGAAAGGTCTGGCAAAGGCAAGCCAGGTGACGGGCTACAGCAAAATGAAAAAAGCTGAACTTGTGCACGCGTTGTGCGATTCACTGCCAAATCCGGACAACATTGAAATCGCGCTGAACTGTTTGGAACGGCAGGAATGGGAATTTTTCAAAAAGGCAGCGAAACAGAAACAACTTGCCGATAATCTTGCTTTTGTAGACAGTTTCGTGACAACGCAAAGTTTTGGCTTTTTACAGGCGTTCTTTAATGACGGCAACATGATTTTTGTGGTTCCGGAAGAAATCCGCACCGTTTTTGCCGATATGGTCCGTAATGGTACCGCAGACAGGATCGAACGCTCAGTTCTGCTTGATTGTTACGCGCGGGCTGCAGTCAATTTATACGGTATTATCCCGCTTGACGAGCTGGCGGAATTGTTCAATGGACAAAACGAAGAAAAGGCGACGGAGGATGAGTTGTTTTCCACGCTCCTGCGCCACATTCACGAAGAATCGGTCTACTGCTTTTGGGAAGAGTATCTGGTTCATACGGATTTTGAAGAGGACGACTTTAGCGGCGTTGCCGCGCTGAAAGAGGCCATTCGCGGAAAGAAGCGTTATATCCCACCCAAGGAAGAATTTTTGCAATATGCCGATGATGACTATTACGAGCAAACGCCGCAGGTGGAAAAGCTTGAAGGGTTTATCTTTGAGAACTTGACGCAGGACCGTATGGATGCGATGGAAATTGCAGATGAGATCGTACTCACCTGTATGGCGGAAGCACGGATGAAAGATGTCATGGGCGTGTTTGAAGAGCATGGAATCGTGTTCCAGGGCAAAGAGCAAGTTGAAAGACTGATGCCGATTCTTACGGATGTTTGGAACAATGTCCGAATCTGGTCGAATAAAGGCCATACTCCCAATGAGATGACAGACAATTTTGGACGTCCGGTGCTGAGGGTGTTGCCGGGCGCCGGTAAAAAGCCAGGTCGCAATGATCCCTGTCCATGTGGAAGCGGGAAAAAGTACAAGAAATGCTGCGGCCGCAACGATTAAGCAGCAGCGAGGCCTGCCGCTTTATTACAAGAATATTATGAAAAGCATTTTGGCTGAAGAGTGAGGATTATTCCGCTTTTCAGCCTTTACTTTTCATAATCCCCATCTTTCCATAAGCTCAGTTCTGGGGAGTCGCCCAGCGCCGCCGCCGCATCTTCCTTGTCGCA
>DHOG01000096.1:1973-10775 GCA_002410715.1 Ruminococcaceae bacterium UBA5396 | reverse complement strand
ACAAAGATTGGGGGCAGCCCAATTTGGTATTATAAAAACGGTATAACAGCAAAAAGATTTTTCTCGAATAGACATGAGGAAATTATGTGGTTTGCTAAATCCAAAAAATATTTATTTAACCTTGATGAGGTCAGAATTAAATATGATGATGATACCTTGGCACTTTATAAAAAGGATAAGAGACTCAATCCAGATAATTTAGTAAAGGGTAAAAACCCTACAAATGTATGGGAAATATCGCGCCTTAATAGTAACTCTTTAGAGCGTGTTGGTCATCCAACACAAAAGCCAGAAGCGATAATAGAACGCATTGTTAAATCAATGAGTAGAAAAAATGACATTGTGTTGGATCTGTTTGCTGGATCCGCAATTACATTAAAGGTCTGTATTGATTTAGACAGATATTCAATAAATTGCGACATCGATGCAAAAACATTCGAATATGCTAAGCAGCAGCTTGCCAAATCCAACCAAGGCATGACAAATATATTAGATAATTTAGATGACTATATTGATTTACTGGATAATTTATAAGGAGGATGATTTATGACATTACAAGATTTTATTAGGGAGAATGGTCACAAAATGAATGAGATTGAGCAACGTTTTGTGGAAGATATTTTTTACCCATACGCTGGAGAAAACGGTTTGGATTTTTTACATACACAAACACCTTTTGAGGATCATGAGTGTCGCACACGTAAATTAGATTTTACCATTTCAACTAATAGGTACAAATATGTAATAGAAATTGATGGATATACATATCACGCAGAAGGTGCCTCAAGGGTAACTCCTGAATATTTTGATGACCTTATTACTAAACAGAATGATCTTATTTTAAACGGTTATGTTCTGATTCGGTTTTCCTATAATCAGATACGTAATCATCCTGACGTATGTATTAATACACTACGACGTTCTTTTAAATCTGATATACAGATCAATCCATATTTTTTACACAAAGATAGTTACGTACCAACATATCCCCAAGAAAGAAGCCTTTCTGCCTGTGAATATTATCGCAGCAATGACATTAATAAAGGTGTAGTAATTCTGCCAACAGGTATGGGCAAAACAATCTTGGCTGCTTTAGATGCAAAAAAGTTAAATCTTAAAACTCTTTTTATTGTACACAGGAATGATATCTTAACTGAAGCATATGAAAAATTTTCTGCAGTCTGGCCTGAATCAACAAAGGGATTTTTTAATGCTGGAGAAAAAGATACGACATCTCAGGTGATATTTGCATCAAAAGATACTCTTTATCGTGATGGTAATATCGATCAATTTCAACCCGATTCATTCGAATATATAATTATTGACGAGGTTCATCACTCTGCTTGTACAACATATAGGAAAATTACAGATTATTTTCGACCAAAATATATGCTTGGCTTAACTGCTACTCCTGAACGCCAAGACAGAGCTGATATATTGGAAATTTTTGATTATAATATTTACTATGAACTACCGCAAAGAGAAGCTATTGAATCCGGCTATCTTTCTGGGTTTAAGTACTACGGTCTAAAAGATGATATTGATTACTCAAATATCAGACATAATGGAATACGTTATGACTTAGCAGACTTAGGTAGAAAACTAAACATTCCGGAAAGAAATGAAGCAATCTACTCAAAGTTTATGGAATATGCTCCTGATAAAAAAGCAATTGGATTTTGTGTAAATATTCAACATGCTATTGATACGGCCGCATTTTTCAAGAATAAAGGCATTGCTGCAGCTGCGGTTCATAGTGATACTACTATTTTAAGCTTAGATGAGAAGAAAGCCATAATTCAAGATTTTAGAGACAATGCCCTACAAATAGTTTTTACAGTTGATTTATTTAATGAGGGAGTTGATTTCCCTGATGTTGAAGCTCTCTTATTTTTAAGACCTACTGAATCAAAAACTATCTTTATTCAGCAACTTGGACGAGGACTAAGGCTTAGTCCAAACAAATCTCATGTAATTGTTTTAGACTTTATTGGTAATTTTAAAAGGGCTGAGAATATTAAGCAGTATATTACTGGCAGAGCTAATACCGGAACCGAAAATTCGAATAGTCGTTCCTCCTTTGGTGTCAAGGAGTTTTTAGATTGGCCTATCGGTTGCGATGTCCACTTCGATGAATCAGTAGAAGAATTATTCAAGGCTAACGAAGCTGCACAAGCTGAAATAACACCTGATCAATTAGAGGAAAATTATTATATTGTTAAAGAAGCACTGCATCGTAAGCCGAAACCAGAAGACATGAACGATGAAACCGTCAGCGCTTATAAACTTTATAATTACCGAAATGCCTATGGTACTTGGAATAAATTTTTAGAGAAAATTGGAGAGGCAACGAAAGCAAGCTACCATTATCCGCAAGGCACTCATCTTGGACATATTTTTTATATCATCAAAACTCTTGGTGATGGAAGGTATTCCCCATTAGTCAATCCAGATTTATATATGTCGAAAGATGGGCTCTCTAAACTTGGCAGACAGACCCGATATAAAATATGGGCTTGTATGGAATTGGGATTTCTATTTGACGATAGAAACCCTAATGAAGAAGCTATTGATGATACATTTAAAAATTTGACTGTAGATGGTAAGGAGTTACATCGTATTCTTTCCACATATGTGTCTGACCCTACTTTTTATGACTTTTCAGAGGGTGGTAAAACAGAAAATAGCTGGAGAATGAATCATAATGAGGAGTACTTTAATGATTTCATCAAATCACTTCCTGATAAAGAAAAGGAGATTTTGAAAAAAATCTTTTTCCGAATGGATGCTGTTCAACATATGTTTGTATACTTGTTCCACGAGCATAAGAATGTTTCAATGTTGAATAAAGGTAAAGTATATGAAGATTTTTTCACTGCACCATATATTCAAGAGTACTTTGATATTAACGGTATATCTATCCCATCGATTGAAGGAGCAAAACGCCGACTCCCATTTATCCTCAACGTCCTCGAAGCGTTCAGTGTTATTGAGTTTAGTGGAAGATCTGATTTCAATATAAAACACTTACCTACTGTAGATGTTTTATTTACAACTGCAAGCTATTCGAGTAACGACAACATTGCTTCGGTAAGGCAGTTCCAAGAGAATGGTATTCTACCACCGTTAGAACAAACTGTTGAATTAAGAACATTATTTGGAGCTGACTTTTTGACTGACAAATATTTGTATACAATATAAAAGATAAACGGCACGATTGATAGCCATCGTGCCGTTTCGTTTTATTTTAGGATATACTTTTCTCCTACTTTATCACAAATTTCTTCAAGCCATTGATTGATTTCTTTGTCAGATGGGACGCCTTCCAAATCATAGGTATTTACATCTTTAATTATTTGCGATTGAATAGCTCTAAATGTACATGCCTCCTTCAATATTTCTTTATCAAATACATCGAAAGGACTCATCCTCGTTGTTTTCTTTACTATGGCTTTTTTACCATTGGTTGCCTTCCTGTATGTGATAAAAGCAGTAACAGGATTAGTATCATTGATGTGATTTGTATGAAAGGTAGTACTACGTTCATTTTCTACAATATTAACAAATTCAAACCCAAGATTATTTTGCATTATATTCTTAAGTTCATTCCAAATGTTATTGAATTTACTATGAAAAGCAACAGTAAAGAATGCACCAGGTTTCAACACCCTAAACACTTCTCCAAATGCTTTTTCAATGTAAGTCCCCCAAAGTTCAACATACCCTTCTTTCTTTTCATAATCCATAGGTATAATGATTTCATTTTCAAGATCCTCTTTTTCGTGCAACCACGCGCTATAAAATAGGTTTAATTCAGCATAGGGAACCATACCACCATATGGAGGATCTATAAATGCATAGTCAACTGAATTATCTGGTAAAGGCAACGCCTTTGCGTCTGTGCGAATAATTCTTATATCATTTTCAGTTTGTTCTCTTCCGAGCTTCGATTGTATAAACTCTTTTGCTTCTGATATTGCTTTAAACTTGCGTTTAAAAACTGTCATCACATTCTGTTCCTTACCTAGTGGAGGTATATGATATACATTTTTTATACCCGATGCGGTAAACAGACGACTGCTTGTTCTGAACAACGTTTCTAAGAAGATAAATTTGAGAAAATCTCGAACGGGTTCATTCTTTATTTTGGTTTCGATATAGTTGTTCAGTATCTTTAAAGCCAATAAATTCTTCTCCGGAAATAAATCGCTCACCGATGAATCAATAGGGAAACCGGGCCATCCACCAACTCTTGGGTAAGCCCTATTATACACAATCTTCTCATTCGGCGACCATAAATCGCCATAACTATCAGAATATAACTTCAATTGTTGATCCCATAGATGAATATCTGATGTTGTAATATCACGTACTTCTTTATTAGTCCGTTTTCCAAATGGATAAATTGTAACTTCAACAGGTCGTCGTTTATCAATTTGTAAGGCTTTTATATCATTATTGGCTATATTAATGATACAACCACAGTTCGGACACTTATACTCTGACCGTTTTCCCGTTTCATTTTTATACAAAACAATTTCAGATGTACAATCTGGGCAAGAGTACACATTGCTTGCAATGATTACATCTGCATATCCAAATGTACCATCAGACATTTGTGTTTTATATATATCATTGATATCGTCTTCCAATTCAGATATTAGTTTTTTATATTCTTTTTCCAATGCAGAAATATCAACATAATTAATAAGGTTATACTCCATGTTGGTTGCCATTGGGCTATTATCTATTAATACCGCTCTTCGATTTTCAAGTAGGGCTGCAATTCCAGTAGAACCACTACCAGCACAACTGTCTAATACGACACCACCAGGTTCAGTATAGGACGTAATATATTTTTGAATATTTTGATAATAGATTTTACTTGGATATCCTATTGATTTGAATAAAGGGTCGCTCAACCTCTGCTTGTCACTAAAATCACTATCATCAAATTCGAAATTATCTCGAATAAATTCTCCCTCTCGAAAAAAACCTTCTAAGTTTTTGTAATCATTCTTATTCACTAAATTTTCTCTCCTTATTTTCTTGAGTTTTCAGGACTAAGCTATTATCATCCTTATTAAAGTAAATAGCAAAATAGGTTTTCCCCTTTTCAGCATTTAAATTTTCCAAAATGCTTTTAGGCATACGGATTCTCATATCTCTTTGTAAAATATAAGTATCAAGATATATAAGATTATCGGACATTTAACTTTCCTCCTTAGTCTAATTTCAGTCTAATCATAGCACATAATCAGACTAAAATCAAGCAACACATATCGAAGATACATTTATCTTTTCATTTCATTTTTTCAACCGACATACTACATGGATCTATACTAACAATATAACCTCTGTCAACTCGACATAAATTTAACAGTAATTCTATCCACTCGCCACCTTTTTGACAGTAATTTCGTCAACTCAGTAGCCAAAAAGTAATAATGTCCACACAACCTTGTGTTTTTCTGTCATTAGATATGTTCTCACAATAAAAGAATCCGTGACCTGAAACCCAACTTGAATACGAGTTCAAAATCACGGAAATCCCTTTATATCAAGCACTATTACACTCTTATTTTTCAACCCTTGACATCAATACAACCGTCTCAACGTGGAACAGGGCGCGCTGGGCGGAGCGCGGGCATACGCAGTTTTTGCCGCTTATGCCGCGGAGCGATACGCCATGCGGACGCGCGGGATCCAAGGATGAGGGCAAATGGCATGCGGTAGCGCCAAGGTTGCTGCCGTTGGACGACTGAGAAGGGGTGCTGTATGCGTGAGCATTTTTGCATGTGCGATGACACGGGGTGCGCCCTGCACCCGTCGAATCACGACAAAGGGTGCGACCCGTGCGTAAAATCGAATCTCAAAAAGGGGGAAATCCCATCCTGTTTTTTCCGCAGGGTGCATGACGACATTAACGGTGTAGAGGATTTCTCAATTGAAGGATTTGTAGAGTTTTATGTGCGTCATCGCGGGGATGAGGCCGAAAATGAAGATGCCTGAACGGGTGGATGCAGGCATGGTTGCGCCGTGTGGCGTCAACTGTATGGCGTGCAGCGCACACCTGGATGCCAAAAAAGCATGCCTCGGCTGCCGCGCGCCTGCGGAGCGGCATAAGCGCAAAAGCTGCATCAACTGCGCGAAAAAAGATTGCGCCTTTGGGCAAGGGCTTGACTGGTGCTTCCAGTGCGCGAAGTTTCCCTGTGCGCGGATCAAAAGCCTGAATAAACGGTATACGCAGGATTATGGCGTGGACCTGGTGCAAAACGGCAGGGACGCACGTGAGAACATGGATGCTTTCCTGGATGCGCAGCGGGCGCGGTTTACCTGTGCGCATTGCGGCGGGATCATCGACCAACACAAAGGCAGATGCAGTGATTGCAGGGCGGAAAACCGCTGAAACTTTTGCAGGTGTTCTGCTTAGAGCCTGTTGTGTTATGAATTTGGAAAAACTCCATACATTTGAATTGTGCGCCGCCTTCTGTCGCCTCAATAATTGGGGAAAGGTAGCGCTCGGCCTTTACATGCGCGAACAGCCGATGCTATACTGATGGTGTATATAATTTTTTTGCAAAAATGGGAGACAAAATGGCGAATTACGATCTGGTAATTTTTGATATGGACGGCACGCTGCTGGATTCCGGCAGTGCGCACGAAGAAATGTTTGAGCGGTATTTTGAACTGTACTTTCCGGAGATGGAAAACGACATCATATACAAGCACCGCGGCAAAACGATACTGGAATCGTTGCAAATTGAGGGAGTAGAACCGCCGGTGATCGATGAGATGTTTGTCAAGCTGGACGAGTTTTATAACTTGATGGCGGAAGACATCATATGCGGGCTGAAGTTTGACCCGTGCGCCGAGGAACTGTTGCGGATATTGGCCGACAACGATATTAAAACAGCCATGGTCACCAACTCGATGGCGGCGCTTGCGCAACAGATTGTGGCGCACAACGATATTGATTTTGACATGGTGGTGGGTGCGCGGCCCGACACGCAGGACAAGCAGAAGTATTTTGACGCGATCATGAAGCAGACCCGTACGCCAAAAGCGCGTACGCTGTATGTGGGGGATGCGGAGGTGGACATTGACGTCGCCAAAAAGAGCGGCATCGACTGCTGCATTGTGTACACGCCCATCACGTGGGCAAACTCGCTGGAAGGGTTGCTGGATGCGCGCGACCCCGAATACGTGGTCAAGGACATCCGCCGCGTGCGGTATATTGTAATGGACAGCAGCGCAATCTAATACCATTCATTGCGAAAACCAGGAGGGAGCAAGGCCATGAAAAGTGTTGACGATATTGCAAGGCAGGCAAAGCAGGCGAAGCTGGAGCTGATGAAGATTTCCACTGCGCAAAAAAACGATATACTGGAAGCGATGGCGCAGGGATTGACAGACGAGGCGGCATACATCATTGCGCGCAATGCGGTGGATGTGGAAGAATCGAAGAAAAAGGGAAAGACGGAATCGCTGATTGACAGGCTGGCGCTGAATGAAAAGCGCATAGAGGCGATGGCGCAGGGGCTGCGGGATATCGCGCGGCTGGACGACCCGATCGGCGAGGTGATTGGCGCGAAAAAGCGCCCCAACGGCCTGCTGATATCCAAGCAGCGTGTGCCGCTGGGGGTGATCGGCATCATTTATGAGGCGCGCCCCAATGTGACGGCGGACGCGGTGGGCCTTTGCCTGAAAGCGGGCAACGCCGTGGTGCTTAAGGGCAGCAGCGAGGCGATACACTCCAACATCGCGATATCGGAAATCATGGTGAAGCGCGGCGAGGCTGTCGGCCTGCCCAAAGGCGCAGTGGGGCTGATACGCGAAACATCGCGCGAGGCCGCCGCCCACATGATGAAACTGAACGAATATATTGACGTGCTGATTCCGCGCGGGGGTGCGGGGCTGATCAAGTCGGTTGTGGAAAATGCAACGGTGCCGGTCATTGAGACAGGCACGGGCAATTGCCATATTTACGTGGATCAATATGCCGACCTGCAAATGGCAAAAGAGATTACGGTCAACGCCAAGGTATCGCGCCCGTCGGTGTGCAACGCGGCGGAAAGCCTGCTGGTGCACAAGGATGTGGCGGACAAGTTCCTGCCCAAGGTGATTGGCGCCCTGGTGGAAAAAGACGTGGAAGTGCGGGGCTGCCCCACATGCGAGCAGTACGGTGCAAAGCCGGCGACGGACGAGGATTATTATACGGAATTCCTGGACCTGATTATCTCGGTCAAGGTGGTGGACAGCTTTGACGAGGCGGTGGCGCACATCAACAAGTACAGCACCGGCCATTCGGAGGCGATCATCACGGACAGCTATACAAATGCGCAGCGGTTTAAGGCAGAGGTAGATTCGGCCGCCGTGTACGTCAATGCCAGTACGCGGTACACCGACGGATTTGAGTTTGGGTTTGGCGCGGAGATTGGCATATCCACACAGCGCCTGCATGCGCGTGGGCCGATGGGGCTGGAAGAGCTGACGACGGTCAAATATGTGATTGACGGCGACGGGCAGGTGCGCTGGTAAAGCCATAAAGGGAAAAAGCGCCGGTCGCGTTTCAAAAATTGAATTTGCATTTTGTTGTTTAAAGTGGACTGTTTGTGTATATTATTTATAATACTGACTTTTACGGGATCCACATTGAATGCGTTATGTACCCGCGTTGATAACGCGGAATCGAAACATGCGGTGTTTTGCTTGGTGAAGCGCATAAGATAGGGTAGATTGTGACGCACAAATAATACTAATATCCAATAGAAAAGTAGAAAAACTACTTTTCTATTCCCG
>DHOG01000096.1:1549-1727 GCA_002410715.1 Ruminococcaceae bacterium UBA5396 | reverse complement strand
ACGTTTTTATTGGAGAATAGTATAGATAAAGGGGTAAGGCAAATTGAAAAATGGGGATAATAGCGCAGGCCGGGTATTGGGCAGGTTCTTTAGGCCTGTGCCGCCGGGCTTGCGGGCACAGTTTAAAGCGCAGCGCATCAAAACGAATGTAAACAGGATGTTTGCGCTCTCCATTTAT
>DHOG01000096.1:1040-1367 GCA_002410715.1 Ruminococcaceae bacterium UBA5396 | reverse complement strand
CAGATCGTTCTCAATATCATCAATATACTGCGTCCAAGCGAGGGCGGGGACGCGGGCAACATAGGCATGTATGTGACGCTTTCACTGGTGACGCTTTCGGTGGGGGTGGTGTACATGCTGCTTTTGCTGCAGGCAAAAAAGGGAAGGATCCAATCCGAAGGCGCAAAGCGTTTTTTGATCAATAGCCTGCTGTATATCTATATAGGCATCCAGATGGTGTTTTGCACGCTCAACGTCATTGCGACCGGCGGTGTGAACAGCTATATCATTGCCATACTGATCCTTTGCATGTTCCCTGTCATACGCCCTGTCCAGAGCATCACAAGC
>DHOG01000096.1:0-893 GCA_002410715.1 Ruminococcaceae bacterium UBA5396 | reverse complement strand
GCATCACAAGCACGCTGGTTTGCTTTGCGTACCTGCTGGTGGCGATGTATGTGACAAGGGGGATATCCAGCGCGTGGGATTCCATTATGCTGACGGACACATGGACAAACCTGATCATCATCACAGGGATCACCATGTGCATATCGGTTTTTATATACAACATCTATGTGGACAATTTTATGCGCAGCATGGAGCTGGAGAAGTCCAACGCCGAGCTTGTGGGGGCAAACGAAAAACTGGCGGAAGCAAACGAAAAGTTGGAGATTGCCGCCAATACAGACCAGATGACGGGTGTGTTGAACAGGCGGGCATTCTCGCGGGATTATGAAGAGATATGGAATTCATCGCTGCTAAAAAAGGCACGTATTGCGACGGCCATTTTCGATATAGATTTTTTTAAAGCGTACAATGACAAGTTTGGGCATTTGGAAGGGGACAAATGCCTGCAGATGATCGCGGGCAGCCTGCGGGACAGCTTTCGGCGCCAGTACGACATTGTAAGCCGTTTTGGCGGCGAGGAGTTCTTGGTGGTGTTTGACGCGAGCGAGCAGGACGCGTATGCGTTGGTGAACAATGCGCGGCAGCATGTGGAGGACCTGCACATCCCCCATGCGAAAAAGACGGTTTCGCCCTATGTGACGGTGAGCGCAGGCGTGTGTGTGATGGTGCCGTCCGAAGCGGTGGATAACGATATTGCGCTGCGGATGGCGGACGATGCGTTGTACGAATCCAAACGCGGTGGCCGCAACAAGATCACGATGAAAATATACGAAAAAGAGGCAGAAAAAGAAGAAAAAAGCGGATCGTGATGGCGGCTGCAAAAGCTGCTGTGATACAAAAACTGCGCGCCCCAGAGCGCGCAGTTTTTATATGTACAGAATCCACTGGCTATG
>DHOG01000004.1 GCA_002410715.1 Ruminococcaceae bacterium UBA5396 | reverse complement strand
GGAGCCGAGAAAAGCCTCCCTCGGTGAGGGAGGTGGCAGGCGAAGCCTGACGGAGGGAGTAGGGGTGGATTCCATATCCGCCCGATTCATGACGATAATTGCGTGGAAATGGTTTGGCATAAATATGTATTAAGGACAATCAAACATCTCCCTCAGTCGCCTGCGGGCGACAGCTCCCTCTGGGAGGGAGCCGAGGGTGTGCGCATAATCGTCATGTTTGTGCTGTCCGCATGGGAGATGCATATTAAACGGGCGGCTATTGACTCCGCCCCTACGGTGTCGGAAATTGTTCGGAATGCCGGAGGGAGGGGGTTCGCCTTAACCCTATTGCAGATTGATTTGTGACAAAAAAAGTGGCAAGCCGTATATATTCAACGGTTTGCCATTTTTATAAATTTTCAATCTGTTATATCATTGGATTCATCATTCTGGTGTTGTGAGAATGCGCATCCCGTGCATCCTGCACAACCTCCGCCGCAGCCACCCTTTTTTGCGTTTTTTCTGATACGTCTGATTGCAAGCACCATAAGTCCGATCAGTATGATTGAAATAACAATGGTTGCGATATTCTGAACAATCCATTCAAACATGTAAAACCACCCTTTCTGCTTTATGCTTTAGCAGTATTTTTTACCTTTGCATGGCGGTCAGGCCTCAGTAGCAGCCACAGCAGAACCATCACAACTGCAATTGCGGCTATGGTTGCGATTGTAACCCCCTGGCCCAGGAACAATACACTGCCTAATTGGTAAATTAGAAAAGCCATTGTATATGCAAGCATTGTCTGATAGCCGACGGCAATCAATGTCCACTTCAAGCTTCCCATTTCTCTGTAGGTCGCGCCGATTGCAGCCGCACAGGGGGCACACAGCATGTTGAATACCATAAAAGAATATGCGCTTACTGCAGTGAACATACCCGCCACGGTTGCCAAAAATGCCGGATCTTCACCGCCGGTATCCGCTATTCCAAGCAGAACGCTGAGGGTGCTTACCACATTTTCCTTGGCGGCAATTCCGGTAACCGATGCAACAGCGGCCCGCCAGTCTCCGAAGCCGACCGGAGCGAATACCGGAGCAATAAAGCGTCCGATTCCGGCGAGCATGCTTTGATCTTGTGTGGTTAATTTCAGGTTCCACCCAAAGTTGCTTAAAAACCATATCATTCCGCTTGCCACAAATATTACGGTACCTGCCTTGACTACAAAAGCCCTGCCCCTCTCCCAGATATGTAAAAACAGGTTTCTGGGAGCCGGCATATGATACCGGGGAAGCTCCATGACAAAGGGGGCGAGATCCCCTGTGAACAATCTGGTTTTCTTTAGGATTAATCCCGAAAAGATTACCATTAATACACCGAAAAAATACATCGAGGGGGCAACCCACCATGAGTGATCCGGAAACAAGGCACCTGCGATCATGGCAATAATGGGAAGCTTTGCGCCGCAGGGAATAAAGGTGGTGACCATGATTGTCATTCTTCGGTCCTTTTCATTTTCGATGGTGCGGCTTGCCATAATACCCGGAACGCCGCACCCCGATGCAATCAGCATGGGAATAAATGATTTTCCCGATAGTCCGAACTTTCGGAAAATGCGATCCATGATAAAGGCGACCCTTGCCATATATCCGCAGTCTTCAAGAAAAGAAAGAAAGAAAAACAGGATCAGCATCTGGGGCAGAAAGCCCAGCACAGCACCCACGCCTCCAATCAGGCCGCCAACAATCAGGCTTTGCAGCCATTCGGCAGCACCCGCGGCCTCCAGCAAGCTTGAGGCACCTCCCGAAATCCATGTTCCGAAAAGGGTTTCATTTGCCCAGTCGGTGATGATGGTTCCGAGGGAGCTGACCGATATATAATAGACCACAAACATGATGGCTGCAAAAATAGGGATTGCCAACCATCTGTTGGTAACAACCTGATCGATTTTATCCGAAACAGTAAGCCCACCCCGTTTCTTTTGCAGACTCTGTCCCGCAATCTTGGTTACACGCTCATATCGCTGGTTGGTAATAATGCTTTCGCTGTCATCCTCAAGCTCGGCTTCACAAACACCGGTGATATGTTCAATTTTCTCGATGCTTGCAGGTTTGATTCCCAAGCTGTCGGTCATCTTTTTATCCCGTTCAAACAGCTTGATGGCATAAAAGCGTTTTAGTTCTCCCGCTTTCCTTACTTCCGGAATTGAGGCGATTTCTTTAAGTGCGGCTTCAACCGTTTTTTCAAATTCCATGGGAGCCGGGGGGGTGAAGGCGGCCTGATTAACCGCACACCGGGCAGCTTCAAACGAGCCGTCCCCTTTTACGGCAGAGGTTTCAACAACAGGACATCCAAGGAGCGCCGACAGCTTGTCGGGGTCGAGGATATCACCGTTTTTCCTGACAACATCCATCATATTCAGCGCAACCACAATCGGGATTCCCACCTCCATAAGCTGTGATGTCAGATAGAGGTTTCGCTCAAGATTGGATGCGTCAACAATGTTCAGGATTACGTCAGGCCGCTGGGTTACAAGAAAATCTCTTGTAATAACCTCCTCCAGCGAGTAGGGCGAAAGCGAATAAATACCGGGCAAATCAACGATAATTACTTCGGCAGAGGCTTTGCCACCATGACCGGTTTTGTCCGCCGTACGAAGTTTGCCTTCCTTTTTTTCAACCGTTACGCCCGGCCAGTTCCCCACATACTGGTTGCTGCCGGTTAAGTCGTTAAAGAGAGTGGTTTTTCCGCTGTTGGGGTTTCCGATTAGGGCGATTTTTATTGTTTTCATCAAGACTACCATGCCTTTCCGAACCATTTATTAAGCCAAGTGCGCCGCCGGGGGAGCTATGGTTAGCTTATGCTAACCATAGCTCCTAAAAAAAGGATGATTTGTGCGGTTCATCCGTTTATTCCACTATAATATTTTCAGCATCGGCCTTGCGAATGGTGAGCTCGTAGCCTCTCACGGTAATCTCGAGGGGATCACCAAGCGGGGCAACCTTGCGCACGGTGATGCTTGTGCCTTTGGTGATGCCCATATCCATGATGCGGCGTTTCAGTGCACCTTCACCATTGAGGCGGATTACGGTAGCGGTATTTCCGCAATGTATCTCGCGCAAAGATTTCATACGCTCACTCCCTTCTCCAGCAATGATTTTTTATGTTGATTTCCAGTTACAGTTTACCACTGCTTACTCGGGTTGTCAATAGCTAATTTGGAGTATATTTCGGTTGCTTTATGTTAGAATTCCGTTCATATTGTTGTAGGCTTTTCCCCAAGGGGCTACACAGGAATCGTAATGCGGGGGTGGGGGGGGCAGATTCCATATCCGACCGAATGAAATCCAAAAATTGAAATCCAAAAATTAAATACCGTTTACGAAAATATTATGGTTGATAAATATTGCATTATGCCCGACCATATTCATTGAGAGCGGGCGAACGCAGTTCGCCCCTACCTTTCCATACTTGGCAAGAGCAGAGCCCTTGCCCTTACACTCTGTGTTTTAAAAGAGCGCTATACATTGCATATATGTTGTAGGGACAGGGCTCTGCTCTACCCGAGAATCTTCTCCGTAAGCCGGTTGACTTGACTTGTCTGCTCTTGTGCTTTATAGGAATATATGGTAGTATGCTAATAGAATCAGCATACGATTTGAGTTGATAACGTAAGGGAAAGGGTGGTCAATTTATTATGAAAATACATGAGTCCGGTGAAAATTATCTGGAAACCATCCTTCTGCTTCGGAAGAAAAGCGGTTATGTACGTGCTGTGGACGTGGCAAACCAATTAAAATACAGCAAACCCAGTGTAAGCAGGGCACTCGGTATTTTGAAATCTGCCGGACTGGTCAGCATCGAGTCCAGCGGAAATATTCTCCTGACCCCCGCCGGTGAGCGCAGAGCCGCAGAGATATACGAAAGACACAGAGTGATTACAGAATTTTTGGTTCTGACTTTGGGGATTTCTTCGGATATTGCTGCTGAGGATGCTTGCCGGATTGAACATATCATCAGCCCGGATACCTTTAACCGAATTCGTGAGTATGTAGAAAAACGAAATTAAAGCGGTATGGAAGAGTATTTTCATATTGACAAATGATCGGTTAGGGTGTATAATCCCCTGTAAAGGAAATCGCTTTACAGATGCGAAATCGGCACGGGAGGGTGAAAGATGGCAAAGAACATGGAAATATCGTTGCTTTTTGATTTTTATGGTGATATGCTGACAGAAAAACAGCGTAACATGATTGATTATTATTATAACGATGACCTTTCACTCGCCGAGATTGCCGAAAATGAGGGGATTACCCGGCAGGGAGTCCGGGATTCCATCAAGCGTGCCGAATCCCAGCTTCTTGAAATGGAAGAACGTTTGGGACTTGCCCGCCGGTTTTATGAGATGAAGAACGGCTTTGAATCCATCCGTGTTGCGGCGCGGGATATTCAGGAATATAACAAGCGCAGCGGGTTTTCACATGATATTGATGAAAGAGCCTCCCGCATTCTGGAAGTATCACGCCGCTTGTGCGAAATTTGATGCTGTAGGGCAGGGGGTTAACACTTGCCTTTCAACCTTGACGTACTTCGTAACGGGAGAACATACATGACCAAAGGAGAATAAACGTGGCATTTGAAGGTCTTTCCGATAAACTTACCGCCGCCTTTAAACGGCTGCGCTCCAAAGGAAAATTGAGTGAAGCCGATGTTAAGGAAGCAATGCGTGAGGTACGCCTTGCACTTTTGGAGGCGGACGTAAATTACAAGGTTGCAAAGGATTTCACCGCTACGGTTACAGCTAGGGCAGTCGGTTCACAGGTTATGGAGAGCTTGACGCCTGCCCAAATGGTAATCAAGATTGTAAATGAGGAGTTATCTGCGCTTATGGGCGGACAGGCGGCCCGCCTCGCTTCTGCCAATCGCCCGCCGTGTATTGTAATGATGTGCGGACTTCAGGGTGCGGGTAAGACCACCCATTCGGGCAAGTTGGGGAAAATGCTAAAATCTCAGGGGCACCGTCCGCTGCTTGTGGCATGTGACGTATACCGTCCCGCTGCAATCAAGCAGCTTGAGGTGGTGGGCGAAAAAGCCGGCGTGCCGGTCTTTCAGATGGGGACTGCAAAGCCTGTTGAAATCGCGCGCAACGCGGTGGCACATGCCCGTGATCACGGCAACGATTATGTCATTCTCGATACTGCCGGCCGCCTGCATATTGATGAGCAGCTGATGAATGAGTTGAAGGAGATAAAAGGTGCCGTCAAACCCCACGAGATACTGTTTGTGGTGGACGCCATGACCGGACAGGATGCGGTCAACGCTGCTGCGGCGTTTAATGACGCGCTTGGCATTGACGGCGTTATGCTTACAAAGCTTGACGGCGATACACGTGGCGGTGCTGCACTGTCGGTTCGTGCGGTTACGGGCAAGCCGATTAAGTTTGCAGGTGTCGGCGAGAAGCTGGACGAGCTTGAGGTGTTTCATCCCGATCGGATGGCTTCCCGTATTCTCGGAATGGGCGATGTCCTGTCTTTTATTGAGAAGGCAGAGCAGCAGTTAGACGCCAAGCAGGCGGAAGAGCTTGCCCGCAAGATGAAGGAAAACAAGTTTGACTTTAACGATATGCTGGATCAGTTTCGGCAAATCAGTAAAATGGGGGATCTCAAGGGGTTACTCTCTATGATACCCGGTTTGGGCAACCAGATTAAGAATGTCGATATTGATGAAAAGCAGATTGGGCGGGTTGAAGCCATCATCCTTTCCATGACGCTTGCCGAAAGGTCAAAGCCTGACCTCATCAACCCGTCCAGAAAACGGCGTATTGCGGCCGGTTGCGGAATGAAGGTGGAGGATGTCAATCGCCTGATTAAGCAGTATGATTCCATGCGTAAAATGATGAAGCAGATGAAGAACATGGGCAAAAAGGGTATGCGCGGTATGCCCAGGATGCCGCAGATGCCAATGGGCGGTCGGCGCGGTTTCTAAATTTAATCATTGTATTCTGCCAATAGGGGAAACATCCTTGCTGGTTGAAGATAAAGTAGATATTTTGGAGGTAAGCAAATGGCAGTAAAAATCAGACTTCGCAGAATGGGTGCGAAGAAAAGCCCTTTTTATCGTATTGTTGTAGCGGACTCCCGTTTTCCCAGAGACGGACGTTTTATTGAGGAGATCGGCTATTACAATCCCCTTGTTGATCCAGTCGAAATCAAGGTTGATTCAGAGAAGGCTAAGAAATGGATTGCAAACGGCGCTCAACCGACTGATACGGTAAAAGCGCTTCTGAAAAAGGCAGGGCTTGAGTAATAGACAAGGCGCGCCCGGGTTACCGGACGCTTTGAGTGGTATGTATAAGTTCCGGTGGCACGGATTTACACATATTTCTTATGCAAAGAAGGGGGTTATTGGCTATGAATGAACTTTTGGTATCAATCGCAAAAGGTCTCGTTGAGGATCCCGACGCAGTTGTTGTGAAACAGGACGAGCCGGCCGAGGACGGCACCATTGTGTTCCACCTTCATGTTGCGCCCGATGACATGGGACGCGTAATCGGCAAGCAGGGTCGAATTGCCAAAGCGATCCGCACTGTGATGCGTGCTGCCGCAACCCGTCGGGAGTCCAGGGTATCCGTGGAGATCGACTGAGTACTTATTCCGCGGAAAGAAAAAGCTGTCGCTTTATTGCGGCGGCTTTTTTTGCGGGTGAAAGCCTACAAAAACATCTCCCTCAGCCGCCCGTGGGCGACAGCTCCCTCTGGGAGGG
>DHOG01000084.1:31713-32479 GCA_002410715.1 Ruminococcaceae bacterium UBA5396 | reverse complement strand
TGACGTATGGGTTCAAGTCCCATTGCTCGCACCATGAAAGAACACTCTTTTGTCTATGAAGACAAAGGGTGTTTTTCTCCGTTATTTATCATAAACCAATGAAAGTATTGTTGTTTATTGCAAATTGTTACAATTTCGAATTTTATACTGAAATTTGCATGATACACATATTTTTTAGGTTTTTTATGATAGAATATAAAAAAGTGATTCTGTAAGATAATGATCAGAGCGCTTGTTGGAAGGGTTGAAAAGTGTTATAATATCGGGGTTGTAAAGAATCACACACGGAAAGGCAAGGAATCAACACCTAAATGGGACAAAGAGATAATGTTCGCAATATTGCAATAATTGCGCATGTAGACCACGGAAAGACAACATTAGTTGATCAACTTTTACGTCAAAGCGGTATATTTCGAGTAAATGAGCAGGTTGCCGAGCGGGTTATGGACTCCAATGACCTGGAACGGGAACGCGGGATTACAATATTGGCTAAGAATACTGCCGTTATGTATGACGATACAAGGATTAACATTGTGGATACACCCGGTCACGCCGATTTCGGCGGTGAGGTTGAACGCATACTGATGATGGTTGACGGTGTACTGCTATTGGTAGATGCGTTTGAAGGGTGTATGCCGCAGACAAGATTTGTGCTGAGGAAAGCACTTGAACTGGGCAAACGTCCTATTGTTGTCATAAATAAGATTGACCGGGACGGTGCGCGTCCGGATGAAGTAATAGACGAATTGCTTGATTTGTTTATTGA
>DHOG01000084.1:12595-31527 GCA_002410715.1 Ruminococcaceae bacterium UBA5396 | reverse complement strand
CGAATTGCTTGATTTGTTTATTGAACTCGGTGCTGACGAGAATCAGCTTGAATTCCCGGTCATATATGCTTCCGGACGGGACGGATATGCATCATTGGATCCGAATGCCAGAGATGGAGATATGCAGTCATTGTTTGAGGCGATTCTCAAATATGTTCCTGCGCCATCCGGTGACCTCGATGGTCCTCTTCAGCTTTTGTTTTCAAATATAGATTACGATGATTATGTCGGTCGTATCGGAATCGGCAGAGTAGAACGCGGGACTGTTCGAAACGGGCAAAACATTGTTATATGTAACGCTGACGGTAAATCCGTCAACGCACGTATTGGTAAGCTGTATCAATTCGAAGGTCTAAAACGGGTTGAGTATGATAGTGCTGCACTCGGTGACATTGTAGCGGTTACCGGCATTGCCGATTTGAACATCGGTGAAACCGCCTGTGACCCTGAGTACATTGACCCGATGCCGTTTGTTAGAATTGATGAACCGACAATTTCCATGCTTTTCATGGTAAATAACAGCCCGTTTGCAGGTCGAGAAGGAAAATTTGTCACATCGAGGAATCTACGTGACAGACTGTTTCGTGAAGTTGAAACGAATGTCAGTATGCGTATAAAAGAAACCGATAGCACCGATGCTTTTGAGGTTTCGGGACGCGGCGAGTTGCATCTTTCAATTCTAATTGAAACAATGAGACGCCAGGGGTATGAATTTGCAGTCAGCCGCCCCCGTGTTATTTTCAAGAGGGATGAGGGAGGCAATTTGCTGGAGCCGATGGAGCTTCTGATGATTGAAGTGCCGGAACAATATGTCGGCGCGGTAATGGAAAGGCTGGGTACCCGCCGCGCGGAAATTGTAAACATGACAACTCGGGAAGGCACCAACCATCTCGAATTTCGCATACCGGCTCGCGGACTTATGGGGTATAGACAGCAGTTTTTAACAGATACCAATGGTAATGGCATCATGAACAGCATTTTCGATGGCTATGATCATTTTAAGGGGGAGATCCCACAGCGCGTACAAGGATCACTTGTTGTATTTGAAACCGGTGAAACCACGACATATGGTCTTTATAATGCGCAGGAACGAGGAAATTTGTTTATAGGCGCAGGCGTCCCTGTTTATGAGGGCATGATTATCGGGGAATCGCCAAAGAGCGAGGACGTTGTTGTTAATGTATGCAAAAAAAAGCATGTTACCAATATGCGTGCATCTGGTTCTGATGACGCACTGCGACTGACTCCACCGACGGTTTTGTCGCTGGAGCAGTCACTGGAATTTATCAATGATGATGAACTGGTTGAGGTCACTCCAAAAAATATCAGACTACGCAAAAATATTCTAGCAAGGGATCAAAGAATGCGGGAGTTGGCTAAAAAGAAGGCTTAAGATAGATAGAAAGGCGGATTATACCTATGAATGGCGAAACCTATACCATGACAATTGCCGGTCTGGAACGTCACCTGCCCATTTGTCGCGTTAATGAGAATCTTAGCATTGCGGCTTTTGTAATTTTCGGCGATGTCGAGCTTACCATCGCTGCATCCAAGGAGCTTCTTGGTAAAGCACCTGAATTTGATGTGCTTATTACAGCCGAGGCAAAGGGAATTCCACTTGTCTATGAAATGGCTCGTCAAAGTGGGAAGCAATACTTTATCGCGAGAAAATACCCCAAGCTATATATGGCAAACCCAATATCGGTTGACGTTCGTTCCATCACTACGGATAAGGATCAGGTCTTATATCTTGATGAAAGCGAAATGGATGCCATACGCGGCAAGCGGGTTCTGATCGTAGATGATGTGATCAGTACAGGTGAATCGCTGCGCGCGCTTGATATGCTTGTTGAGCGTTCCGGCGGAAAAATTTCGGGACAGTGTGCCATCCTTGCAGAGGGAGACGCAATTGAACGAAAGGATATTTTCTATCTTGAACCGCTTCCACTTTTCTTTCATAACGAAAATGATGACAAAGCCGTAAAAGCTTAACACCTCCTGCATGATTAGAAGGGGGGCATACATAGATGAAACGGCCGATGGCTACACTCGGGTTTTCATTTTTTATGTCGCTGATTATGGCGTCATTTTTGGAATTGAAGATGACGATCGTTTTAGCGGCTCTCTTTTTTGTCGCCTTTATAGCAGGATTATTTATAAAATCAATCAGAGATAACAGGCGGGTTATGACGGTGCTTTTTGCTGCCATGGCCGCCTTTTCTATGTATTCAGCTCAGGAAATCATGTATTATAGACCACTTCAGAAATGGGACGGTCGGAGCGCAGTGCTTCAAATTGAAACAATTGACTTCGTACAGATGAATAACAGCGTTACTGTGCGTGTTATGAAAGGCGATCTGCCGCAAGATACCCGTCTTACCTTATGGATTAGTGGTTCAGACCTTTATCCTCAGCCATACGATATCCTCGAAGGGGAATTTATGCTTAACACACCATCTGACAGCCGTGACGGTCAAATCAGAGGTTATTCTAAAGCAAAAGAAACATATCTCAACGCGCATTCGGTTGATTATAATGATGATAAACTGATTCATACATCTCCCGTCGCTCGCCCCTGGATGAATACAATTTTGCAAGCACGCCGTACTTCAAGAAATACCATTATGTCACAGCCGGAAATGGAGAATGTGGCTGGGTTGATGGCAGGTATTGCGTTCGGGTATAAAGGCGATATGTCATCTGTCATTAAATATAATTTCAAAATTATCGGAGTATCTCATCTTCTTGCTGTTTCAGGTTTACACGTTGCAATTTTGTCACAGGCACTTCTCGCTGTACTTATCTTTCTTCGTGTCAAGCGAAGAATCGCATTGGGTATTTCATGCGCAGGTGTTGTTTTCTTTATGGCACTTACAGGGTTTGAACCGTCTATTTTACGTGCAGGCATTATGTGCCTGATATTTCTGGCGGGACAAATGATTGGGCGGGAGCCGGATAGTCTGAATTCATTGGGGTTCTCGGTTTTGGTGATAACTATATTGAATCCATATGCAGTCAATGATCTTGGACTTCTGCTCTCGTTTGCAGCTACATATGGAATACTTGTAATCTACCCATTTATAAAAAACAATTATATAAAACCATTGACTGATTTTATGAGTGAGCGTTTTAAATGGGTGAAATTACTTGAGAAGTCGTTTAATTCTTTTGCAATAACATTATCTGCTACTATTCCGACACTTCCTGTGATTCTGTTCGGATTCGGGCAAATCTCAATCATATCTCCGATTGCAAACCTGCTTATGGTGTTTCCTACCTCGATCGTAATGGTTCTCACTTGTGCTGCCGTCCCTTTATACCATATAGAGCCACTTCGGGTATTGGCATCCGCAGCTTTCTGGTGTGCCAAATGGGTTGCCAGCTATCTTATAACCATTGCTGATTGGCTTACATCACTCCCTGCGGCATCATTATGGGTCAGACAGACTTTTCTTATTGTTCTGATTCCGTCCGCATTCGGATTTATCCTTTTGGGGAGATATCTGCTTGGAAGACACGGAATGCGTATTACTGCACTGTGGTCTGTTATTTCGCTTTTATTCGGAGTTTTGACTTATAATATATTAATGTACGACGTAACTGATATCACACTGCTAAATGCGGGTAACGCCACAGCTATGCTTTTAGAACGAGATGGGCGCACGGGAGTGATATTGATTGGGGATGATTCCGCTGTCGACCATTCAGTTCGAGAACTGGAACGGCGTAATGTTCGTGCAGTGGATTTTTTAATGATTCCTAACTTGAATGATAAATGTGCCCTCAGCACCATGATTCTGACAAGTCATGTCCGGGTAAACTGTCTGATAACAGGGCCGGATGGCAAATATATTGATACGGTAGATGCTTTGAAGGCAGAGGGCCGATTAAGCTGGAAGGATGGTAGCATTGCCTTCTGGAACGATTGTGTTGCAGAATATTGTAACGGGTGGCTGATGGTTAAAATTAATCAGACCCGTCTGTTGCTCAGTCCATATCAGTCCGCGACAACGAATTTAACCGGCGGACAGCGTCAAACCAATCTTGCAGTATTTACCGGAAAGCCGCCTAAGCATGTTTCTGCCATTCAGGCGCAGGCCGGTGTTCTATGCTGTTCATCCGAATCTCTCTCTGCCGAGATAAGAGCATTTCCGCGCGGGTCTTATCCCATTTATGATACATCCGGAAAGAGTGTAACCATTCTTACGAGAGGCATGGGCGATATAACATTTAAAAGGAGGAGTCTGATTGTCTCTGAATGAAAGGGATCTAAAGAAAAGACTGAAAAGCGGCGAATTGGCAAACCTATACTTTCTATACGGTGAGGAGAGCTACTTAGCATCTCATTATGCGGAACAGATTGCATTGAAAGCGGTTGGGGATCATCCGCTGGCGGCATTCAATTGTCAGAAATTTGACGGGCAGACCTGCACCGTTGGTGAGATAGAGGAGGCGGTCGAAGCGCTACCGGTTATGGCGGATCGCAAATGTATTGTTGTACGTGATTTTGATTTTGCTGCAGCAGGTGTATCGGCACAGGAACAACTTTTATCAATGATATCGGATATTCCCAAAAGCAGTGTTTTGGTATTCTGGACATATTCAGTGTCGGTGGATAAGAAAAAAAACGCGAAATGGAGATCTTTTGTTTCTTCGGTTGATAAAGTGGGTTCCAGTGTTGAGTTTCGGCGAAAGACCGAAAGCGAAATTGTCCGGCTTCTTAGTGGCGGTGCCGAGAAAAGGGGTTGCAAATTGAGCCCTGATAACGCCCGGTTGATGCTTCGGCGGTGTGGGAATGATCTGAACCTTCTGCTGAGCGAGCTTGACAAGCTGTGCGCCCTGGCAGACGGCGGTGAGGTATCGCAAGAATATATAGAAGCAATTGGAATACAGAACTTAGAGGCTTCCGTATTTGATTTATCAAAGGCACTGATTCAGGGCAGTTATGTACGGGCGTATGATATTTTGAGCGGACTGTTTTCGCAAAGAGAAGAGCCGATCGCTATTTTAGCTGTACTTTCCAATGCATACGCCGACTTATATAGGGCGAAAGTTGCCGCTTCTGCCGGTGTCAGGGCAGAAACTCTGGCGGATGATTTTCCTTACCGGGGTCGGGAGTTTCGGCTGCGCAATGCGGCGCGGGACTGTGAACGGATACCGCTCCCGGTTCTGCGCAAAAGTCTTGAGGTTTTGGCTGATGCAGACCGGACTTTGAAGTCTTCCCGTGCCGATAAGAGAACTGTTCTGGAGCAAACAGCAGCAAAGCTGATTATACTTTCCCGAAAGGGATCTTCGACATGATTCGTGTACGTGAGGCAATTGTGGTTGAAGGTAAATATGATAAAATAAAACTGGCTTCGGTTGTGGATGCGCTTGTCATTGAAACGAATGGATTCGGCATTTTCAAGGACAGGCAGCTCATGGAACTAATTCGGCTTCTGGCGCGTGAACGCGGGCTGTTGATTCTTACAGACAGCGATTCTGCAGGTTTTGTGATACGAGATTATCTAAGCGGTGCAATCCCTCCCGAGCAAATAAAACATGCATATATACCAAACCTGTCTGGAAAGGAACGTCGGAAGAATGTGCCGTCCAAAGAAGGCTTTTTGGGTGTTGAAGGTGTAGATGGGAGTACGATTGCCAACGCAATCCGAAATGCCGGCGCGACAATCGAGGATGAATCGGCAGTTCCCCAAAGCCAGTCTCCTTTGACAAAAATGGATTTATATGAAACAGGTCTTGTCGGAAGGGAGTTCAGCGCCACCCGCCGCAGGCAACTGCTTGGATTACTCGGACTGCCGAAATCCTTGTCTGCAAACCGGCTTGTTGCTGTCCTCAATATGACAATGACACGCAAGCGCTTTGGGGAGACTCTTCGGGACTTAGGATGGATCGAATATGAATTTGAATTTGAATAAATGGGGGAGGTATGACAGCCCCCACCTATGTAGTTGTATAAAACAAGACTCCCCATTAATCGGCTTTAATCCAATTAGTGGGGAGTCTTGGTATTATAATTTATTAAGCTTCTCGAACCAGATCCGACATACAGTATAATCCAGGTTTCCGGGATGTTAAAAATAGACCGGCATTAATTGCGCCCACGGCGAAAATCTCTTTTGATAAAGCTGTATGAGAAATGCTGATCATTTCGTCATGTCCTGCAAAGAGAATTTCATGCTCACCCACAATTGTGCCGCCACGAACCGAGGAAATACCGATTTCTTGTTTGCTTCGCTTCTGGCGGACTGCATGACGATCATAAACATACTTCGATTTATAATCTAGAGATTCTGACATTGCGTCAGCAAGCATCAGAGCGGTGCCGGACGGTGCATCAATCTTCTGATTGTGATGCTTTTCTATGATTTCAATATCAAAATTATTACCCAATACGGTTGCAGCCTTTCGTGCAAGTTCGGTAACCAAGCTGATGCCAAGCGACATATTACCGCTGTAGAAGATAGGAATAAAATCCGACAGCTTTCGAACCTCTGCGACCTGATCCTCCATAAGACCGGTGGTTGCAACCACGACAGGCGTTTTATACTCAAATGCGTAAACAAGAACACTGTCCAGGGCACTTGGATGCGAAAAATCAATGATTACATCCGCTTCAATCTGGCAATTTGATGGATTGGCATATACGGGATACCCCGCATGGCGCTCGGTATTAATATCAAAACCGGCAACGATTTTGCAGTCAACACGTTCGGAAACACATGCCGTAATGACACGACCCATTTTTCCGTTGCAGCCGCTGAGAATAATTTTTGTCATCTGAAAACAACGTCCCTTCTGCGCCGCTGGCGCAAATTATTGCACAATCCGAATATAGAATCAGTCTATCAGGTTATGACGGCGCATTACGATCGCAAGCGCCTGCCGACTCTGATCATCCATTTGGTATAGAGGCAGACGGCACGGACCAACATTCATCCCCATCAGATTCATCGCTTCCTTAACCGGGATGGGGTTTACATCAGAGAATAATGCAGATATCAGATCAAACAGTTCAAGCTGCAGTGAGCAACTCCCTTTAATGTCACCACCAAACCAGCGGCGAGCAATCTCACTGGTCTTGTCAGGTATGATATTAGACATAACCGAAATAACTCCTTTTCCGCCAAGCGAAAGGATTGGAACAATCTGATCGTCATTACCTGAGTAAATATCAATATCATCGCCGCAAAGGGATGCGGTTTTTGCTATCGATGATATATTACCGTTTGCTTCCTTAATAGCAACTATGTATGGGTTTTCGCAAAGCTTCGCATAGGTCTCGGGTTTGATATCGACACCGGTGCGGGAAGGAACGTTGTATAGGATAATTGGCATCTTAACACTATCGGCGACAGCCGTATAATGTGCAATAAGGCCGCGCTGGGAAGTTTTATTGTAATAAGGCGTAACAACCAGAAGGGCATCCACGCCAAGCTCTTTTGCCTCACGGGAAAGCGCGATACAGTAGTCGGTATCGTTTGAGCCTGTGCCGGCTATGACCGGCACACGCCCTTTTGTTTGCTCGACTGCAATACGTATGACCTCTACATGCTCTTCGTCGTTTAACGTAGAGGATTCTCCTGTTGTACCGCAGGCAATTATAGCGTTGGTTCCGTTTTCAATCTGCCATTCCACAAGTTCGCGATATTTATTATAGTTGACACTTCCGTCTGCGTTCATGGGTGTTACAATCGCTACGCCGGTGCCGGTGAAAATTGTTGTTTTACTCATAATAATCTACCCTTTCGATAAGATAGTTTGGGCATATCTTGCCTCTAAAGAATAGAGGCATCAAACGATGGTTATTCCGCTGGAAAAGCTAATCGGCGAAACCCTCGGCGCAGAGAAGCTCTGCAAGGAGAACAGCTCCGCCTGCAGCTCCCCGTAGGGTGTTGTGTGACAGTCCTACAAATTTAAAATCATATTGCGTATCCTCACGCAGACGACCGAGTGTAACCGCCATACCGCCTTCTAGGTTGCGGCAGAGTGATGCTTGGGGCATATTTTCTTCATTGAAATAGTTTAGAAACTGCTTTGGGGCGCTTGGCAGATTCAGCTCCTGCGGACGTCCGGAAAAGCTATTCCAAGTCTCAATGATCTCATCTTTGGACGGCTTTTTGTCAAAGCTGCAGTAAACCGCGGCAAAATGTCCGTTTGATACCGGAACGCGCAGACATTGCGCTGTGAAGCCAGGGGAGGATGCCGGAACGATGACCCCGTTTTCAATATTACCCCAGATTTTCAGAGGCTCCTGTTCGGATTTTTCTTCTTCTCCCCCAATATAAGGGATTACATTGTCAACCATTTCAGGCCATGATTCAAATGTTTTTCCTGCACCTGAAATAGCCTGATAGGTGCATACAAGCGCTTTATTTACGCCCCATTTTGATAGTGGGTAAAGAGCGGGAACATAACTTTGAAGCGAGCAATTTGACTTCACCGCAATGAAGCCTTTTTTTGTACCCAGACGGTCACGCTGATACGGTATTATATTTACATGATCGTAATTAAGTTCCG
Organism: Ruminococcaceae bacterium UBA5396; assembly: GCA_002410715.1. Lineage (GTDB taxonomy): Bacteria > Bacillota > Clostridia > Oscillospirales > Acutalibacteraceae > Avimonas. The sequence goes on along the minus strand of DHOG01000084.1, from coordinate 23,007 downwards.
GTATGATCATCGGCACGTCGGGCGTAGTGCGGTGTGCGCTGTTGTTTGATATAACTGGACACTCGGCTCGTGCGTAAGCTTCCTCAAGAGCACGTATGTCATCCTTGGGCATATCAACGGCGCAGAATACAAAATCTGCCTGTGAAGCAACTTTCTCAACCTTTGAAGCATCCTGAACCATAAGATTTTTCATGGATTCAGGCATTGGGGTTTCCATAACCCAACGGTTTCCTACCGCTTCCTCATAGGTCTTTCCGGCAGAACGCGGGCTAGCCGCAATCACTGATACATGAAACCACGGGTGATTTTCTAAAAGCGAAGCAAAGCGCTGTCCAACCATACCGGTGCAGCCAATTATACCAACATTCCATTTTTTCATTTATAACTCTTTTCCTTTCCCTGAGGCTCAATGCCGCTATTTAAATTTTGATAGAAAAAAACCGGTTGAAAACCGGTTGTCATCGACCTATAATAGATGCATCTACGCATGAGAAAATAAATATTCATGCGTGAATAGCGCTCCACCATAAGCATGATGACAACCTCACGATTATTTACCGTGAAGCCAGACAAGCCGCCCTCCGGGGACGTCATTTCTTCGGCGCTGATGCCTTTCTTCTACGCTCAAAGACCCGGTGTCTCACATAGATTACTCTTCATTCAGCGCGCCTCTATTCCGTTAAGGTCATTGTAACATTACAGGTCTTTGTTGTCAAATGAATTTTGGATAACGAAATTCCATCAAATCTTTCCAGTAATAGTATCTTGACGGCATGTGTTAAGATGGATAATAGCTTCTATATTTATATTTCATTTATATGCAGTGTTTTTATAATAATACGAAGCATCAAAAGTATATGAATTTAATAAAATAAAACACTGAAAGGCAAGAGTTTTTGATGAGAAAAAGTGATTTTTACTACGATTTGCCGCAGGAATTGATTGCACAGGAGCCTGTCGATCCCCGTGATCATTCAAGGCTGCTTGTGATTAACCGTGATTCAGGTAAACTTGAGGATAAAATTTTTCGAAATCTTACGGAGTACTTACATCCGGATGATTGTCTTATTTTGAACGACAGCCGCGTGCTGCCCGCGCGACTATATGGGAACAAAAAAAATACCGGTGGGGCAGTCGAGCTTCTGCTTCTAAGCCCCAAAGGCACCAACCGCTGGGAGGTTCTTGCGGGCCCGGGAAAAAGGGCGAAGAAGGGCAATATACTGGTGTTCGGCGGCGGGCTTCTGGAAGCTGAGGTTCTTGATATAATTGACGAGGGAAACAGGCTGGTTGAATTTCACTACGAGGGAAACTTTTACAATATTTTGGAACGAATCGGTGAAATGCCCCTGCCGCATTATATAACAAAGCATCTTGACAATGCTGAAAGGTATCAGACCGTTTATGCAAGAGAGCCGGGATCGGCCGCGGCGCCTACGGCAGGACTGCATTTTACACCCGATCTGTTATCTGAAATTCGGAAAAAAGGAATTGATATTGGTTTTATCACACTGCATGTAGGTCTTGGGACATTTAGACCGGTCAAGGTTGATAACATTGAAAATCATCATATGCATTCGGAACATTATGAGCTGCCGCCAGAAACTGCCGAACTAATTAACAGAACACGGGAACGGGGTGGACGCGTCATTGCTGTTGGCACAACAAGCTGCCGCACGATTGAAAGTGTGAAACTGACAAATGGAAAAGTCAAGCCGTCGGAAGGATGGACAAGCATTTTCATATCTCCCGGCTATAAATTTCAGGTGCTGGACGGATTGCTTACCAATTTTCATCTTCCTGAAAGCACTTTGATTATGCTTGTAAGTGCATTCGCGGGCTATCAAAATACGATGTCTGCTTATTCGCATGCAGTAAGAGAGAGATATCGTTTCTTCAGCTTTGGGGATGCAATGCTGATTATTTGAAAGGAGCGCAACCCATGTCTATAAATATAATCAAAACCGAGGGTGGGGCACGCAGGGGTGTTTTTACTACGCCTCATGGGGTTGTGCAGACTCCGGCATTTATGAATGTCGCAACACAGGGTGCTATAAAAGGTGGGGTATCTGCATATGATCTTAGCAATCTTAAATGTCAGGTCCAGCTGTGCAATACGTATCACCTTCACGTAAGACCGGGTGATGAAACGGTGAGGAAGCTGGGAGGGCTTCATAAGTTCACGGGATGGAACGGTCCGATTCTCACCGACAGCGGGGGATTCCAGGTGTTTTCTCTTTCAAAACTTCGGAAAATAAAGGAAGAGGGCGTATACTTTGCTTCGCATGTGGATGGACGAAAGCTGTTTATCGGGCCCGAGGAAAGCATGCGTATACAATCAAACCTCGCATCCACGATCGCCATGGCTTTTGATGAATGTGTAGAGAATCCATCAACTTATGAATATGCAAAGGCTTCCAGTGAACGTACTGTCAGATGGCTACGGCGCTGCCGGGAGGAAATGACTCGTTTGAATAAAGAAGAGAGCGCCTTGAATCCGAAACAAATGTTGTTTGGTATTAATCAGGGCAGCATATATGAGGATTTACGCGTTGGGAACATGAAGGAAATCGCAGATATGGAGCTTGACGGCTTTGCAATCGGCGGTCTTGCGGTAGGGGAGACCGCCCAAGAGATGTACAGCGTAATCGAAGCAGTAGAGCCGTATATGCCTAATAACAAGCCACGCTATCTTATGGGGGTAGGTACTCCCGCTAATATAATTGAAGCTGTTTACCGTGGTATAGACCTTTTTGACTGCGTTATGCCATCAAGAAACGCTAGGCACGGTCACGTATTTACATGGCAGGGTAGACGCAACCTGTTCAATGAAAAATATGCGCTGGATGAATCTCCGCTGGACGAGGAATGTGATTGTCCAACTTGCCGCAGGCACTCGCGGGCATATATCCGTCATCTATTCAAAAGCGGCGAAATGCTGGCTATGCGACTTTGTGTAATGCATAACCTCTATTTTTATAATACATTGCTTGAGCAAATCCGCGAAAGCCTTGATCATGGAACTTTTTCAAATTTTCATAAAAAATTTACAGATATATTAGACAAGCGTATTTAAAACACTTGCTATCAGGCTGAAAAGCCGATATAATAAGAGGGATTTTTTAGGGAGGTGCTTTATTTGTTTCAGTTTAATGCTTTTTTTGCTACAGCCACGCCTAATGCCCAAGCGAATCCAATTGGTGCTTTAGCGTCACTCCTACCATTTCTGATTCTTATTCCACTGATGTATTTTCTGATGATTCGTCCTCAGAAAAAGAAACAGAAGGAAGAACAGAAAATGCGCAATAGCCTGCGGGTGGGTGATGAGATCACTACAATCGGGGGCATTACAGGTCGTGTTCTGAATATCAAAGAAGACGTTATGGTGATTGAAACCGGCGCAGATAGGTCGAAAATGACGATTAAAAAATGGGCATTGCAGAGCGTTGATACCATCCATGATAATGATGATATAGACGATGATGACGATGACGATGATGATGATATCTAATTAATATCTGTATCACATCAGTGTACTATTTTGTCCTTCCGGAGAATATGCTGTACCGAAGTGGAATTTAATCGGGTAAGCCGATGGTTCAGGGGAGGGACTGGTATTGAAAACGCGCAAAGAAGAGCCTGCTATGTTAAAACGTGTGCGACCGGTATTTATCGGCACAGCAGCCGGTATGCTCTGTTGTTTGGCGGTGCTTTTATTGTTTGCACTGCTGATGGCAGCACGTGATATTCCTCAGTCGGCGGTCACACCGATGGCAGTGGCTGCGGCAGCAATGGGTGCGTTTATCGGGGGATTTATATCAGCACGCATTGCAGGCTCAAGAGGCTTGTTTTATGGCGCTGCCTGCGGCGCATTGATGTATCTGCTTATTTTGGTCGCCGGAATATCATTGCTGCAGAGTATAAGCGGATGGTATGCTGTCGCCAAGTTGTTGGTTATTATGGTCAGTGCGGCGATTGGCGGGGTATACGGTGTTAATAGGCGTCGTCGTAGGTAGACGATGCCTTCCGATTCGAATATCGAAATTTGTTGAAATTATGTCTGCGGTATGATAGAATCTATATATTAGGTTGATTATATAAGTTTTATATTGTCGCAGAATCCGGAGGAAAAACCATGAAACATATTAAAACCGTTAACAAACAGAATCTCAAGGAAACCGCAGTGAAAGGCGGATGCGGCGAATGCCAGGCTTCCTGCCAGTCTGCCTGCAAAACCTCTTGCACGGTAGCCAATCAGAAGTGTGAGAAATAACATTCGTGTGACGGTTCAATCTGGAATATTGCTTGAACCGCTCCTTAAAATGCGGTATAACAGTGGGGCGGATATATAAATCCGCCCCACTCATTTACAGATTACTTGAGGGAAGTTACATAATGATACATCGATACCAGAATAATGGCTATAATATCGTGCTGGATGTAAACAGCGGAGCGGTGCATTTAGTTGATGAACCGACCTATAAACTTCTGGAACTGCTTGATGAGAACCTAGAGCAAATGGAGGAGACCTGCCCAGCTGATTTAATTCAAGCATTGTCGGGTGAATATAATAAGCAGACAGTAATTGATATTTATAATGAGCTGCTAGATTTATATCATGCAGGTCAGCTGTTTAGTTGTGATGATTATGAACAGTTTGCAGATAAAATGGGTCATTCACCTCTTAAAGCTATGTGCCTCCATGTTACGCACGACTGCAATTTGCGCTGCAAATATTGCTTTGCCGGTCAGGGCGTATACGGTGGAGAAAAAAAGCTAATGAGCCAGAAGGTTGCCTTGTCGGCAATCGATTTTTTAATTGAGAAATCAGAGGGACGCCGTAATCTGGAAATGGATTTTTTCGGCGGTGAACCATTAATGAATTTTGATGTAATAAAAAAGACTGTTGAATACGGACGTAGTCTTGAAAAGAAGCATAATAAAGTTTTTAGGTTTACGACAACGACAAATGGTGTTCTGTTAAATGAGGAGATTGCAGATTTTCTTAACAGGGAAATGAATAATGTAGTTTTATCTCTTGACGGTCGTCGCAATGTTAATGACGCAATGAGACCGAATGCAGGTGGCAAGGGGAGTTATGACAGCATTGTGCCCAAATACCGGCATTTTGTAACAATACGCGGAGATAAAGATTATTATGTCCGCGGAACATTTACAAAAAATAATTTGGATTTCACACAGGATGTTTTACACATGGCTGACCTCGGATTTGATCAGTTGTCTGTGGAACCGGTTGTGAGCGAACCAAACCTGCCGTTTTCAATTCGTGAGGACGATCTGCCGCGCGTGTTTGATGAATATGATCATCTCGCACAAATCATGCTGGAACGTAAAAAAACGGGTAAAAGCTTTAATTTCTTTCATTTTATGATCGACCTTGATCAGGGTCCGTGCGCGATCAAACGACTAAGGGGTTGCGGATGCGGCAACGAATACGCCGCGGTTGATCCAAATGGCGATGTTTATCCCTGTCATCAATTTGTTGGCCAGCCCGAATGGAAAATGGGCAGTGTGCTGACCGGCGAATACGATCTTGATATCAAGGATCGGTTTGCACACTCTACTGTTTATGACAAATCTGAATGCCGCAAATGCTGGGCTAAATTTTATTGCTCCGGTGGCTGCAATGCCAATAACAATCAGTATATGGGCGATATTTTGCATTCACATTTTTTGTCCTGTGAATTGGAAAAAAAGCGTCTTGAATGTGCGATTATGATTAAAGCAGCGTTGTACGAATGAGCATATACCAACCCTCTTTCGCATACAGTATAGAAGGAACATAAATCTTCAGGCTGTGCAGGTTATGTGGGAGGTGCTTTATGGGTATAAAAAGGACAAACTATAGCAGGGCTTCATCGGCTTCCGATTATGCGGCAAAAGCAGTCGCTTCATGGGCTGAGTTTCTGGCTGCTAATCGTTTGCTGGTTTTATTCTCCATGGTTTTTCTTGCGGGATCGGTACTGGGCGTGATGATCTATGCCTTATCCGGTTCGATTATTGGGGAGGAACTGGGGACAATACTGGAAGTAAGAGCAATTATTGGCGGATTCAGAGACGGTGTTTCAGCATTGTTTTCATCGATTTTTTCTACAATACTGCTTTTAGCACTCCTGTTTCTCTGCGGTCTTTCGGCGTGTGGTGCGCCCTTTGCCACTGTGGTTCCGCTTTTTTTCGGGATGGGGCTGGGCCTTACCGAAGCCTACTATAGTGCTACGGGCTTACATGGATTTATTGCTTCCGCAATCTTAATTGTTCCGCATTATCTTGTTGCCGCAACCGCCCTGCTGTTCGGCAGCATGGAGTCGATTCGTATGTCGCTGCTTCTAAGTAGGCAGCTGCTGTCTGACGGCGGTATTGGAGGTCTCTGGCAAGATTTTAAGATGTATTGCGTTCGGTTTCTTGCTTACCTGACACTTGGGTTTGCCTCAGGTATTGTGGATGTATTATTTCGACTGATATTTGGTTCATTTTTTCAAAAATAATTCACATTAAATGCGGCAGGTTTTGTTGACCAGGCGACAGAGGATTTTTTATCATAGATGGCAGTGTATCGAGATACGGGAATTAAATAGGCTCGGATGTTTGAAAGGGATGGTAGTGCACATGGCGGGATTTTTCGGATTGTTCGATTATAGCAAACCGGGGCCAGGCGTTCAGAAGAACGCACCGAAAAAAAAGTCTTTTGTTATATTTTTTGAAATTTTAGCAAGGAAATTCTGGAAACTAATTAGCGTTAATTTATTGTTCGCTTTGTTTTCTCTGCCGGTTTTAACTGTGGGTCTTGCTAACACGGGACTATCCTATGTCACAAGGAATTTTGCAAGAGAAAAACATGCCTTTGTCGGCGGTGACTTTATCGATACCATTAAGAAAAACTGGAAGCAAGGCTTAGTTGTCGGGATTATAAACCTTTTATTTACAGTAGTCGCTGTGTTTGCAGTTGTTTTTTATTTTCAGGTTGACGATATTATTGGTTATATCGCACTCGCCTTAATGCTATCAATTATTTTAATCTTTACCTTTATGAAATATTACATGTATATGATGCTGGTTACATTCAAGCTTAGTATAAAACAGCTGTATAAAAATAGCCTAATTTTCGCTTTTGCAGGATTTGGGAGGAATCTGCTGCTGTTTTTTATATTCGGTTTATTTTACATTCTTGCCGCTCTGATTTTGTATATGGATCTAGTTATTGGGATACTTGTGGTTACTTTCATGTATATACTCCTGTTTCCGGCATTTCGTATGCTGCTCATTCAGTTTACGGTGTTTCCGCTTATTAAAAAGCATATGATAGATCCATATTATAAAGAACATCCAAATGAGGATAAGGATGCAAAGCGTGCTTTGAATATTTTTGACGATGAAGAAGATGATGATGAGGAAAAAGTGTTTGAGGATACCCTGCCAACTGAGGACGAGGAACCAAAAACTACTTTCCCTCGTCAATACTCTGAGGAAGAAATGAGGAGACTCCGCCGTAAACATAGACGCAAGGATGAAGATGATGACGGCACAATCTGAAATGATCTGGAAAAATATTCGTATTGCATAGCTGGATTACAACACAAAAGCGGCGTTACGGTCGCGGCCTTTATTTATGGCGGCACGGCTGAAAGCTCGTGCCGCTAAAGTTTGATATATCGTGCATAATGAAAATCGTGATTTACATTGGATTGAGAAATACGTACGGCTCCGAAAAGCGATGGGGATTTTTGTTCGGTTCAGTGTATGGACTTTTATGCTGTTGATGAAATAAGGTAGGGTTTATCATTTATGACCGCAGAAAGATTGTGGACTTGATGCCACAGGCATTGAAAAAAGCTGATGTTCAGCGCTATTCAGGACTTTACATAATAAGTATCCCCCGGCATTAGCCGGGGGATACTTATTATGACGGCAAAACGGGCTTGCTTTTTGAAAATTGAATACTCATTCATAAATACATTCCTACTACAAACGTGATGAGCGTTAGCCATGTTAGCGGATGCGCCATGACCCCGATAGGGCGAGCGAGAAACAAACGACTATAAATGTCGGGTTGCTCCCGGTAAGACCATAACAGGAAATAAGGACAATGTTACTCCCGTCCAGCCACAGTCCGAGCTTAAAGAACTCTTCGTATTTCATAATGTCGCAGGCAATGGGGGTGGCCTCGAGAGAATCTCGGGTGAAACTCCCGTGGAGTTAGTTAGCAGCTAACCGCTTGATGATTGCCCTTACCTGTAATGCGGTTGGCATACTGTTTTCAATGCGTCTTAAGGCACCTGCGTGTAATGTTCCCTTCTAGGGCTAGAGCATATCACGCACGTGCGATTGCCAAAAGCCAAGCGGATAAATTAAAGTCAGAATATTTTTAACATGCTAATGACTTATTTAAGTATTACCGAAACACAAAGTCGTAAGCAACGAAATTGATGGTTTGGGTTTTTGATGCGCCACAGTATTTGCTCGCCCAAAGCTTGACCTAATTCATCCGCAAATATCCTGGCAGTAGAGTGATTTGATATATACGAAGTCAACTCCGGCGTATTATCAAATCCGCAAACTGTCATTTTTTTATACAGATTGTAAGGCGGAGCCTGTAACTGATAAGCATATTTTGCAATGTTGTCATTGGCGCATACAAATGCGGTGGGAAGCTCATCAATTTCTAATAATTGCTGATAAAATCCGGCAGTATCAAAGTGTTTGTTTGAGCTTTTAAAATTAAGCAGTAATTCGTTGTTGCGTGTCAAAGAATTTTCGTTCATAGCACGATGATATCCATCCCAACGCTCATAAAAACTTTGACATGAGTCTCTGTTGCCTACAAAAGCAATTTTAGTATGCCCTTGGGATATTAGGTGTTGCGTGAGTTGATATGAAGCAGCTGTATTTTCAACCATAACCACATCGCAGATTTTATTGTTTCCGGACAAATCCCTTGATATATCAAAGGAAACTAAAGGTATATTAAGAGATGCAACTTTTTTATAATACTCATCCTGAAACAAACCTGCGATCACAATCCCGTCCAGGGGCTTAATGGTTAGAGTAGATGGTAGAATCAACGACTGCTCGTTTTCAGGCTCTACAATCACAAACCGCATAGTACAATGATTCTGACTTAAATGCCGCTCCATATTTTGTATAATCGGCATCCAAAAAGAATTGCCAAAGGAATTAGCGTGGCAAACAAATGCAATTTCCAAGTGTATAGTATCATTTTTTTCGGATACACCCAACAGCTCGTCATTGGGCTCATCTTCTAAAAGAGGGTGCTTATAACCCAACTCAGCAGCTTTGCTAAGTATTCGTTGTCTGGTTCTTTCTTTAACGCCACCGTTACCATTAAATACTTTAGATACAGTGTTGCGTGAATAATTTAAGTGTTGTGCGATGGTTTCCTGAGTGATTTTCTTATTTTTATTCATCTTTATATCCATTCCTTTCTGTCATGAAACTGCTTTTGCAGTGAGATTTATGAACTGTCCATTAGGGGATGTGTTGTTTGATTTTTATTTTTCTGTTTTTAAATTAAAAATACAATTTAAATATAGTGTACTAATTTATTTGATAAATGTCAACTATGTAAAATAAATACATCACTAAATATATATTATGTAAAAAATACTTAAGAAATGTAAACAAAACCGAAGAAATATACAAAAATTATAAATATACTTGTGTTATATATAGATTTATTGAATATAATAAAAATGAACATTGACAATTAAATACAGCAGATGTATACTTCTATTAGTGGTTAATGATAAATAAATGAGCAAAAATACTATAAACGGACTTAAAATGTAAATAAATAGACGGGTTTTTTCAATAATAAGTAAAAAATGTAAACTAATATCGCGTAGTCATTAATATTGAAGGGAATGGTATCGTGCGTAAAATATTGAGCTTATTGACTTTTATAATACTAATTTTTACGATGATAAGTTCGCCAACCGTAGTCGCAGGTAATGATAAAGAACAATTGAAGATAATAAAACCTTTAAAGGATATAGAAGATAACACGCATACGTACGCCGGCTATTTAGACGAGATATTGAGCTACCCGATGGCAAAAGAGTCATTAATCATACCTGCAGTTACTTACATTAAAGGTGTCAATGTTGAATTAAACGATGAATCGGGAGATATTGTCATTCCTGCTGCACCTTTAAATAAAAAATATATAATATTGAATGAAAAGAATTCGATGACTTGGAAGTTCGAAGTTGAAGAGGCCGGTCTATATAATATCGGACTTACCTATTGCCCGCTGCCTGGACGTGAAGATGACCTGCAGATAGCAATGGAACTTGATGGGCAAATACTATTTGATGAATTACAGACTTTAGCGTTACATAGAAATTGGGCAAATAGCGGCAAATCCAGAATTGACCCCA
>DHOG01000084.1:6618-12429 GCA_002410715.1 Ruminococcaceae bacterium UBA5396 | reverse complement strand
CAAATCCAGAATTGACCCCCAGGGAAACGAGTTTGCACCGGAACAGGTTCAGTGTTACCGTTGGAGTACTCAATTTATGCAAGATGCCGGAGGAGAGTATAATGATCCATACCTCTTTGCTTTATCTGAAGGCGCACATACAATAACAATAAAAAGTCAACTAGGCACTTACGCAATAACAGAATTAAATATTTGCGTACCAAAGGCGTTAAAATCGTACATGGAAATCCGCGCTGCTGATAAATCAGCCGGATACACAGACTATATGGGAGAGCAAATCGAGATACAGGGAGAAGATGCAAATCTGAAGTCAACACGTTCTTTGGTTGCGCTATCAGACATGTCTTCACCTGATGTGGACCCGGCATTTGTTCGTCATGGGCGGTTAAACTATATTGGCGGTAACAATTGGCAGCTACCGGGAGAAGCACTGACATGGAATATAGATATTAAACAGGCGGGACATTATACGCTTTACTTCAAATACCGTCAATCTTACTTGATAAACGGTGAAACGTACCGCCGGTTATTGGTGGATGGACAGCCTATATTCGAAGAGGCGGAATCGATTGCTTTTCCGTATACAACAGGGTGGAAAGTTCAACCTCTTTCGGATGCTGATGGAGAAGCATGCCGGATTTATTTGTCGCCAGGACTTCATACCTTATCCATGGTTGTTACCATGGGTCCTATGGCCGATATCAACCGCAAGTTAGAGAGCGTCGTATATCAGCTGGGTGAGGTGTATCGACAAATTGTAATGATTACTGGTGACTCACCCGATGCAAATCGAGATTACAACCTTTTCGGACAAATTCCCAATCTTAAGGAAAACTTAACTAAATATTCAGTAGAGCTGGAGAATATAGCTAGAAAACTAGAGGATATTTCCGGTAAACGAGGTGGCACAGGGGCAGCAATCCTTCGAAATATGTCGGCAACCATGAATCGAATGATGGATTTTTTCTACCAGGCACAACAGTATAAAGGTGATTTCTACAATAATTACTGTAGTGTAAGCTCTTGGTTAAGCGAAATGAAAAAGATGCCTCTGGATATTGATAAACTTATGCTTGTGTCTCCGGAGAAAATGGCAGAAACACAGTATGCGAATATACCTGAAAAGATTGCTTTTTCAGTAAAACGCTTCTTACTGTCTTTCCTATCTGATTATGGAAAGGGAAGCGCTGGTGCAAATGTAGAAGATACGGTAACCGTCTGGGTATACTGGGGACGAGATCAAGCAAGGATTTTAAATTATCTTGCGCAGGATTCATTTACAGCCAAGAATAATATCGGCGTTAACTTGAAAATAGTGAATGCTTCTTTGGTGCAGGCAATATTATCAGGGCGCGGTCCGGACTGTGCCTTAAGTATGTCACGATCCCAACCGGTCAATCTTGCAATGCGTAGTGCTCTGTACGACTTAACAAATTTCGAAGATTTTGAAGCAGTTACAAAGCGGTTTATGCCAACTGCCTTAATCCCTTATACATATAATAAAGGTATCTATGCGCTGCCCGATACTCAACAATTTTATATGCTTTTTTATAGAACGGATATTTTCGCACAAATGGGTTTAACTGTCCCCAAAAGCTGGGAGGAATTTATATATATTGTTACGGTATTACAGCGTAACAATATGAATGTAGGAATTCCGTATACATCAATTTCAGATACAAGTACTACCGATGCAGGAGTAGGCGCACTCAGCCTGTTTCCCACGATACTGCAGCAGATGCGGGGCTCTTTATATAAAGAAGATCTGTCGGGAACCAATTTATCCTCTTCAAAAGCCATTCAAGCATTTATATTCTGGACGGATTTATATACAAAATACTCGTTGCCAAAGACCTATGACTTTTATAACAGGTTCAGAACCGGTGAATTACCTATGGCGATTACATCTTACAGCCAGTATTCTTTGTTGAGCGTTGCTGCCCCAGAAATCAACAACAAATGGGCAATGACAGAGGTGCCGGGTTTTTTACAAGAGGATGAAAGTATTAATAACACGGTTACCGGTGGGGGTGGCGGATCGGTAATCCTTAAAAACTCAAAAAACAAACAAGCGGCATGGGAATTTTTGAAATGGTGGACATCGGCGGACACACAATATCGTTACAGCACCAACTTAGAATCTGTATTAGGAATAGCTGCCCGAACGCAGACTGCCAATATCGAAGCATTTGGGCGTATGTCTTGGAAAGGTGACGGCTTAGAAAAGCTCATGAAGCAGTGGGAAAATGTAAAGGAACTTCCGGAGGTTCCCGGCGGTTACTTTACCGCTCGTGTAATCGACCAGGCATTTTGGAATACCGTTAACCAGAATACAAACCCACGAGAAACCATTATTAGCTGGAGTAAAACTGCGGATGAAGAAATCGCTCGAAAGCGGAAAGAATACGGATTAAAGTAGGATAAAAAGGGAGGTCAGAACATGTTTTTAGGTAATCGATCAGAAAATATGATGCCAAGATCCAAACGTGAAAAGATTGATTTTTCTTCAGCCTTAATGATCGCTCCCTTTTTGATCTTGTTTGCTGTATTTACTCTTCTTCCTGTTCTCGTATCAATATTTCTTAGTTTATTTACATATGACATGGTAACCATGCCTAAATTTGCGGGATTTAGTAATTATGCCCGTATGTTTCTTGGTGATAATGTTTTCTTAATATCTGTGAAAAATACATTGATGTTTGCTGTTGTTACCGGACCGGTCAGCTTTGCTTTGGCATATATATTGGCGTGGATGATAAACGAATTCACCCCAAAAACACGCAGTTTACTTTCGTTTTTATTTTATTCACCTTCCCTTACGGGTGGCGCATATTTCATCTGGCAGGTGCTGTTCAGTGGTGACAGCTATGGGTACATCAACAGTATGTTACTAACCAGCGGTGTAATTACAACTCCAATACAGTTCTTCAAGGATCCGCGATATGCAATGGGAATTGTAATGATCGTTCAATTGTGGATGAGTATGGGTGTATCATTTCTAGCAAATATCGCAGGACTGCAAAATGTTAACACTGAGTTGTATGAAGCCGGTGCCATTGATGGGATTACCAATCGGTGGCAGGAATTATGGTTTATTACGCTGCCTTCTATGAGAAGTATTTTACTTTTCGGTTGTGTGATGCAAATCCAAGCAACATTTTCGGTCAGCTCTGTCGCAACGGCACTGACCGGTTCGCCCAGTGTAAATTATTCAACCGAAACTATTGTTACTCATTTGGTTGAGGTAGGAACTGTGCGATTTGAAATGGGGTATGCAGCAGCCATTTCGGTATTCCTCTTTGCATTAATGGCGGCGACACGTGTATTAGTAGGGAAATTAATTAATATGACCGGGAAGTAAGATACAGAGGGGGCCGAAACTAATTATGAAGGCTATTACGCATTCAAAACGCTTTACACGTTCGAGAGCGGGGAACTTTATATATTTTTTATTAATTCTTGCGGCCGGATTGTTTACCATTCTTCCAATGCTATATTCTATTCTCACCTCGTTAAAACCTCTGGATGAATTGATGATTTTTCCTCCGCGATTCTATCCTCGCCGCCCTTCTTTTAATAATTTTATTGGGCTACCTGCTTTGCTGTCTAACTTGACTGTTCCTTTATCACGGTATGTATTTAATAGTTTTTTTGTAACGATTGTAACGACGATGGGACATATTTTTGTCGCATCAATGGCATCCTATGTACTTTCTAAAACAAAATTTAAAGCAAGATATGTTATTAATTTAATCGTACAGTTCGCACTTTTATATAGCGCTTATACATTAGCGGTCCCCCAATATGTAATATTTGCTAAGCTGGGAATGATTGATACTTACTGGGTCTACATCCTACCATATCTCCCCTCTACATTAATCATACCGAAAGAACCGGATGATACGATTGGAAATACCACTGCCACGGTTATAAGCTATATCACGAATAAAGTGAGTCCTTCTACACCCGACAAAAATCTGGTTGTGGGCAATCTTCAGAGTTCTTTTAAGTTTAATGCCGAAACATCCTATGCCAAATCTATAATTGTTCCGGTTGAAAAAAACAAAACGTATATGTTTTCTGCTTGGATTAAGGGGAATGTACTTAGCGATGAGAACAGCGGCAATATCCAGTTCGGAATAGCGAATCCTCGCAAGAATAAATTCCTGAGTTTCCCGGTAGAAGACGGTGAGTTTGCTATAGGTCAATACTTGGTCACACCTTCTTGGGATAACCAGTGGCATCAACGGGGCATGGTATTTAACTCAGGTGATTTGGATTCGGTGGAAATATTGTTGATTAGCACCGCCTCCCAAGGCGAACTTCGAGACTTTGTAATATGCGAGCTGGAAGATGCTGTGGTTCCGGTAGTTAAGGTACCTAAAAAGATTGAGAAGATAAGCAAAACAACCATAGAGAATATGGGATGCAGGGAAAAAGACAACTTGTTTAAAAACCCGAAAATGTCCCCAAAAGGAGATACATACTGGAGTAAGGGCTTGGGTTATGGAAACCGGTTCAAGCTTGCGAATGTAGATGGGAATGGTGTCTTACGGCTTGATGGTACGAATTCAGGTATTTACTATGTAAAGTGGGTGGATGTAAAGCCCAACACATCTTATACGTTTACTTTGGAAGTTTATACACAAGAGGGCAGTACATACGCTTTTGGACTGTGGGACAGCAATACTGTCTGTTCTCAGGTAATCGGTACTGAACTGACTTTTGACGGCAATAACGCTTGGCAGCTTGCCTCATTCCGTTTTAACAGCGGGGGAAATACGCGTGTTGCGCTGTATATACGTGACGATGGGGGTAGGGCGTATTTCGACAACGCAAAACTGTTTGAGTCTTCAAAAGCAATTTCACTGACCGATAGCAATGTAACCAATCCAAAGACAGGAGAAGATCTTAAGTCTGTTTTGTTATGTTTTGTAGTGTTGTTGGCAGCTGCTGCGTTGGCTTTGGCTGCCCACCGCAAAACACATAAATATTATTGCAGTTAGGAAGTTATTAAATGATAAAAGTTCAAGGTATATCTATACCCAATATTCCGTGGCAGGATAAGCCCGACAATTGTACAGCACCGATTTGGCGTTATTCTGAAAACCCAATTATACCGGCAAATGCATTGCCTGATTCCAATAGTATTTTTAACAGTGCTGTAGTACCCTTTGAAAATCGTTTTGCAGGTTTGTTTCGCTGTGACAGTCAATCACGCAAAATGGATGTCCACGCGGGCTTTAGCAACGACGGAATCCATTGGGAAATAGAAACGGATGTCATCAGCCCTCTACACCCAGATCCAGAAGTGACGGCTTATTCATATCGGTATGATCCGCGAGTTTGCTTTATTGAAGACAGGTTTTATGCAACATGGTGCAATAGCTACCATGGACCTACAATTGGCGGAGCATATACCTTGGACTTTAAAACATTTCACCAGATTGAGAATGCCTTTTTGCCGTTCAATCGGAATGGCGTACTATTCCCGCGAAAAATAAACGGAAATTTTGCGATGTTGAGCCGTCCCAGTGACAATGGGCATACACCCTTCGGAGATATTTTTTATAGTGAAAGCCCCGATATGACCTATTGGGGCAAGCACCGCCATGTTATGGGAACTGCCGGAGGATGGCAATCCACAAAAATTGGTGCAGGTCCGACGCCGATTGAGACTGAGGAGGGGTGGTTGCTCTTCTATCACGGGGTACTAACAAGCTGCAACGGGTTTGTATACAGCTTTGGTGCAGCGATTTTGGATATTGATAAACCATGGAAAGTGAAGTATCGTACACGACCATACTTAGA
>DHOG01000084.1:6008-6433 GCA_002410715.1 Ruminococcaceae bacterium UBA5396 | reverse complement strand
AATGGCGCCTCAAACCGATTATGAGCGTGTAGGGGATGTACCAAATGTTACATTTCCCTGTGCTGCTCTATGTGATGCGGATACCAACCGAATTGCCATTTATTATGGTTGTGCGGATACTGTTACGGGGCTTGCGTTCTGTACAGTGGATGAGGTCATTCAGTTTACAAAGGAGAACAGTTTGATATAGGGGGAACAATTGTAAGATTATGCGGTTCGCTTTTATATTAATGCGGGAAAGCGAACCGCATAATCCCCCTGAACAAATTTTGTGAACGAATATGAAAATTGCATCCAACGCATT
This sequence comes from Ruminococcaceae bacterium UBA5396, assembly GCA_002410715.1. Lineage (GTDB taxonomy): Bacteria > Bacillota > Clostridia > Oscillospirales > Acutalibacteraceae > Avimonas. Next base: position 6,129 of record DHOG01000084.1, on the reverse strand, counting down.
ACCAATGGTGGTGCGATCCGTTGACACCATGAAAGAAAGCAGAGATGCGGCATCCTCAAACAGGATAACCCCGGCTCAAATCCAACATACCTGTGAATTGATTGCAACCATGAATGTCACC
>DHOG01000084.1:0-5779 GCA_002410715.1 Ruminococcaceae bacterium UBA5396 | reverse complement strand
GGTTCAAGCTGTGCGTGCAACAGGGAAAAAAGTGTGGTTTCGAGGCAATTGGAATAACTGGGAAGGGAATAATCAACAGCCCGCCGATTTGTGTCCAAAGGATTATACAGCCAAGACAGCTGCCTTTATTGAAAGCAATCGAGAGATGTTTGAAGATGATGATATTTTCGATCCTTGTGCCGAACCCGAAAACGGACCCTTTTGGAAACGTAATTACGGGCAGAACTGGACCGGCAACCAAGCGGCGAATATTGCTTTTAATGATTTCATACTTCAGTCTAGCAGAGCGTGTGCCAAAGCCTTTGATTCACTTGGGGTTAAGGTAGAGACAGGCATCAGATCTACCAACGGATGGATTGCCTCACAGCCCTCTGTTTTATTTCAGGAAACAGTTGAAGAGCTGGGATATGTCTCAATGGATTTTTATCCGGGCAATGATGTTACGCTGTCAGCCGATGAAGCCTTAGAGAAATTTATTCATGAATTTATGCCTGTTTACAATGTTCGCAATGTGCCAATTGTAATAGCCGAGTTTGGATATAGCATTAAAGAACGTGTCTCAAATGAAAAACAGCTCGAAGTTCTGCAAAAATGGTTTGATTTTATGGTAACGATTCCAAATATCGTCGGCATCAACTATTGGGTAGGCCCTGGGTATGCCGGACCGGATTCCAGCACTGCCGATTGTATTTTTGAGGGAACCACCGGAAACTGGAGGCTGCGCCCTGCCGGAGAAGCCTTAAAAACTATGTATAAGAGCATTGAACAACGCAGTGCAGATAACAAATTACCTGGGGTTGAGCTGGATACTCACAACTTAAAGATGTTGGCAAAAGTTAAGTCTGAGTAAATGCAAAAAACGGATTTGCTTTCATTTTGATTTAAAATGGTATCGACATAACCAGACCTTTACAACGAATACTGATAATAGGTTGTTACAAATTCCGGTTTATTAAAAAGATTTAATACAAATAATAATTATTTGTTGGAGGGTTTAAGATGAAAATTAAGCATTTGGTTTCAGTGTTCCTGACAATATTGCTAACCGCACAGGTCTTATCACCTGGAATTGGAGGTAAAAATGTTGCATCTGCCTCGTCTTTATCGCCCAATGTCGTGCGAACCGTCGATACAATGAAAGAAAGCCGAGATGGCGCATCGACAAATAGATTGTCACCTGCTCAAATTCAGCACACCTGTAATTTGATTGCAACCATGAATGTCACCCATATCACTGTTGATACACAGTATGATTATCCTGATTTCATGCGTACATGGGTTCAAGCTGTGCGTGCAACAGGAAAAAAAGTGTGGTTTCGAGGCAATTGGAATAACTGGGAGGGCAATAATCAACAGCCTGCAGATTTGACTCCCAATAATTACATATCGAAAACAGTAGCTTTTATTGGGAATAACCAAGACCTGTTTGAAGATGGTGATATATTCGATCCATGTGCAGAACCAGAAAATTCACCATATTGGATAAACACGTTTGGCCAGAACTGGACTAGTAAACCCAACGCTACTGATGCTTATAATAATTTTATTGTGCAGTCGAGTCAAGATTGCGGTCAGGCATTTGACGCTCTCAATGTACAGGTGGAGACCGGTATGCGATCCACCAATCCATGGATTGCTTCGAGGCCATCTGTACTCTATAACTCAACAGTCCAACAACTGGGATACGTCACCATTGACGCTTACCCCGGTCAGGATACGTCGCTAACACCCGAGCAATCACTATTAGCATTCCAACAGGAAGTTATGGGGGTTTATAATGCGCGTAACATGCCAATTGTATTGGGCGAATTCGGGTATAGCATAGATGCACCAACCACCAATACGCAACAGTTAAATGTTTTACAAAAATGGTTTGATTGGATAGAAACCCTGCCATGGATCAGCGGTATTAATTATTGGGTAGGGCCGGGCTATTCCAACCCGGGTTCCAGCACCACTGACTGTATTTTTGAAGGCACCACCGGCGACTGGCGTTTACGGCCTGCCGGCGAAGCGTTAAAAAATATGTACGGCAACATTCAAAATCGCAGCCAGTCAGATGTTTTTTGTCAACAAGGGTGGTCAAACAACGGCTTTGAAACCGGCACATTCGAAGGTACCTGGTACAAAGGAAGCGGAAGCCGCATTTCAATAAATCAGGGATCTGTATCCAGCAAAACCACCCGCAGCGGCAATTATGCACTTGTGTTACAAGGTGCTGCAGGATCATACGCCAAAAACTCATATCAAGTTATCTTAAGCCCGAATACGACATACAACTTCAGAATGTGGGTACGGGTGCAGGGAACGCTTTCCAAATCCACCGTGGGATTCATGAAGTATAAGACAGGGGATAAATATTATAATCCGGTAACAGGAGTAGATTATGATTTTCCGTCACTCATTCAAGACGGCGAGTGGCACGAGTATTCCATGACCTTTACCACAAATGCGACAGATCTCACGTATCGTTTTGCAATTTGTGACTATAACTATACAGCTACATTATATGTTGATGATGTGATTCTTAACAAAATCGCATAGATGAGAGGTAGAACGTATGAATAGTAAAAATATTATATGTGGACTTTTGGTACTATTTGTGTTTTGTTTTTATTTAATACCTGTTACAGGAGCTACTGAAACCAATACACAATATGAAATGCCGGCAAATGTTTTCCGCTCGGTTGATACAATGAAGGAAAGTCGAGACGCTTCTCAATCCATGAATGATATTCAAATTCAACATACCTGCAACTTGATTGCTTCTATGAATGTTACACATATTACCGTGGATTCACAATATGACTATCCCGACTATATGCGTAGATGGGTAAAAGCGGTTAGAAGAGCCGGTAAAAAAGTATGGTTTCGCAGTTGTTTTTCTGAATGGGAAGACAAGTCGAATATAGATCAGGACGGATATATCGAGAGAAGCAAGGTCCTCATGACTCCAGAGCAAAATACTGCAGCAATTGTAAAATTCATTAAAGAAAACCCCGACCTTTTTGAATCCGGTGATATTTTTGATGCCACGCCGGAGGCCGAAAACGGCACATATTGGAGGTCATTCAAGGGTGGATGGGTTAATAACAATACTGCGAAGGATGAATTTAATGCTTTTATGTTGGCATCCAGCAATGAGAGCCAGCAGGCATTTAAAGACATTGGCGTTGAGGGCGTAATAACCGGTATTCGTTCCACAAATGGATGGATCGCATCGCAGCCTACTGTATTGTACCAGGATACAGTAGAAGAGCTTGGATATGTTTCAATGGACTTTTATCCGGGTAATGATATTAGTTTATCCTCTGACGCCTCGCTACAAGAATTTAAACGTGAGTTTATGCCGGTTTATAACGTGCGAAATGTACCAATTGTTATAGCGGAATTCGGATATAGTATTAAGGGACGTGTAACAAATGAGAAACAATTGGAAGTTTTGCAAAAATGGTTTGACTTTATTCAAACAATCCCGAATCTGCATGGGATAAACTATTGGGTAGGTCCCGGGCGTAAAACTGATTCTGATGACTCTATTGACAAAATCTTTGAAGGGACTACCGGTAGCTGGAAACTTCGGCCTGCAGGGGAAGCTTTAAAGAAAATGTTTAAAAACATTGAAACCGGTAATCGAGTATTAAAAGATCCCGCATTATTGCCTCCGACGACCACATTGAGCGAAACAACTAGGGCAACAACTGTTCCGGATGTTGATGACACAACAAAAACCGATATGCCTACGACTGAATATTCCGGTGATGATATAACAGAATCAACTAATGAAGAACCAACATCAACATCAATATCCATATCAGAATCTTCGATTTCATCATCCGAAACAGAAGGTACTGGCACAAATCCTGAAACCACAACTTCAATAAATACGCCCACATTGAACAAAAAAAATAATATGGGCTGGCTTAAGTTGCTGATTCTAGGAATAGGTGTTCTGGTTTTGGCAGTTGGCGGTTGGGCGCTGTGGTTTTTTAAGCTTTCGAAAAAGAATAAGGATGGGGTATAGAACATGGCAAATTTCTTAATATCCTCATTTGCGGATGAAGCGTCGTCAATATTTTCAGAACAATTAAGTATTATGAGAAATAACGATATAGCATATCTGGAAATGAGAGCGGTGGATGGTAAAAATATTGTCGACCACTCCCTTGAGAATGTGCATGGTTATGCCGCACAGCTGAAAGAACATGGTGTAGGCTTGTCGGCTGTTGGAACATGGTTTGGAAAAATATCTGTCAATGATGATTTTAATCCTCACCTGGAACGATTCAAACGGGCGGTTGAATGTGCACAAATTCTCGGTGCAAATGCGATACGCATGTTCAGTTTCTACATACCGGAAGGGATGTCTCATGCACAGTGCCGGGATGTTGTAATGGAGCGGCTGGAACGCTTCGTAGAAGTATGTCCGCCGGATGTGGCTTGCTATCATGAAAATGAAAAAGGGATTTACGGTGACGATGCTGAACACTGCCTGGATATTTACAAAAGCTTTAAAGGGAAGATAAAGGGGATTTTCGATCCTGCGAATTTTATTCAATGTGGTGTAGATACGCTTGAAGCATATGATATTTTGGAAGACTACATACACTATTTCCATATTAAAGATGCGTTCATGTCAACGTGGAGTGTGGTGCCAGCGGGAGAAGGCGATGGCAAAATCCCACAGTTAATTAGCCGCGTTTCAAAAAAATCGGGGGATTTTTTTCTATCTGTTGAACCCCATCTCCAAATCTCTGAGGGGATAGAATCCTTGGAAGACTATATTTATTCATCCAAGGAACAGGCTTACACGACGGCTGTATCCGCTTTAAAGTCAGTTTTATCCGGATTAGGATATAATCAAACTGCTCATGGAGAAGAAAAACGGTGGATTCGCGTTAGCGAATAAGAGAGTAAGGAAGAATGTAATGATAAGAGTTACTGTGTGGAATGAAAACATAGTTGAAAACAAATATGACGATGTACGCGAGGTATACCCTGAGGGAATACATAATTTTATAGCAGGCTTTTTAGAGAAGAATCAAGACTTTGAAGTGAAGACTGCTACTTTGGATCAGCCCGAAAACGGGCTCAGCGATGAGGTGCTTGATAATACGGATGTACTTATTTGGTGGGCACATATTGGACACCACTTGTTGCCGGACAGCCTAGCAAAAAAAGTGCAAAATCGCGTATTGCGCGGGATGGGACTGATTGTTTTACATTCAGCACATTTGGCAAAACCATTTCAACTGCTTATGGGCACCAGTTGTTCGCTTGGATGGCATGACGGAGATTTTGAGCGTTTATGGACAGTTATGCCGAATCATCCAATTGCCAAAGGTGTAGACAAATTCATTGAGTTTGAAGATGAAATGTACAGTGAACGTTTTGACGTTCCTCAACCGGATGAATTGGTTTTCTTGGGCTGGTTTGCCGGCGGGGAAGTGTTTCGCTCCGGCTGCTGCTGGTATAGGGGACTGGGAAAAGTGTTTTATTTCCAACCGGGACATGAATCCAATCCTACATATCATTTGTCTCAAATCCAAACAATTATATCAAATAGCGTACGTTGGGCATACCCCAATATTATAGCAGATGAAATAGATTGCCCGCATGCAATTCCTTCCCCTGAAAGTATGCGTATATCCTGACGATGAATCAGTCGTTAATTGGCGCAAAACCGCAGTTTGAAGCAGACTATTATTAGGGGGCTCCATTCGCTGGAACCCCCTAATAGTTTGCTGTCTATAGCTTTGGAGACAATTTTGCGTTGCTC
>DHOG01000003.1:37153-38928 GCA_002410715.1 Ruminococcaceae bacterium UBA5396 | reverse complement strand
GCCTGGAGAGGAAATCCGCAAGCTCAAGGAGGCGGGTTACCTGCACGACATCGGCAAAATTGTGCTGGAACCCGAGCTGATGAATAAAAATCATCTGCTTACAAATCTCGAATGGAATGAGGTCAAGCGGCATTCTATTATCGGTTATAGAATTCTCAACTCTTTCGACAACACGCTGGATCTTGCCGAGTCGGTTCTCGCCCATCATGAACGCTGGAACGGTTCGGGTTATCCCAAAGGGTTAAAGGGTGAGGAAATACCCAAGCTTGCCAGAATCATTGCAATTGTCGAGGGATATGACAGGATGACGCACGATTCGGATAATATCAAGGCTATGAGCAAGGAAGATGCCATACAGACACTGAAGGATAATGCGGGAATTCTGTTCGATCCCAAGCTGGTCGATGTGTTCACCGAGATGGTACAGGAGGGTACTACATAAGGCATTCCTAAAAATATTGTAATACACGTTCTGATATAATAAGTGATTTTTTATAATTTTAAAGTAAAAACCGAGACAGCCAACACTTTTGTGTGTGACTACTCCCGGTTTTTATTTAGTATTACCTTTCAGAAAGACGAAGGCTATATTCAGGGTTGTCATATCTGTGCATCCCTACTTCTTTTTTCGGGCGGTGGAAACGGAAAACGCCCCCCTTATGGAACGCTGGGGGTAGTGTTCCATAAGGGAGGACATTGAATTCTGGCTATGCAATAGAATGCCAACCGCCGTGTAGAAACGGGTTACACGGAAATTTTGTATGTTTTCATCAAAAAATCCCCTAAAAAATCACAAATTGACGGTTTACAAACATGTAGTGAATAGGTTATAATTAATAACAGTGGGTATATACTTTACATATTTATACGTTTCGCGACATATTCTGTGTTTTTTATTTGTCGCAATAATACATTTTATATAACTTCTTCTCACTAGCTGCCCTTATTTTCCAATGGCGGAAAATAGGGCGTTTTCTATCAAGAAATTATTTATTGAGGTGCTGGCTGTATGAATACCGCTTTCCCGAGGATACTTACGCTTTTACGCAAGGAGCGAGGAATAAGTCAGAAAAAGGCTTCTCAAGAGCTTAAGATTTCACAGGCACTGCTCTCCCATTATGAAAAGGGGATCAGAGAATGCGGACTTGAATTTGTAGTTCGCGCTGCTGATTTCTATAGTGTGTCCTGTGATTATCTTCTTGGACGAACGCCTGATAAATCCGGTGCAATGATTGCAGTTGATGAAATTCCGGAAAACGATCCTTCCGTTAAGGATAATATGTTCCGCGGCAGTGTGCTTCCTGTTCTCAATAAAAAGCTGGTAATCAACTCTTTACAAATCATTTTTGACCTGCTTCAACGCTGCAACAACAAAGCGTTGACAACCGAGGCTTCATCCGCGCTTATGCTGGCGGTATACTCTGTATTTCGTCAGCTGTATTCCGCAAACCCCAAGAATCCCGAAGCCTTGTTTTCCCTGCCCTCTTACCTTCATTTGCCCGCCGTAACAGGTGAATTTGCGCGGACTTCGGCAACGCTGGGACATCTTGCTGCCGGGGGCAGCATTGGTGATGACCAAGGGCTACAGAATCCGCCCCTCATCTCAACCGATACCATTGCCGCCAATTATCCGTTGTTTGCTTCCTCTTTGTTTAATTTGTTAAAAAGCGCAGAAACAAAGCTGAACGATAAAAAATGAAAACAAGTACGGGTTTGTGCCCAATTGAATGAATCATTATAATATTATATTGAATTGATAACAAAGGCGACGCATA
>DHOG01000003.1:13954-36978 GCA_002410715.1 Ruminococcaceae bacterium UBA5396 | reverse complement strand
TATGCGTCGCCTTTGTTATCAATTATTTCACCTTTTCTTATCATCACCGCTTGATTTTACTTTCTTAATCTTTTGTGAAGGATGCCAGCGCAGCATAAAGGAAAACACAACAAAAGCGGCGCTGCATCCAATGAAAATAATCCGTATCACAATATTATCAATGTCGACTTTAATGGATTGACCGAACAGCTTGGGCGTTTCAAACGAGGTAAGGATGGTCTTATCATCGCCGAGATAATACTCCAATATATTCACGCAGACCGATAATATAAGGGCGGTGATTCCTGCTATACGTGCCAATACCAAATCAAAGCGTCTGCGATATTTTGACATCACCGCCAAAACCGGCTGGAAAAACAAAACCGGAATTAAAACGAGGTATAAAATAATAATCAGTGCTTCCTCTGTTGCCGCCAAGTAATTCATAACGTCGGCAGACCGGTTAATAAAATATGAAACAATAATTAGCACAGCATAGAAAACAGGCAATCCCGCCAGGACAATTATACTGGCAATGCGGATTACTACACGAGACAGACGGTTTTCACCTGCTTTAAAATGTGCAAGCATCGCAAGTACAATGGAGACCGCAGCTCCAACCAGATTAACCTCCAATTTAATAGCTGCAATCAAATAAAGCAGCAATGCAATTATGATCTGAATAACAGAAGTAAGAAGCAAGCCGTTCAGACATCTTTCCGGGGTATACCATGATACGTGTAACATAGCAAACTTCGAAGGTTCTTTCTCCGCTTTGTTGATTCGGTTCTCTATCTGATCAGACATGTTTCAGACCTTTCCGGCAGGCAGCTGATTCCAAATAAAACCTGCGCTGCGCCCAGTTAATGTAAGACGGTTATTATACTTACCCTCTTACACAAATTATATCCTTAGAGCAATCAAATTGCAATACCGGTTCTTCTTTGTTCAGATGTCCCCCATTCAATAATCAATCAGACATACCCAATTATATTTATACCCACCGTAACAATTCCGACAAATATTACTATCAGTCGAGATTTTACCGCCTTTTTCATCATAATTATGGATGGAAGTGATCATAATAATCCCCCTATTATTTTATGTTCAAGTTGTTCAAATAGAAAATGACATCTATATTTATGGGTGTCAATATGAACAGTTACACCCTTTATATGGTTAAACCTCGCTTTAACGGGCAAACTTATACAAAAAGCGGAAGGGCGGTTTCTTATGCATAAGCGTGCTGTAATCTCATTTGTTTTTATTCTGGCATTTCTCGGCGGGCTGATGCTGCGTATATACGACATTTCGGGACAGCAGCTCCACCGCGCCGCTGAACAACAGGCCGGTCTAACCGTCACGGTGGCGAATGCGCGCGGTACAATTTATGATTGCATGATGCGTCCTCTGGTAAATTCCGATACCGAATATCGCGTAATCGCCACGGCAAATCCCGAGGCAATTGCTGCGGTTTCGGGCTGCGTAGACAAGAAAACCCTGGAGAGCTTTACCGCCAGACTCCAAGAAGGAAAGCCCGCCGTCGCTGTCATAGACACCCTCCCTCCCCCTGCTGACGGGCTGGCGCTGTTCGAAACCCCGGTTAGGCATCGAGGAACTTTACTGGCACCCCATATTGTCGGCTATTTGGACGGCGACGGTATAAAAGGAGCGACGGGAGCCGAGCTTGTATTCAATGAACTGCTTTCGGAGTATGCCGGCAAGCTTACGGTTACTTATACAGTGGACGCTGTAGGTAAGCCACTTGAGGGGATAGAGCCGATCATAACCAACACGCTTGACAAGGCCAAAGCGGGTGTTATGCTAACGATTGACAAAGATATTCAGATGATTGCGGAAAACGCAGCCAGAGACCATCTGACCAAAGGAGCAGTAGTGGTTATGGAGCCCGGCACCGGACGGATTTCGGCACTGGTCAGTCTTCCTGATTTTCAGCCATCTACGCTTTCCGAGGCACTGGACGATCAGAACTCCCCCCTAATCAACCGGGCATTCAGCAACTATAACTGTGGTTCTGTATTCAAAATTGTAACAACGGCGGCGGCGCTGGAAAATGGTATTTCAACTTCTTCAAAGCACGGATGTCAAGGCAGCTTTCATGTGGGCGACGTCAAGTTTCACTGTCATAACCGTCTTGGGCACGGAATGCTTTCCATGCTTGAAGGATTTGCGCAATCCTGCAACCCGTATTTTATTCAGCTGGCCTTGCAGGCAGGCGGAGCATCGCTTTACAATATGTCTGCCGATCTCGGTTTCGACAGGCCTGTATTCCTAGCAGAGGGATGGAAAACCGCCCGTGCAGTTCTACCATCCCAAGACCAGCTCGTATCACCCGCTGCGGTGGGTAATCTGGCCTTCGGGCAGGGGGTTCTGATGGCAACTCCTGTTCATATCGCACAGCTTATTTCGACGGTGGTAAACCGCGGGAATTTGATACGTCCTACCCTCATAAAAGGGACCGTGGATTTCGACGGCATACTGACAGAGCAACCTCCCACACCCTCCCAGTCTGTTTTTTCCGAAAACACCGCCGGCAAGCTAAAAGACATGATGATTTACGCTGTAGAAAGCGGAACAGGTGCGTCAGCACGTCCGACGGAAGGCGGCGCAGGCGGAAAAACGGGCACTGCCGAAACAGGGTGGGTAGTAAACGGAAAGTCTGTTATACAGGGCTGGTTTGCAGGCTTTTACCCGTCAGAAGATCCCACACATGTTATCGTGGTGCTTGCGGAAGATATCGAAGGCACGGGGGGGAAAGCAGCTCCGGTTTTTAAGCAAATCTGCGAGGAATTATCCATGCTTGAGATTACGCGGCAATCCAATGACCATTATTGATAATTTCTACTCCTAGTTATAAATATCGAATCACTCTAAATTTAATATCGTTTTAGTTGTCTGCTTAAAAGAACATTAAAAAGGTAGATATACTTTACTATAAGTTTATTTCGTATTTGTTTTACCATGAGTAGACATTTTTCTCCCGAATTTGCCTGAGGTTTTTCTCTTTCGCCTTAAAAAAACAATATTTCACACTCTGATGTGACACAAACACAGCCGTTAACTGCCATATAATGGTCATTACCGGCTGTTTATTTTTATGCGCAGCCAGACCAGATTTTCTGAATATTTAGGATGGTGAGGATGTTGAAGCAAAAGGTTTTGGCAGGTGCGGGAAACGGACAGGCTCAGGAAAAGGAGCTTGTCAACCGTTCCGAACAGCAGAATGAAGGCAGCATCTCAAAACAGCTTGTGCTTTTGCTGGCTTGGGCATTAATTGGATTAATAATGCCGAGAGCAAGTGTATACGGCGGGCTGACACCGTTTGGCGTGAGCTTTGCCGCCGCAATTCCGGGGACGGGCGCCGCTTTGGTGTACATACTGACGTTGGTGGGATATCTTCTGCCGGGAGGGGCAGCGGTCCCGCTTCGGTATATAGCAGCACTGGCTGCGGTTGCGGGAATAAAGTGGTCGCTCAGCGGTATAAAATCGATTGCGAGACATCCGCTTTTTTCTCCGGTTATTGGATGTTTATCTATCATAAGCACCGGCCTTGCTTTGTCAGCAGTCAATGGACTTGACGCTTATCATGTTTTTCTTGTAACCGCCGAAGGCCTTTTGGCGGGGGGGTCAGCCTATTTTTTCTGTACAACAGTTAACGTAATTTCAAACGATGAGCCGCGTGGTGCACTGACTTCACAGGAGCAGGCAAGCGTTGTTCTAACCGGAGCGATCGCACTAATGGCTGTGACGGCATTCTCGTTCAGCGGTATCGCGCCCGGCAGAATTGCAGCGTCGCTCATAATCCTGCTGCTTGCACGGTGTGGAAAAGAGCAGGGCGGCAGCATTGCAGGAATTGTTTTGGGGCTTGCACTGTCCATGATGGGAACCGAGCATTTGTATCTGGCGGCCGCTTTTGCGTTTGGGGGCCTGGTTGCAGGCATATTTGCGCGATATGGTCGTTTTGCATCGGCCGGTGCATTTCTTGTCGCAAACCTTATTGTGGTAATCAGCACCGGAAAAGATACGGCTGTTATTATCGGTGGATACGAAGTCATTTCAGCCTGCCTGCTGTTTATTGTAATGCCATCATCTGTTGATCGTATGATTAATAAATTCTTTGTACACGCCCGAGATCTGCCGGCAGTGGAAGGACTCCGACGAACGGTTGTCATGCGGCTTGACTATGCTTCAAAAGCCATGAGCGAGGTTGCACAGACAGTAGATGCGGTGTCTCAAAAGCTGGCAGGGCTCAGCGCCCCCGATCTTGGAACCATTTACAGAAGTGTCTCGGATGATATATGCCGCGTATGCGGTCTGCAGATGCAGTGTTGGGAAAGCCAATTCAATAATACAATGGCGGCATTCAATGAATTGACTCCGGTGCTGCGTGAAAAAGGATTTGCCAGAAGTCAAGATGTGCCCTCCTCTCTGTCCCGCTTCTGCGGACGGCTTGACGAGGTTCTTCGAAAAATAAACACCGGCTACCTCGAATATTCCGTTCGTGAAGGAGCATGGCGGCGCCTATCCGAAATTCGAGGGGTTGTGACCGACCAGTTTTCAGGTATGTCGGAAATGTTGGACGAGCTCTCACAGGATTTCACCAAAACAGAACAGGTGGACACCGATGCGGCGTCACGCGTTATTACAGTCTGCGAGGAATACGGACTCACGGTTCAGGATGCGGTCTGTATGCTTGGGCGGGGCGGGCGTATGACGGTTGAAATTCTTGCGTCTGATGCAGGCGTAAAGCTGAACCGTGAAAAGTGGCGGAAAGAACTTTGTGATGCCTGCGGGCGCGAGCTTGATCATCCTGTTGTCACCAGACTGGGTGACAACATTAAAATTGCAATGACCGAGAAACCTTTGATTACCGTTACATTGTCCAGCGTTCAGCTGCAATGTACAGGAGAACGGCTGTGCGGGGATGCGTTTGAAACGTTCACCGATGGTGCAGGGCGATGGTACGCAGTTCTCAGCGATGGAATGGGAACCGGCGGCAGAGCCGCTGTAGACGGTGCAATGGCTTCGGGATTGACGTCACGTCTAATACAGGCCGGCTTTGGCCCCGACAGTGTACTTCGCATGGTAAATTCGGCATTGATGGTGAAGTCGGGGGATGAAAGCCTGTCAACACTTGATATCCTGGAGCTTGATCTTTTCAGCGGGAAAATAGAGTGCCGAAAAGCCGGTGCATCTCCTTCCCTGCTATGCAGTATGGGCAGGGTGTCCAGGATAGAGAAATCCTCTCTGCCCGTCGGTATTCTCCGGGATATCCGGGCCGAAAGAAGTGAGGATACATTGGTTGACGGAGATATTCTCTTAATGTGCAGTGACGGGGTATTTACCGGTGGAATTGAATGGGTTGAGAAAAAGCTGCGTACATACGATACAAAATCAGGTGAGCTTCACAAGCTGGCAGAGGATATCGCCGTTGAGGCACGCAATATGCAGGAGGAGCATGAAGACGATATTACAATACTGGCAATTCAAGTAAAGCGAAAACATTGAGCTCGTTTTTCATCCACAGAACTGAAATTGGTACTTGACATTCCTTTGTCCCTGCGATACCATATACACAGGTGAATGATTAAATGTCATCCGCCACCAATTGAATAAGCTGTCTTCGGGGCGGGGTGCGATTCCCCACCGGCGGTAATGCGGCATAGCCGATGAGCCCGCGAGCGAAAGCTGATTTTGGTTTGATCCCAAAGCCGACGGTATAGTCCGGATGGAAGAAGATGCATGTAATACTGCATTTATTGCCCCGCATATTTTGCGGGGCTTTTTGTTTTATATAAAAAAGAAATGCAGGCGTGGCCGCGGGCAGCTTAGTTTTCAAATGAATATTTATAGAAGGAGCAAGAGAAAATGAAAGCAACACGCACTTTCCAGCTTGTATTCATGGCAATGTTGTCCGCAATTGCCGTGGTGCTCATGATTCTTGTAAGAATCCCCCTTATCCCCGCAACACCCTTTCTGATTTATGACATGGCTGATGTTCCGGTACTTATCGGCACAATGCTTGGAGGCATTATACCGGGACTGCTGATTTTGTTTGTCACCTCGGCGATTCAGGCCTTTGTTCTCGGAGGTGACTACTGGGTAGGATTTATTATGCATTTTGTTTCATCCGGTGTGCTTGTGGTGGTGACTGGTCTATTCCACACATGCAATCCAAAATGGTGGAAAACCATCCTTGGTTTTTTAATCGGTTCACTTGCCATGACGGCAGTCATGATTCCTATGAATCTGGTTCTAACCCCTTTGTTCATGGGTGCCCCCAGAGAAGCTGTTGTCGCACTTCTGCTGCCTGCCATTATCCCGTTCAATCTATTTAAAAGCGCATTGAATTGCTCGATTACTTTGGCGGTTTACCGCCTTCTAACCCCCTTCACCGGGAAAAATTTGCTTCGCTTTTCTTCCTGTTGATTCTAAAACTCCCTTGGTTTCGATTAAATGTATTTTAGATTGACATACTGTTCCTGTATGGTATAATATATCACAAAGTTGGCTATCGTCGCCTTTGTGAATTGGAAAAACCGCTGTTCGGGCTGAACGCCCTCCTGCTGCTATGCAGCACCGCGCTTTTTCCTGTTTGCTTTAATTTTATGGTACAGCTTGGCAGATATCAGCGGTTTGTTGCTCGGATTTCTGAATGAAAAGAGAATATTCCTTATCAAGAGAGGCAGAGGGTACAGGCCCGACGAAGCCCGGCAACCTGCTTGCCCGTTTTGGGGTGCAAGGTGCCAATTCCTGCGGCATCCGCCGACAGATGAGGTGATAACGCGCCGTGTATTCTGTCACGGTGCGTTTTTTGTAATTTTTGGGGTAAGATATTAAGTGAAAGCGTTAAAAGGGAGATTTTTATGGAAAAAAGATTGTTCACCTCCGAATCTGTAACAGAAGGACATCCTGACAAGGTCTGTGACCAGATTTCAGATGCGGTTTTAGATGCGATACTGGAACAGGACCCGACAGCTCATGTTGCTTGTGAGTGCATTGCAACAACCGGACTGGTTCTGGTGGTTGGAGAGATCACCACCAGCTGCTATGTGGATATTCCCAAAATCGCGCGGCAGGTCATCCGGGATATCGGATATGATAACGCCGCTCAGAAATTTGATGGAAACACCTGCGCGGTTCTGACCGCAATTGATGAGCAGTCACCCGATATTGCCATGGGTGTCAATGAAGCGTTTGAAATACGGGGACAGGCAAGCACGGAATACGACCGTATCGGTGCGGGAGATCAAGGCATGATGTTCGGGTACGCCTGCGATGAAACACCCGAGTTGATGCCTTTACCCATTTCTCTGGCGCATAAAATGGCCAAGCGGCTTACCGAGCTTCGTAAAAGCGGCAAGCTCTCCTATCTCAGACCCGACGGTAAAACCCAGGTCACTGTGAAATACGACGGCAACACCCCGGTTGGCGTTGATTCGGTTGTGGTATCCACACAGCATAGCGAGGAGGCCTCTCTTGAGACCATACGTGACGATGTAATCCAACATGTAATTAAGCCGATTATCCCCCAAACGCTGATGGACGACGACACAAAAATATTTGTCAACCCGACCGGACGCTTTGTAATTGGCGGGCCGCAGGGGGACAGCGGACTGACCGGACGTAAAATCATTGTAGACACCTACGGCGGCTATGCAAGGCATGGCGGCGGCGCATTTTCCGGAAAGGATCCCACCAAGGTAGACCGCTCTGCCAGCTATATGGCACGTTATGCCGCCAAGAATATTGTCGCCGCCGGACTTGCCAAACGGTGTGAGCTTCAGCTTGCCTACGCCATCGGCGTTGCCCGTCCCGTTTCGATTTTGGTGGATACCGAAGGAACCGGAATCCTGCCGGATGATAAGCTGGCGGAGGCCGTGTCTGCTGTATTCGATTTCCGTCCTGCTGCAATTATAAAGCAGCTTGATCTCAGCCGTCCGATTTATCGTCAGCTTTCGGCATACGGTCATATCGGTCGGGAGGATCTGGGCGTGGCATGGGAAAAGACCGATAAAACAGCGGCACTCAAAGAATATTTAGGAATTAAATAACATCAGATAATATTTAACCCCCATATGCGGTTGCATATGGGGGTTAAATTGTAGGCGTTTGTCCCCCTGTTGGCAGATACAAAGCCTCTTCGCTTATCTGCACGCTGCTTCTGTCCTGCAGGTAAGGCGAGGCTCTCACAAACCTATCACCAATTTGTGCCCTGCTGATATCGGATGGCAGCGCAGTGGGCGGAGCATTGTCGGTCATGGTCATTTCAGTTATATGTCGCCAGTACTTTTTGGGCATATGCTGCCGGCGCAGTCCCGGATTGATGCGTTCCTTTATGGCAATCGTATTGTAGAATCGTTTCCACAGCGCACGATACTGCATCTCGTCTTCCGAATAATCCGGCATGGTCAAACCTTCTGCCGAACGAATAAACCACTCTCTGGTATCATAGACACCGGCGATTTGGTGCCGGGAGTCATGAATGATAAAGGGTTGGGAATTAAATCTGTCAACAAAAAACGGCATCATCAGGGAAATCACATGGTTTTCGGGTTCAATTTTACCGTAATATACGCCGCCCTCCATACATGAAAATCGAATAAACTCAATCATTAGCGAGGATTCTCTGCCCACCGGTTTCGCCAACTTATCCATATCCATTACCCACCGATGGGTGAGAAGTTGATGGATTCTGTACCCCTTTTTCATTCCAAAACGAATATATTTATAAATAATGTTCCCCTTATCAGGATTGCACGAAAGGAAGCCTGTCCATACCTTTTCATAGGCATTCCCCCCCATTACTCTGTTAATCCCGTTAATCACCCGCTCGGCCTTTGCATTATCCGTTTCTATATTTACATATTGTGCGTCCAGCCGCTTCTGATGCTGCTGTCCCACAATTCCAATAGGCGTTTGCTTTCCCCTATAAGAGTCAAAAACGGCGGTAAGAAGCCCCTCAAAGCTGTCGTCATATTGGTAAACAACTTCTCCAAAGGGGGCATTGGTTACATGGAAGGTTTCTGCCACTCGCCGTCACCTCCCCTACTGTTTACAGTTGACAGCATCGGAACTGAAGGGATTGAAAAAAAGGATAGTTGTTCGGTCTCCGGCGAAAAGGGCAATCCTTTTGAATTACGGCGGGTGTCGGCCGTCAGGTTTTCATAAATAAATGAATGGGTAAGCCGGGTGCCCGGAAACATTTTCCCCTTACAGGTAATGAAATACGCCGCGCGTTTCATTACAACTCCAATTTTTTTCAAATCATCAAAGGAAAGCAATCCCGCCCGCCGGGCAGTCAAAATCCGCATTGCCGATTGCGGACCGATCCCGGGCACACGCAGCAAAAGCTCTTTATCTGCACTATTAACCTCTACCGGAAAGGTTTCAAGATGCCCCAAAGCCCAGTTACATTTCGGATCCAGCAGCGGATCAAGCGAAGGCTGCTTGTCATCCAGCAGCTCCCCAGCTTTAAAGCCATAAAAACGCAGCAGCCAGTCGGCCTGATAGAGTCTGTGTTCACGCAGAAGAGGAGGCGGCTGATCCTTGGGCAGCAGCGAATGATTTCCTACAGGAATATATGCAGAGTAAAACACACGTTTTAAGGAATACTTTTTATACAAGCTTTCACTTAGCCGTAAAATTTGCCAGTCGGTATCCGGTGTTGCTCCAATAATCATCTGGGTGCTTTGTCCGGCGGGAGCAAATGCCGAAGCATGGCGATACACCGCGAGCTCCTGCTTATTCTGGGTCAGTGTGTCCCGAATGATTGACATGGGTTTGATTATATTTTCTTTGGTTTTATCGGGGGCCAGTATATTTAGGCTTTTCTCACTCGGAAGCTCGATATTGATACTGAGACGATCGCATAGAGTGCCAAGCCTTTGCACCAATTCCACGGAACATCCGGGTATGGCTTTGGCGTGAATATATCCGTTAAATCTGTATTTCGTGCGAAGAAGCATTAAAACGCGACACATTCGTTCCATGGATGTGTCAGGGCTTTGCATAACGCCCGAGCTTAAGAACAATCCCTCAATATAATTCCTCCGATAAAACTCCATTGTAAGTGAAGCCAGCTCATCAGGAGTAAAGGTCGCCCGCGGAACATCGTTTGACCGCCGGTTAACGCAATACTGGCAATCGTAAATACAGATATTTGTCATTAATACCTTAAGAAGCGAAATGCATCTTCCGTCCGCCGCAAAGCTATGGCATATGCCCGGAAGACAAGCACTGCCAATTGCACCTTTGATTCCCGATCGGTTTGAGCCGCTGGAGGTACAGGCAACATCATATTTCGCAGAATCGGTCAAAATGCTCAGCTTTTCCATCAGATCCATATCAAGCTTCGTTCCTTTCGGCATCCGCCATGTTTATGCCATAAACATGCAAAACCCCTTTTTATTAAATAGTATAGAACATATTTTCGCCATTGTCAAACAAATGTTCTTGCTTTGTGTACAGATTAGTGTTCCCGTAAAATCTAAAAAACATTGCTATTGTTGAGACAATAAATAAATCAAATTACCCTTATCAACTTTGTAATAAATAATAACAGCTTTGTAACAATGATTGATACAAAATTTAAATTGTGATATAGTTCGATTATAGTTGAAAATTATTGGAAATGGGGAGTGAAAGCACATGACTGATATTCGCGGTTTCTCAAATAAAATGAAACAGCCATGGGTAATTTCAATATTACTGGTTGCTTGTATTCCTTTGTTTCCTGAGTATTTTGCTCCCATTCTATCAGCCGGCGCCCTAATGGCGGCCTATTATGACATCGGATCTGCAGGGCGGTTGGGGTTTCAGGTTGGTGCGGTCGGCAAAATCATGCTGATCTATATCGCATATATAGCGCTTGGGTTGCTGTATTCACCCAGCTTTTCATCCACACTGGCAACGCTTGGCATGTGGTTCGTCATGTTTATGGTTTATTTATCACTCACAACCGTTTTGAGCAATCCTCGCCGTTTTGACACCGCGCTTCTTATCATAAGCCTTATATCCGGTGTTGTCGGTCTGATTGGCTGTGTCCAGTATATGCTGCGCGTTTCACTGGGAATCAATATATCACTCGAATTCTGGAGCTTTATCGATAACACCATCTTCCGTATTCTCCCCATAGAATTAAAGCCAATGCCTCCGGTTTTAAGAGTTTCCTCGACCTTTAACAATTCAAATATTTTTTCGGAATCAATGGTCATGACTCTTCCGGTTGTGGCGTACTATTCCTTTTATGGAAAACGTGAGAAATATCACCTGCTCTGCCGTTTCTGTTTGATGACAACCGCCGGCGGTATTGCTTTTTCCTTCTCGAGGGGCAGTTATCTTGCGCTGTTGGCAATTGCTCTGGTATTCTGTGTTGCAAATATTCGGAAAATCGTTTTGATGATCGTAACACTTATATCCGGCCTTCTACTTGTACCTCAATCGGTGATGGCACGATTTTTTACCATCACCGAAACAGATGGTTCGATTAACGAAAGATTTAGTATTTGGAATTACAGCTTTTCTTTCATTAAAAGCAACCCGTTGTTTGGTGTTGGCGCAGGCATTAGCAATTCATGGAACCTGCTTTTGCAGAAAGGTATAAACGCCCCCCATATGCATAATCTTGTGTTGCAGCTGATTGTTGAAGGCGGAATTATTGCTGTTGTGATCTATGGTGCCATGTGCTATGTATTTGTTCGGAACGGTGTTTCTATGCTGATCCAAAGTAAGGAGACAAGGATGGTCGGCGTGATGCTGATGGCATTTTTGCTTGGCTTTATCACAAACGGCCTGTTTGATTTTCCTCTTATGACGCCAAAGCTTGTCGGCATGTTTTTGATGCTGATGGCTGTGGCAGATGTCGCCTCTAAATTATATCTCGGCCGCCAGACAACCATTCTCGCCGAGGTCCTCAGCTTTCAAAGACAGGCGGTTGACGCGAAAGGCGAACACCTAACCTATTCAAAAATTAACAATCAAAAATAATTCACCCGCTTACCCAATCTAGGATTACGGACGGGCACAAGCAAGCTTTTTGCTTCGCAATCATTTACCCGGCTTCACACATTGTGAGGCCGGTTTTTGTATAGCAGTCTATAACCTTGGGTAATTGGGATATAATCTTTAAAAGAACATTACTTATTCTTTTTCGATTGATTCTATATTTCCGGTTACGATTCGTATAAATATAGATACCGTTTGAAATCGTCTTGATAAAAAACTGCATTAAATAACAGCTCCTACTTGACATGCGTTCCAATATGCTGTAACATGGTATCCAAAACCAGATTGGGTTCAGAAGCTTCGATTTCTGAATTAACCATATATCATATTCCAAAAGATGAAAGGAATGGTGTTATGAACTATCGTATTACAACAGATTCCACCTGCGATTTACCAAAACAGTTTTATCTTGACCGAGACATTAAAATAATCGGTCTGTCTTTCCTGCTGGATGGTCAGGAGTATAAGGAAGGTTTCGATCTTAAAATTTCCTCCAAGGAATTCTACGACCAGCTGCGAGCAGGCAAACAATCCTCCACCATGCAGGTCAATACTTTTGAGTTTACCGAGTTTATTGAACCCTTCCTTGCTGCTGGAGAGGACGTTCTGCACATCGCATTTTCAAGCGGATTAAGCGGAACCTATGATTCCTGCAGGCGTGGTGCCGAGGAACTGGCTTTGAAATATCCTGACCGCAAGCTGATTGTGGTTGACAGTCTTGCAGCATCAATGGGCGAGGGATTGTTAACGTATTATGCGGATAAAAACCGCCAATCAGGCATGTCATTGGAAGATAACGCCGCCTGGCTCGAAAATAACAAGCTGCATCTGTGTCACTGGTTTACCGTCAATGATTTGATGCACCTGCATCGCGGAGGCCGTGTTTCAAAGACATCGGCAATTATGGGTTCGATTCTCGGAATCAAGCCGGTTCTTCACGTGGATGACGAGGGTCATCTGATACTTATGTCAAAAGTACGCGGAAGAGGTGCAGCCATAGACGCCTTGGTCAACAAGCTAAAAGAAACTGCAAATGAGAATATTGCGGATCAAATGATATTTATCAGTCATGGTGATTGCCTTGACGAAGCAAATCTCCTTGCGGATAAGCTGCGGAATACTGTCGGTGTTAAGAATATTATGATTTCAGATATCGGTGCCGTAATCGGTTCACATTCCGGCCCGGGCACAATTGCGATGTTCTTTTTAGGTAAGCAGCGATAGCGTTGGTTGTATCGCTTAATTATTTTAACAATAGGGGTTCAGGATATTGAATCCCTATTGTATTCACTGTGATCGGGTTTATGTAAGGGACTTAATATATTAAGCCCCTTACATAAACCCGTTTCAATTTCGCCTGTTATAAAACCCAAAGGCTGCATGTAGGGAACGCTGTCCTCAGCGTTTCGCTTCAATCAACAATGCAATCCGTAAGCAACAAATTTGCGTTGGGGGTATGAAGCCCGAAAAGTTCATAATAAATACATAAATCATATTGCTTGGTGTTGCCCCTTTTTAAGACTTATGCTATACTGTTTTCAAAACTGATTTTCAAAAAACATCATGGAAATTCATCTAAAAGAGCCCCCTATTTTTTGAACTTTTCTATGGTTATAGAGAAAACCGGTATGACAGTATTGCATAAGTCTTTCCTATTGAAGGCTTTCATTAAAATCACAAAGACAAGGAATGACGCCAATGAAAAAGACGTCTATGACGCTGACGCAGATTCTCAGAACGATTATTCTTGCCATCGTGTTTTTATCTCTTACCTGCCTGCTTTATATAGGCTTTAAGCAGGATGATCAGCTGACTTACAAATATCAAAACCTGTATTTTTCACTGGGTCTCGGCGCTCTTCTTGCAGGTTTGGCAACACTTTTACTTACTGTTCACGTGAATGAAGCATCGCCGCAGCCCAAAAAGTGGTGGTTTTATCCGCTTTTGTCGGCACTGCTCGGACTTGGATGCATGACGCTGGCGTATGCTTATTTGGGGGTTTGGCCGCTTGGCGAGCGCAGCGTAATGATTGTAGATATGCATCATCAATATGCCCCCTTGCTTGCCCAGCTGCGTGATATGCTGCTACACGGAGGTAGTCCGCTCTATTCCTTTGAGGTGGGGCTCGGCGCCAGCTTTCTGCCGTTGTTCGGATATTATCTCTCCAGTCCTTTTAATCTGATCCTTGCTTTGTTTCCGGAATCAATGCTGAACGAGGCTATTCTGGTTATCACTCTGTTGAAAAATGCGCTGACTGCCGGTTTTTTTGCGCTTTGTGTTCAATATATATACCGCCGGCGCGATATTTCGGTCATGATTGTATCAATCCTATATTCCATGATGATGTATCTGCTGGCGTATTCGTGGAATATCATGTGGCTTGACTGCGTCATGGTTTTGCCGCTGATTATAATGAGCTTTGAAAAGCTGATGCGTACAGGCAAATACCTGCCGTATGTTCTTACGCTTGCTTATGCGTTATATGCCAATTACTATATCGCATTTATGCTCTGTATTTTTATGGTGTTTTACTTTCTCTGTTTCTGTCTGAGACAGGAACAGAGCGCTGCGATGCTTTCCCGCAGCTTTGGACGGTTTGCCATTGGTTCGGTTTTGGGCGGCGGCCTTTCCATGTTTCTGCTGGTACCGGTCTATATCTCGCTGGCACATACATCGGCTGCCGGCGGGTCTCTTCCGGATATGAAAAGTAATTTTGAAATGTTCGCTCTTTTGGGAAGACATTTATATAACACCACGCCCACCATCCGTTCGGGAAATCTTCCGAATATTTACTGCGGATTGCTGTCGGTTCTTCTTCTTCCCATCTTTGCCACCATGAAATCCATTCACCTGCGCCGCCGTCTTGCCTATCTGGGATTACTCGGTATCATGGCGTTCAGTCTTGTGATCAACCAGTTTGATCTAATCTGGCACGGTCTGCATTCACCCAACGATCTTCCCTACCGCTTTTCGTTCCTGTACAGCTTTGTTCTGATTCTAATTGCATACGAAACCCTTGTGAATATTCGTAAGATAACCCTAAAACAAATTGGCGGCTCTCTTGCTGGGATTGTTGGATTTATCATGCTGCAGGAGCATTTCGGCGGTGATGATTACGATTTTAATACGATATACGTCAGTCTGCTGCTTGTTCTTATCTATGCGCTGGTACTTGGGCTTGTATCGCGGCGGCGGATTGAGGTGCGTCCGGCATACATCTTAATCCTGCTGGTTGTAACCATTGAAATGGTACTTAACGGTGGCTCATCATTCAAGACAATGCAGTCTAAAGAATATTTCACAGCTCGCAATGATTATGTTGCAAATGATATTACCAAAGCGCTTCAGAAAGTGGTTGATCGCACCAAAAAGATTGGTGACGAGGCGGCTGCCGGTGAATTTTACAGAATGGAGTTTTTGCCCCGCCGCACCACGGTAGACACCGCTCTGTTTGACTATCGCGGCATGACTGTGTTTGCGTCCAGCAGCCCGCAGGATGAAACAGAATTTATGGGCTATCTGGGCTATGCGGTAAACGGAGTAAACAGCCATTTATACAAAAGCTTTGTTCCCATGGTCGACTCGCTGATCGGGATTAAATATGTAATCCTTGATTCATCGACATCCGACGACCTGTCCTCAGATCCTTACTTAGAACTAATTGAAAAAGTAAGCTATAATGATACCACTTATTCAATCTATGAAAACAAAAAGGTGCTGCCGCTCGGATTTCTTGCAAACAACAATATTGAAGATTGGACGCCGTCAAAATATGACCCGTTCACCTCCATCAATAGCATTTATACCGAACTAACCGGTGTTGAGACAGATTTGTATACCATGTCTTCGATTGCAGCCGAGCTCGGAAGTGATAATATTGCAAATGTGAACGGAGGTGCTAGCTTTACCATTACGCCAACCGAAAGCGATAATGACGGAAGGTTCACCGCGACGGTAGCGCAAACAGGGCAGACATATACGTTCATTGATTGCCGTGCTGCTGAAAGCATTGATATATCGACAGATTCAGGCTCCTGGCGTGTTCCCTCACATGAACCCTATATTGTAAATACAGGGTTTTTAAGACAAGGCGATACCATTACGGTTTCAATAAACGCCAAGGACACCTGCTCCGGCAATATTTATATCGGAACGCTCAATCAACAGACTTTTGATGAGGCAATTGATTCTCTGTCATCCAACCCCTTAAAGGTAAGCTCCTTTAACTCTACCCATGTTTCGGCCAAAATCGATGCTTCCTTTAGCGGTACAGTCTTCACTTCCATCCCCTATGACGAGGGCTGGACGGTTAAGGTGGATGGAGAAAAGGTTGAAACCTTTGCCACTGGGGAGGCTATGCTGGCATTTAAAATCACCGCCGGAGCCCATAACGTCGATATCAATTTCTTCACGGTTGGTTTGATACCGGGTATTCTAATCAGTCTTCTTTCGCTGGCAGTCTTAATTGCCCTGCTTGTATTCATTCGGAAAAAGGTGAACCCACACCATCCCGATGACAACGAATTTGCCGCGTTTGCAAGACTGCTGCAGCCTGCACCAAAAACCGCCTCCGTGGATGCAGTTTCTGCCCCGGATAACCAAAACGTGCTCATACAACAGGAAGATACATCTGAGGAAACCGTAATAGCTGCGGATGAACTGCAGCCACCTGAAATAGAGCAGGATGAGGAGGCGTAGATGGTTGCTAACAATTCTGATGCCGGTATATAACGAAGGGGATTATATCTATAACAATGTAATGACGGTTGATACGCTGCTGGAACGCAAAGGCATTGAACACCAGTTTCTGCTGGTGGATGATGGCTCACGGGACAAAAGCTGGGCAGAACTTTGCAGGCTGGCGGATCACCATAACAATGTCTCGGTAATCCGCCTTTCACGAAATTTCGGCAAGGAGGCGGCGTTGTGTGCCGGTCTTGAAAACGTTTCCGGTGACGCCGTTCTTGTGATGGATTCGGATCTGCAGCACCCACCGGAGCTTATACCGGAAATGGTACGCCTCTGGCGGGAGGAGGGCTATGATGTTGTGGAGGGTGTGAAAGCAGACAGAGGACGCGAGTCAATTGCCTCTAAGCTGGCTGCACTGTTATTTTACCGCACCTTCCGGCGCACCACCGGCATTGACATCGGAGTTGCATCCGATTTTAAGCTGATGGATAGAAGCGCGGTGGAGGCATGGAAGCAGCTCCCGGAAAAAAACACGTTTTTCCGCGGACTTTCGGCATGGGTGGGATACAAGCGGTATGCCTTGCCATTCCAAGTTGCTCCCAGAGCCGGTGGCGAAACAAAGTGGACACTTCACTCACTTATTAGGCTTGCCGTCAATTCTATCACCGCATATACTGCCGCCCCCCTGTTTATTGTTTTCTGGCTGGGCGTTTTGATGGGTATCGGCGCCGTCGTGATGACGGTTCAGACACTTTATAATTATTTTGCGAGTCAGGCAGATCCCGGATTTTCTACCGTCATTCTGCTCCAGCTTTTTATCGGAAGCGCCATCATGATCAGCCTCAGCGTAATCGGGCTGTATATCGCAAAAATATATGACGAAGTGAAGGCTCGTCCGCGATATCTCATCCAAACCAAACGGGGCAGCGCGCTTATTGAGCAACAGAATAAAAGCTAATTTTAGATTATAATATTTATTCTTGGATTTGTCTTGTTCCCGCCAAAGCCAAATGGACTTCTGCAAAAGCGTTGATTGAGACATGGAAATAGCTCCCTCAGTCGCCCACGGGCGACTGAGGGAGCCGGGATAACCCTCCCTCTTAAAGGAAAACGTCCCTCTGCGAGGGAGGTTTTCCTTTAAACTATCACGGGCAAGTGATGCAGTAGAAAGAACCTTCAGTGCATCTTGAGATGCTTGCCGATAACAGCCTTTCTAGGGTGGAGCATATCATCCAGACCATATTTTTCAGCAAACCCACCCAGACTGCAGATTAAATCCGAAGTATCCTGTCCACATGAACGCTAAAAAGCCCCCGTCAAAGACAGGAGCTAAGCAGTCACTGGAAAAAGTGCATACGCACTGCGCAGATTATGCGCCGACCTTCTTGGCAAGGGCGGACTTTCTCCGAGCAGCAGTATTCTTGTGCAGGAGTCCCTTGGCAACAGCCTGGTCAATTGCCTTAATCGCGGTGCGAACTTCGGCTTCCCTATCATCTGCACCGGTTTCAATCGCAATATTGGCCTTTTTAATCTGCGTTTTGAGAGAAGAACGGTACGCCTGATTATGGGCAGACTTTACTGCGATAATCTTGACACGCTTTTTCGCTGATTTTATATTGGGCATGGTCACACCTCCCTTGCTAAGTCGAAATCTTTAAACGCAAAAGTTATATTATCATGAAAAGCCAAATAATGCAACAGTTTTTTGATTACACTTTAACCTTTATTTATACATGCGCCCGTTTATGAGGATATATTGACAAGTTATTCAAGATAAGTTTACTGCAAAAAGCATCCTCGCTTTTTCATTTGCAATATGATATAATTTATTGCATTACGGATTTTGGGAGTAATCAAAATGAGTAACCATAAAAAAGATACAATCTCTGAAGCAAAAGGGAGACCTTCGCTTTTTTCATTTATTCGTCCGTTTGCTTCCTATTACCGCCCGCATTGGAGGCTATTCGCACTCGACATGGTTTGTGC
Source organism: Ruminococcaceae bacterium UBA5396 (assembly GCA_002410715.1). Classification (GTDB taxonomy): domain Bacteria; phylum Bacillota; class Clostridia; order Oscillospirales; family Acutalibacteraceae; genus Avimonas. The sequence goes on along the minus strand of DHOG01000003.1, from coordinate 18,297 downwards.
GCTGCTGATTGCCGCAATTGACCTCTTGTTTCCTCTGGCGTCACGAGCTGCCATGCAGCGTTATCTGCCGGAAAAATATTATACCGCCTTTTTTGCGGTTATGGGCGCCTTGATTGCAGCATATATTTTGAGAGCCGGCTTACAGTATTTCGTGAGCTACTGGGGGCATGTACTGGGTGTAAACATGGAAGCAGATATGAGACGCGATCTTTTTTCGCATCTGCAGACTCTCCCCTTCAGCTTTTATGACAAAAATCGTACTGGACACCTTATGTCTCGTGTTATCAACGATTTATTTGAAATCGTTGAGCTTGCACACCACGGCCCCGAGGATTTGTTTATTTCCACTGTGACATTGATCGGCGCATTGATTGTTTTAATCACAATCCAGTGGAAGCTGGCGCTTATTGTTTTTGTTATGGTACCTCTGATTGTTATGTTCACCGCAAAAAGGCGCCGCAAAATGTCCCAAGCATCCAAAAAGGTCAAGGAGCGCACAGCAAATATCAATTCCGATATAGAATCCAGCATTTCCGGCATTCGTGCAGCCAAAGCCTTTAACAATGAGCATTATGAGCTGGAACGATTTGAAGAGGGCAACCAGCGGTTCCGCGGTGCAAAGCAGACCTTTTATCGTCAGATGGGGATTTTTTCAGCAGGCATGGATTTTCTGATGAATCTGATGACCGTTTGTGTAATTACCTTTGGCGGAATTCTTATCATGGCAAATCAGATGGATTTGATCGACCTGATCACATTTACCCTATATATCAGTGCTTTTCTCCAGCCAGTCCGGCGTCTTTCCAATTTTGTAGAGCAGTTTACGGTGGGTATGGCCGGATTTGAACGTTTTCAGGGACTCATGGCTGTCAAACCTGAAATTGCTGATAAACCAAATGCAAAACCAATCACCAATGTACGAGGTGATATCGAATTCAAGAATGTCACTTTTTCTTATGATAATGATGTACAGGTTCTGTCGGGTGTAAATTTACGGATAAAATCAGGAGATACGCTGGCCTTGGTAGGCCCCTCGGGTGGCGGTAAAACCACCCTATGCCATCTGATTCCCCGATTCTATGATGTCACAGACGGGGTTATTACCATCGACGGCAAAAACATTCAGGACCTGACCCTATCCTCTCTCCGCGCCTCCATTGGCATTGTTCAGCAGGAGGTTATGCTTTTTGCGGGCACCATTATGGAGAATATTCGATACGGCCGCATAGATGCGACCGACCAAGAAGTCATTGCGGCAGCCAAACGTGCAGAAATCCATAATGATATCCTGCAGATGCCCGATGGTTATCAGAGCTATGTGGGAGAACGGGGAATCATGCTTTCAGGAGGGCAAAAGCAGCGAATCAGTATTGCACGCATCTTCCTGAAAAACCCGCCTATCCTCATCCTTGACGAGGCCACCTCTGCGCTGGACACCATAACCGAATCCCGAATCCAGGAGGCCTTTACCGACCTCTCTAAAGGGCGTACAACACTGATTATCGCCCACCGCCTGTCAACCGTTCGGGAGGCAGATAGCATCGTATATATAGACAGCGAGGGGATACGTGAAACAGGTACGCACAGCCAACTGATGGAACGCGACGGCTATTATTCCTCACTGGTTAAGACGCAGATGCTAACCGACAACTGACGCTTCCATATTATTTTAATTGCGTTTTATATTAGAATTCTATATACTGTTCTATGGGTTTTGGCAAACAGATTGCCTACCAGATTTAAATTAAGGTGCAGAAGGCAGGAACATAATGTGAAAGTGCGCATACATCGCGAGATCTCCAATCATATCCGAGAAGGCTGCGAAGCCAGGCTGGATATTCGAATCAATCCCTACTGGTTCGCACTTGGAAGCATTTATCCCGATTGCTCCCATCAGCGCATCATTCGTATGCATGAAATTGGTTCAGCCGGCAATATGGTGGGACGTATGATCCACCGTTTTTGCAGAAAAAGCATATACAGCGGGCAAAACCTATCCCGTTGGCGTTCACTCCGGCTTGGTATCATCATGCATTATGTAAGCGACTTTTTATGCTATGCCCATACAGTCGGGTTTGACGGCAATCTCATGGATCACCGGATCTATGAGCAAATGCAGGGCGCCTTGGTGGAAATTCCGCAGATTCGAGAAATCTGCTCGTTTTACGGCGTTGAAGACTCCGCCGAACTGATTGCTTTGCTGGTCAGATTTATTCGGGAGCGCGAGACCGAAAGCTTTTCGCCCTCCAATGATATTGATTACGCCTTGACGGTGGGTGTCGAGCTTACCTATGCCATGCTACGTATATGTATGGGTGGCACAGCTCGTCCCCCACTTCGTTACCGCATGCCGCTGGTAGGTCCCCACCTGCAACGAAAAGTATTGCCGCCGGCGTAAACAAAACAAACCCCGAGGGCGGGCTCATATCTATTTAAAAAGGGGTGCAAATTTGCACCCTCTTTTTAGACCTTAAAACAAGTGGGAATATGCTGAATACTTATGCTATGTTGCAACTGCAAAAAGTAAACCTAAAACAAAATACAAGAAAACAATATAATATACCAATCGTTTTTCAGCCTTAGTACTTATATACATTGACATATTGCATAATATAACAATGATTGGGATGATTATTAGTAGAAATATTCCAAACGGAACGAATAATTCCCCTTCAGGATTATTTACTTTCCCCTTCAATGTATTGGTGGCTATTAGCCAAGCCAACGGAATGAATTTAAAGGATAGAAATCCGAGTAGAGAATTTAAGATACAAAAGACACAAATTTTTATCTTATTCACTTATCTGCTCCTTTTACCTTAAGTGTAACCGACACCAAATCGGGGCAATTCCATAAACGAAAGCCTATGTTTCCATTTCCCAATCCCTTACTGATGATCATATCGGTACCTTCGAATGAAAACTTTCCGGAGTCATATTTCGGCAAAAAAACTTTTTCCGGCGAAAACAACCCTCCCACAAACGGGAGACGGATCATTCCTCCATGCATATGTCCTGCTAATACCAAATCGGCTCCCCATGCTGCATAGCTTTCAAAATAAAGAGGATTATGTGTTAACAGTATGCAAAACGAATCGCTGTCTTTGCTCCCCAAAACCTCATTCATTTTATCCACGCCGAAAAAGTAATCGTCTGCATGTTTTTGAATATATTCATTTCTTTGATCGCTGTAATATCTCAGATTGAACCATAATCCGTATATATCGATAGATTGCCGTTGTTTTTGAATCGACATTTTGGTGTTACCCGAAATGAATACGCCAGCCTCACTCAGGCTTTGATAAAGGGCTTGCAGCTTGCTTTGGCTTAAATTTTGCTCATGATTTCCAATGACATAATAAGTAGGGTGCTCTGATGCAAGGCGTTGTGACAGTGAAACAAAAGCATCATAATTATTGTCGGTTGTGTTAATCATATCCCCTGTCATAACGACAAGATCAGGCTTTAACGTTTGAATCTTTTTAAGAATATTCTTGTTATTTTTCCCGAATTGCTTGCTATGCAAATCAGATAACTGAACTATTTTATAGCCGTCAAAAGCATCCGGCAGGTTTTCATATTCTACAAAATATTGGCTGATTGTCAGAGCCGTGTTGCTAATAACAAGCGAGAGAAAAATAAATGATAAAACCACGAAAGAAACCAGCATACCGACTTTTGTTCCTTTTTTCATTATTCAATCACCTGATTTATTTGGATATTTCTGTTTAATTTTATTATATCATATAATTACGAAATCCTGTTTGTTTGTTTTATTATAAAATATAAAACAAGCTTGCAATGCAAGCACTTAACACAGGCACCTACTAAAATTTTATTGACAATTCATCAAAAGAAGTTATAATTTTAAGAGATGCTATTTAGCAAAAAAATTACTTGATGAGGAGAATATCAGATGGGTCAACCTACATACAATGCTTACTTGACTGCACAAAAACAGTTTGATGGCGTGGCTGATTTGATTGATTTGGATCAATCAATCCGTGATTTGCTTCGGCAGCCCTGCCGCGAATATCATTTTACCATTCCTGTGAAAATGGATGATGGAACAACAAAAGTATTTAACGGCTATAGAATACAGCATAATGATGCGCGAGGTCCTGCCAAGGGCGGAATCCGCTTTCATCCACAGGAAACAGTTGATACAATAAGAGCTCTGTCTATGTGGATGACCTGGAAATGTGCAGTTGTTGATATTCCGCTCGGTGGAGCAAAGGGCGGCGTTATTTGTGACCCTCGTAACCTGTCAAGCGGTGAGCAGGAACGGTTATGCAGGGGATATGTCAGACAGCTCGCCAAAAACATCGGACCGATGATTGATGT
>DHOG01000003.1:0-13745 GCA_002410715.1 Ruminococcaceae bacterium UBA5396 | reverse complement strand
CCGGCTCCCGACGTCATGACCAATGGCCAGCACATGCTCTGGATGATGGATGAATTTGAGGCGATTCAAGGCGCTCATTATCCCGGTGTCATTACCGGAAAGCCTGTCGGGATGGGGGGATCGCTTGGTCGTACCCAAGCAACGGGATACGGTGTCATTTATTGCCTTAGAGAAGCCCTTAAAGAATTGAATATAGATATTACCAAAACAACCGCGAGCCTCCAGGGATTTGGAAATGTGGCAGAGTATGCCGCCAGACTGTATACCAGCATGGGCGGAAAGATTGCTGCGATTTCCTGCTGGGACAACCAAGATAAAAAGGCGTACACCTATCGTAATGTAAACGGACTGGATATCGACAAAATCGCTAGCATTAAAGATTCCTTTGGAACCATTGATAAGGTGAAGGCGCGGGAAATAGGATTAGAGTTGCTGGGCGGCGATGCTTGGATTGCTCAAGATGTTGACATTCTCCTCCCCTGCGCGCTTGAAAACCAGCTGACACCCGCTACTTTTGCTGCAATCAGCAATCAGGTAAAGGTGATTTGCGAAGGAGCCAACGGACCCACAACACCGGATTGCGATGAACTAATCAAAGCAAAAAACATTTATCTTGTTCCGGATTTCTTATGCAACGCCGGCGGTGTTACGTGCAGCTATTTTGAACAAGTCCAGTGCAACATGAACTATTTCTGGCCAATTGAAGAAGTCTTGGAAAAACTCGATTTTAAAATGACCTCCGCTTTCCATGCTGTTCATAATCTTGCTAGGGAAAAAGGCCTATATATGCGGGACGCTGCCTATGAAATCGCCATTAACCGCGTGGCTGAGGCGGCTAAGCTCCGTGGCTGGATTTAATAGTAATAAACCTTATTAAAATACACATTATAACCGCCCTGAACATTCCGTTCAGGGCGGTTCTCTGATTATCAATTATTTTAGAAATTATCTTAGATAGGAAACAGGGTTAACCGAGCGGCCGTTAATGCGAATCTCAAAATGCAGATGAGGTCCGGTACTATATCCCGTGCTTCCCGCTCTTCCAATCAACTGTCCCTGGCTTACCTTCTGCCAGGTCGAGACGTTAATGGAACTCAAATGTGCATAAACGGTTCTGTATCCGCCGCCATGGTCAACGATAATATATTTTCCGAAGCCTCCGCCCCAGCCGTGGTTTACTTCAACAACCCTGCCGCCATCAGCAGAAACAACCGGCTTGCCGAATACACCGTTGCCTGAAATGTCAATTCCGGCATGGAGCCTTCCCCAGCGATAACCATAGGGGGAGGAAATCCTTCTGCAGGAAGGAAGCGGCCAGACAAAACGTCCTGTGGAAATACCGTCACCTGCTGCGCTGACAGTTTTATTAATCTTTTTGGCGCCGACAACAACTTCTTTATCAATCGGCTTTTTGGTGACTTTTGTATCCAAAATTTTTCGTGAGTGCTCAATCCCGTCAACCATCGTAATCTCAGCTTTTACCCGGCGTTGGCCTTCAACACCGTTTTTGCGTACACGCGAATATCCGATATACTGCTTCTCGTCATGGATGGTTACGGTCTTATAATCAATGGTTTCCTTATACTCCACCGTGCGTACAACCTGCACACGCAAATAAGGCTGAGCTTTCTGTATCAAAACCTCTACATCGGGAAAAATCTTCTTGTCAAAATCCTTGTTAAGAGCGCGAAGCTCTGCAAGAGACATATCTGTCTTGGCAGCAATCAAAAGCGGCGAATCGCCCTTAACAATTTTATAATACTTATCGACAACCGTCTGCTCGGTCAAACGGGCACGCATGTCCTCAATTGAAGTAACCGAAGAGACAGGATATAGTCCGTCAACAATGTCAACATTCTGAACAAATTCGGCTCGTTCGCTTCCTTTGCCGCTGCAATATCCTTGCAGCAGTGAATCAAGCAGTGTGTCAAGCCCGCTTCTGGACTGTGCAGCACCCTCGAACTTACCGTCTATATAGAGTCCCGAGCCTTCGGTAATTGAGTCGCCCGATGATTCAAGAATTTTATCACATACGGCGCTCTCATCCAAAATATCCGTCTTAGAAACCACGGCGATGGTAAGCTTGGGAACCCGTTTCACCTCAAATGAGTTATCTGTATTGATAACCCTGTCGGTAGCCATATTGGCAGCGTTGTCATAAACCGCCTCGTCTGATATATATCCAAGTGTCTCGCCGTCATATTCAACAGCCAGCGCAAATGTCATCCCGCTCCAAAACTGAACGGTGAAAACAAGCGCAAAAACAGCAGCAACCGGAGCCACAATATTTAAAGATGTGATTACTGCCCTTCTGTGACGATGAATCGCAATAAAAGGAAGCAAAAGGAGGGTTTTCACCCCGCTGATTACACTGCGCCCAAATGCCTCGCGCACCCGGTTTGCAGCAATGGGAAACCCTTGAATAAAACAAATTGTCTCGTTTTTAATATTGCGAGCGGCGAGACGAATATGTCTTAAAAGTATAAAATCAGTCGCCTTATAAAGCAGTCGCCCTACCGGTACGAGACTGCCAACAAGCCTCTTGCGTGAATGACGTGCAAACCGAATGGTCTGAGCTCCGATGATATAACAGAAATTGTGACCGATATGATAAGCCGTCACAATATAACGCCAAACAATGTTCTGCATAAAATATTTAAGCCGACGAGCGGCACATATCTGCTTTTCTTTAAAAGAACCCTGGTTTTCAGTCAAAAAATCACTTCCTAACCACAGGGCTTGGTTTAAGCCAGCCGAAAGCACCCGACTGTGTCACCTAATCTACAAGCCGAAATAGTTACAAACTTGTAACAACCTGTTTCTATTATACTCAAAAGTTACAAGAATGCAACCCTTTTGGTAAAAGTTCATGACTAATTGTTAAAATTCTGGCTGTATATGGGCAATATTTTTGACCTATTGTACAAAATTAGCTACTTATACGCCAGTAATGAAACGTCCCAGCTTCTGATGATGGATAACTGATGGGCTGCATGATGACAAGCTCCCTCAAGATCGTGCTCCCGGTAATTCCCGCATTCGGCTTCCCCCGTTCCCGGGATTTCATCGCTGTAGTTTGCGATAAAGTCTAACGCATCCTGGGTCAGCTTGATGGCATCATGGTGGGATATTCCGCGGGTTATGAAATAGAAGCCGGTACGGCATCCCATCGGGCCGAAATATATAATTCCGTTGCGAAACCGGCTGTTTCGTACATAGGTTGCAAAAAGATGTTCAATTGTATGAATGGCTGCATTTTCGAGAAAGGGAGGCGTGTTGGGACGAACAAAACGAAGGTCGTAGGTAACAATGTCACCGTCGGTTCTGGAAATATACATCCCGGGGTTGAGACAGGTGTGATCCACCTGAAAACTGGTAATCATCTCCATGTAAGCTCCATATCCTTTCATGGTTTTATGCCCGATAAGGGCCATAAAACCGATTTTGTAAAAGCGAAATCCATTCGCTTAGCTGAATTAAACCTCATCATATACACCAGGCAAATCACTGGAAAAGCCACGATCCTGCGTAATTTCCTGCATTGACTTGCCCATCGGCAGCGACGCAACAAATTCCGTGATCATATCTGCCGCCTCGGCCACCGCATCATCATAGAGACGATAAAAGCTATCTGTACTTTTTTGCAGCGAATCGTAAGGGTTTGACCATTCCTTGTGTGCCTCATTGGCATAATCCCAGTCACTTGTATCCTGCGGACGCATCAGTGAACTTGCAAAATGCCCCTTCCTTACCAGCTTTTCAATAGGACGGAACAGCAGCCTCTGCCGCAGCATCCCACGGTCATTCAAAAAGAAAAGCGCATGACGCATATCTCCGGGGGCAAGGGCAAGCAGCTCGACGGGTATTCGCATACCGTAAAGCCTGAACAATAAATCGTTGTATAGCCGTCCAACCATCCTATAGCGCCCCCCACTGTCCCGCGGAAGTGCAGACATGAGATGAAAACTGCTGATCAGTCTGCCGGTCTCCCTTCGCAAAATCATGGTGTCAAGCGCGCTTTCAATTCTGAAGTGATACTGAATCGGCTTGGTACCGTAATCCGGATCATCCTCGGATAGCTTCTCCTGTGCCCAATATATATATGGGTGAGCGGCACGGTCAAGGGCATAGTGACAAAAAAATCCAACCACATAGCCCATTACTTCTTTATATTGCAGTCGTTCGGTATTTAGAACACCTCTAAAGCCCTCAAAAAGTCTGGCAGGACTTCCGCGATGGAGCTTTCTCCCCACAATGGTTTGGCTGTCTCCCGGTTTCCACGGCAGAACACGATGGAAAAAGAAGATATCGGGCCCCTGCGCACCTATGAGCGCCATATCCCGATCAAAATCATCCAAGCCGGATTTTTTTAATCTTGAAAAAACCCGTAGCGCAAACAGATAGTGGGTTACTACCGCGGGCATGACACAATCCCCTTTGCATTCATTTCAGCCAAATCCATTTAGTCATTATACAGGAAATTTTATATTGATTTGTTAACTTAAAAATAATTATTAAGGAAAATCCCATCCTCTTTCGGTCATCAATGCACACATATCCGAAGCAACAGGAATAGATAGATTCACGGCAGAACGGCCGATCGGATGGATAAATCCAAGCCGAAAGCAGTGCAGGGCGTGTCTTTGCATATAATATAGATCATTACCGTACATGGTATCGCCCGCAAGCGGATGGCCAAGCCATGCCATGTGTACTCGGATTTGGTGGGTTCGCCCTGTTTCAATCAAAACACGAATCAGAGACAGCGTATCGTCGGACGCCACCGATTTCCATCTCGTCAGACAGTACTTGCCTCCCTCCCCCACCTCGCGTGTAATACCAAACCCATCCTTAACCCGGATGGGCTGCTCGATAACACCTTCGCCCTCCAGCCTGCCCAAAACAACTGCCAGATATTCCTTTTGGGTTTTCCCGTTCAAAAGATGTGCGGCATGGGCGTTTTTCGCGGCAAGAAGAAGCCCGCTTGTGTTACGGTCAAGCCGATAGATAGGACGAAAGCTCAAGCAAGCTCCCTGACGCTTAAAATAAGATACAACGGCGTCTGCAAGCGTCGGCTCATCATGTTCCGCCGATGGATGAACCGCAATGCCGGCAGGCTTGTCCAAAGCCAGCACGTCATCATCCTCATAAACAACGGCCAAGGGAAGCTCTATTCCGTCAAGATTCGGCTTATCTTGGGGCAGCCGCAGCACAATCCGCTGCCCTGCCATAACCCTGTCAATGCTTCTGACATGCACTCCGTTTGCAGTTATCCCGTTTTCCACCCGCTTAAGGCGTGTCAGCAGGCGCGCCGAAACACCACAATGCCGCCTAAGAAAGGACTGCACTGTGGCATTATCATATTCTTTGGTAACGGTGTAGCCAAGCTCTCTCATCGCACTCCAACTCCTGTTGCACTGTGTCGATTGCAAAAACATTAAGGAAAACCATGACACGCAAGGGGAAAGCCTTAACGGACAAGGGCAATTCTCGATGAGTAAAGGTGTGTTACTTGACAGCCAAGTGCAGAGCTGCCCTACATTGTGTATCACGTTTCTGAACGGTCCGGTCTTGCTCTGTTTATATAATACAAATATCTATAGGAAAACTCCCGCTTTATACGGGAGTTTAGTGAGCCAAGGCTTGAGTTTATACGGCGTTATGCACGAAGGAAGCAATTCGGTCAATCGGAATATCGGTTACTGAACCGACATTGTTGTAGTTGAAGCGGCCGCCAAATGACCTGTTGTCATAACCGTTATCATAAGACCGATTGTCATAGCCGCCGTCACCGCAGCAGCTGGAGCGATGGTTTCGGTTGTCATTGCAGGCATTTCCGAGGGCGCAGCCCGGCGCCGGTCCGATACGGGTAATCAGCCTTACAAAACAGCGATTAACACTAAGAATCACGCCGGTAAACCCTGAGCCGGACTGACCGCCGCTTGTGGTGAATATGGTAACCGTTTCACCGATAAAACGTGATAGGTGCTCTACAAAATTGTCATCAAAAACTTCGCCGTTCATATGATCTCTCCTATAATCGTATTAGGTGCACCAACACATTATATGGGAGAGAGGTGGACATGGTTCCATGGGACTTTGGGAAAAGCCGCGGAAGAAGGCGCTCTTTGGCACCACTACTGTTCACATATCTATGGCGGTTGAATTCGTTCCATCCGTTTTATTTCACATTAACCACCCAACCAAAGGGATCGGAAACACTGCAGTTTTGAATACCGGTGAGGGTATCGTAAAGCCGCTGGGCTGTTTGCCCGATTTGATTGTTGTTAATCACAATATGCTGATCATCCACCTTGAGCTCCCCAATCGGCGAAACCACGGCGGCGGTACCTGTTCCGAATGCTTCTTCAAGTGTGCCGTCCTTTGCCGCCTTCACAACCTCAGCAAGCTCCAGAGGTCGCTCGTTTACGGTATATCCCCAGGAACGCAGCAGCTCGATACAGGACATTCGTGTAATGCCCCCCAGAATACTGCCCTGCAAAGCCGGGGTAACCACTTCGCCGCCTATTTTAAAGAAGACATTCATGGTTCCTACTTCTTCAATATATTTACGCTCAACACCGTCCAGCCACAGAACCTGGGTATAACCCTGCTTGCTTGCAATGTCCTGGGCTTTCAGCGATGCGGCATAGTTGCCGGCGGTTTTGACATATCCCATGCCGCCCTTAACTGCACGAACATATTCCCGCTCCACATAAATCTTGACCGGGTTCAGTCCTTCGGGGTAGTATGCCCCCACAGGCGATAATATAATAATAAACAGCAGATGCTCGGCCGGATGTACCCCCACATGGGGGTCAACTGCAATGATAAAGGGACGAATATAAAGGGAGGTTCCCTCACCTTTGGGAATCCAGTCCCCATCAATCGAAACCAACTTCTTAATCGCTTGGACGGCAAACGCCTCGTCTATTTGGGGAATGCACAGACGCTCATTGGACAGATTCAGCCGCGCCATATTTTTGTCAGGACGGAAGAGTGCGATTTCCCCATCGGGGGCGCGGTATGCCTTAAGCCCCTCAAAAACCTCCTGACCATAATGAAGACACATTGCCGCAGGGTCAAGAGACAGCGGACCGTACGGAACAATTCGAGGATCATGCCACCCCCGCCCTGCATCATAATTCATAATAAACATGTGATCGGTATAGTATTTGCCAAATCCAAGCTTTGTGACATCCTGCGGCTTCATCTTCGGTGACTGTGTCAGCTGCACCGAAATCTCCTGCGATGTTTTCATCTGCAACACTTCCTATAAATTATAGCTTTACCTTTGATTATATGCCCGGACAGGACAAAATGCAAGCTCGGCACAGGAAAATCCAGCATTTCGGTAAATTTATTCCTGCATAATTCGTACGCCTTTAATGCTGCTGACACGCCAGCTTCCGGACAGAAAATATATAATTCCGATAAGCAGAGAACCCAATCCCGCAATGGGTGCCGCTAGAGCGACCCCCGACAGCCCCCAGCCAAACGAAATGCCTAGGATCCACGCAGCCGGGACTCGGAGCAAAAGGGCGCTTAAGGTGGCGTTTAAAAGGGAAAACAACGTCTGCCCTGCACCCATAGCAAGCCCGTTTATACAGAAATGCAGACTTACCACCAGATAATCATAGCTAATGTTTCGAATATATTTGCTGCCCTCGGTGATGCACTGGGCAACCACCTCCGGGGTTAGATTGGTGTTTCCCGAACCGATAAAAAGGGTTACAATTTGGGTTGAAAAAAGGTTTACAAGGGTGAACACCACCGACGAAAATGAAAATGCCAAACCCATGGCGACCAGCATGGTTTTTCTTGCGCGATCCGGCTTCCCCGCTCCAAGATTCTGCCCTGCCATGGAAGAAACCGATGCCTGCATGGCAATCGACGGCAGTATCGCAACACTGTTGACCTTGCCGGCAACGCTGAGTGAGGTCTGACCCACAATTCCGGCAATATCGTTTGCAAGTCTGGTCAGCCACATAAACGAGAAGCTGACAAGGGTCCCCTGAAGAGAGGTAGGCAGACCGATTTTTAAAAGCTGCAGTGCAATCTTTTTATCAATACGGAAGCTACGGGGATGAAAATCAAACAGAAAATTGTTGCGGCGCAGGAAAATGACGGCAAGAATGAAGCTGAGTGCCTGTGCGATAATGGTTGCCCATGCTGCGCCTGCCGCCCCCATACCCAAAGGTCCCACGAAAATTAAGTCAAGAACAATATTAGTGGTGGTGGCAATCAACACAAAAATCAGGGGATGGCGCGAATCTCCCATACCCCGAAGCACAGCACTGACCGCATTGTAACCAAATACAAATACCGTGCCGCTCATACAAATGTTAAGATAACTTAACGTCTCGTTAAACGATTCGGAGGGAGTATTCAATAAATTGAGAATATGTTTTCCCGCCAGCAGCATCACAACCGTTAACACAGCGGCGGCCACTCCATACAGCGTGAACATGGTACCGACGGTCTTTTCCATCTCCTCCTGTTTTCTTGCACCTATATACTGTGCAATCATAACCGTTCCTCCGACAGCAAGTCCGCTTATCATATTGATCAAAAGAATGGTCACGGTTCCGCCGGTGCCCACAGCCGACGCCCCTACCGGGCCGTCAAACCGACCCACAATCAGCATATCTGCCATGTTATAAAAAGCCTGTAACAAGTTGGATGCCAGAAACGGCAATGAGAACCTAAGAAGGTGTTTTGTTACACTGCCCTTGGTTAAATCGTTTTGAAACCCACTCAAAATTATCTCTCCTTTTAGCGTCCCAACCACCGGTCGATTGCTTTAAGCCTGCCGTAGGGAAGTCGCATACCCCTGTGTTCGACCGTGGTGACGGATAAAAGCATACGGCAGCCAAAAGATTTTGTCAATAAGTGTCGAAGAGGTTCGTTCTATATCCCTATATTTATGTCTGTAGTCTAGCCCAACTATCAGCCGAATCCGTCATATCTGCCCTTGTATTTTTTCATCAATCTGGTAAAATATAAAAATACAGTTGCTATCCCTTTCTTGGGAGAGCTGCAGGAGGGGTCTTTGTGGACAAATTGGATGAAAAAAAATTTTATATTACAACCGCCATCGCCTATACTTCGCGCAAGCCTCATATCGGCAACACCTATGATCCGGTTTTGGCTGACACCATTGCTCGCTATAAGCGAATGATGGGTTTTGACGTGTTTTTTCTTACCGGCTCGGACGAGCATGGCCAAAAAATAGAGGAATGTGCAAAAGAACAGGGGATGACCCCCAAAGAATATGTAGATAGAATTGCGGCTCAGATCAAGGATGTCTGGGACTGCATGAATACCAGCTATGACCGTTTCATCCGTACCACCGATGCCGACCATGAATTTGCGGTCAGGAAAATATTTAAAAAGCTGTATGACCAGGGCGATATTTATAAAAGTGAGTACGAAGGAAAATATTGCATTCCCTGCGAATCGTTTTTTACAGCATCCCAGCTTAAGGACGGCAAATGTCCGGACTGCGGGCGGGATGTCAGCGACGCCTGCGAGGAGGCATATTTCCTGCGGCTCAGCAAATATCAGGATAAGTTGATGGAATATTATGAGAGCAATCCGGATTTCTTCAAGCCGGATTCCCGTCGCGCCGAAATGGTTAATAATTTCCTCAAGCCCGGTCTTTCCGACCTCTGCGTTTCGCGCACCTCGTTCAAGTGGGGAATCCCTGTGGAATTTGATCCCGATCATGTTACCTATGTCTGGCTTGATGCGCTGTCAAACTACATCACCGGCATTGGATATAATCCCGACGGTAGCTCCGATCTTTACCACAAATACTGGCCTGCCGATTTGCACGTAATCGGCAAGGACATCGTGAGATTTCACACCATCTACTGGCCCATCATTTTGATGGCACTAGGTGAGCCTCTGCCCAAACAGGTGTTGGGGCATCCGTGGCTTTTGGTTGGCGAAGACAAAATGAGCAAATCCAGAGGAAATGTGATTTACGCCGACGATCTTGCCCGTCATTTCGGGGTGGATGCGGTGCGCTATTACCTGTTGTCTGAAATTCCGTTTGCACAGGACGGCTCCATCACTTATGAAAGCATGATTGCAAAATATAACGCCGACCTTGCCAACACCCTGGGGAATCTCGTAAACCGCAGCATTGCCATGGCAAACAAGTATTTTGAAGGTAGAGTAACCCGTCCGGCAGAGCTGAAGGATGCCGACGCCGACTTGATCAAAACAGCTAGCCAGTCGGTTCAAAGCTATATTCGGCTGATGGACGCATACCGCACAGCCGACACTGCCCAAACCATCATGGAGCTGGCTCACCGCTGCAACAAATACATTGACGAAACCTCGCCGTGGGTTCTGGCAAAAAGCGAGGATGACCGCAACCGCCTGAACGACGTTCTGTATAACTTGATTGAATCGATACGCATGCTGGGTGTCATGCTGAAGCCGTTTATGCCCTCAACCTCCGAAAACATCCTCAGGCAGATCGGTGTACAGGAAAGCCTTAAGACAATGGATTCTATCACCGCAGACTTTGGTGCTGCCGACAACTACTCGGTCGGAACGCCCCAACCGCTTTTTGCCCGCATTGACACCGAGAAAAAGCTTGCCGAAATCGCAGCCGAATTGCCGTCGCCCCAACCCGAAAAAGCCGAAGCCGCACCCGAAAATGTTGCGTTTCTGCCTGAAATCGGAATAGAGGATTTCGCAAAAATCGACCTGCGTGTTGCAGAAATCACCAATTGCGAGCCCATTAAAAAGGCAAAGAAGCTGCTGAAGCTGACCCTGAACGACGGCAGCGGCGCCCCCAGAACCGTCTGCTCCGGCATTGCGAAATGGTATACGCCGGATGAATTGAAAGGTCGCCGCATTGTTCTGGTCTCCAACTTGAAACCCGCTGTCCTCTGTGGTGTGGAAAGTCAGGGGATGATTCTCGCGGCTGACGACGGAGATGCCGCGCGTGTATTATTTGTAGAGGGTGTTGCCCCCGGCAGCAAGGTAAGGTAATTAAGGAGTCATTTCATTGAAATCTATTTTTGACACCCATGCGCATTACGACGACGAGGCGTTTGACCATGACCGCCATGAGCTGCTTTCATGGCTGCAGAGCCAGAATGTCTGTGCCGTCGTCAATGCCGCCAGCGATATTGAATCATCCCGCGCCGGTATCACCCTCGCTGAGCGCCATCCTTTCGTCTGGGCAGCGGCGGGAATACACCCTCATGAGGCAGGCAATGCGCCGAAGAATGCCATAGAAACACTACAATCATTGCTTGAGCATCCACGTGTTGTGGCACTCGGCGAAATTGGTCTGGATTATCACTACAATACCTTTCCCCGAGAAGTTCAGCTTGATTTGTTCGAACAGCTGCTAAAACTGTCGTTGGAAGTGGAGAAGCCTGTGATTATCCATGACCGTGAGGCACATGAAGACACCCTTCGTTTGCTGAAACAATACCGCCCTAAGGGCGTTATTCATTGCTTTTCTGGAAGTCCGGAGCTGGCAAAGGAAGTGCTTAGGCTGGGAATGTACATTGGTCTCGGCGGTGCTGTTACCTTTAAAAATGCAAAAAAACCGGTTGAGGTAGCTGCCATGCTGCCTGCCGACCGGCTTGTTCTTGAAACAGATGCGCCCTATATGACACCGGTGCCCTTCAGAGGCAAACGCTGCCATTCGGGATATATTGCCTACACTGCAGAGAAAATCGCCGAAATACGCGGGATATCGGTTGAATCGCTCCTCCGTCAAACCTGCGAAAACGCCTGCAGTTTATATGGAATCACATTATAATCGGGGAAAGGCGGCTTTCACCGACTGAATAATTATTTGTGCATTTTTATCTTTGCGGCGTTAAATCAGATGGACATGCACCGGGGAGGGCATTGGTTACAATGAAACATACAGGCAAATACCGACGCAGATTCGGGGACCGTCCGGACGGCAGAAGGATCAGGACGCTTGATCCGTTTTTCAGTGTTGCTACATATATCATGAAAAAGAAAAGCAGCTCGTCAAATTTCTTTTCAAGTTCGGTCATTGTTACAGAAGTAGATAACTATCTGCGTGCAAAAAGACGAGACAATATGCCGGGACTGGGTCTCCTGCATTTTTTTATCGCTGCCTATGTGAGAATCGTTTCCCAGAAACCGGCCCTGAACCGCTTTGTCTCGGGGCAGAAAATATTTGCGCGCTATGATATTGTTGTCAATCTTACCGTCAAGAAAGAGCTGACCGTCGATGGACAGGAAACAACAATTAAAGTTCACTTTGATCCCAGCGACACAATCGATATTGTGTATGAAAAGGTTCAAAAAGCAGTTCAGGAAGCAAAACGTGAAGGGGATTCAAATAAAACAGATAAAGCGGTTCGAATCTTATATTTTGTTCCGGGACTAATTCTTAGGCTGGTGGTTCGTCTACTTGAGATTATGGATTTCTTTGGCGTTATGCCCCGCTCACTGATTGAAGCCAGCCCGTTTCACGGCAGTATATTTATTTCGGATCTTGGCTCCATCGGACTGCCGCCGGTAAACCACCATCTCTATGATTTCGGTAACATACCAATGTTTCTGTGCTTTGGGACAAAGACGCGCAGTACCTCTGACGGTTCAAACACCGTATCCCGTTCTGTCAGCTATACCCTTACAATGGATGACCGTATCTGTGATGGCTTTTATTATGCCGGCGTTTTAAAGTCAATCCAAAAGATTTTTAGAAATCCGCGTATTCTCGATACCCCTCCCGAAACCGTTGTTCAGGATATTGAATAGGCTTCCTAATAAAAACGGTATCGCAAAACAATAACAAAAACAAGCCAACCTCTTTAGAAGTTGGCTTGCTATCTATGTATGAACAATCCTTTAATACCCTCTAATTTCAACTTCGTTTCTCTTTAAGAAAGCCAACATCTCCCTTACAACCTCATTAATATTCTTGACACGCAGGTTCTGCAGTTTTTTAGGCAGACCGTTTTCTAACACTGTCTTAAGCTCATTCAAGCTTAATGTTTCAAATGTTTTCCCCGGATAGCATTCCTTTCCGGCCAACCTGAGAACACCGCAACTGGACAGTTGATCCTTCTTAATCATATACGCCAGTTTACTCCCGAGCATATCCATACTTTTTGCTGCCATTCAATACACCTCTTTATAGAATATATGTTTCAATACACCCTCTTAATATATATCGGCAAAAAATTTATAAAATTCACTTGCTATGGGCATTTTTTTTAAAACAAAATTAATAAATAATTGAGCGTACTGTGTTACCTAGTACCCTGATCCTGACAATCCTTGCAATATCCGTAGATCTGCAGCGTATGATCGGTGACAAGAAAGCCTGATGAGACTGCGATTTCTCGTTCCAGACTGCTTAGGGGACACTGCGGGAAGTCAAGCATGCGGTTGCAGCCGTTGCAGATCATATAATGCAGATGCCTATGCTTCTGCGCGACACTGTAAAAGCTCTCGCCGTTCTGGAGCAAACCATGTGTAACCTCCCCGCGGGCAAGCATGGAATCAAGTATCCTGTATATGGTTGATTTTGCAATGCCCTTCTGCCGCTGCACTGCCAGTTGATACACCTCTCCTACAGTCAGCGGTCTATCCGAATTTTCGAGCAGCGATAGAACAAGCTGTTTTTGCTTGGTGTTGCGTGTTGCTGCCATAAAATTCCCCGTCCTTGATGTTTTCTGCTCTGTAATATCAGCCTCATAAACGCGTGATGCTGCTCGGCAGCAGGA
>DHOG01000113.1 GCA_002410715.1 Ruminococcaceae bacterium UBA5396 | reverse complement strand
GCAAAAACAAGCCCGGGCTTGTTTAGTGAGTAGCGGCCAAACATGCAGCCGACGGCGTAGGAAAGAAAGGACTTTATTACATCGCATTTGGTAAGGACGTAATTGTTTCCCTTCATGCTTTCGGGTATTTCTTCTTTGGTATCGTAAATGCGGGCGACGGTAACGTCTTTGTCTTTCACTTCCGGCGTCAATTCATCCTGCAAGCTGTAGATGTTGATGAAAATACGGTTTAGTTCTTCTTCATTGGATTTGAGCTGTAAAAACCGCTGTTCGGCCAATGCTTTCCACGCTGCATAGCTTTCAGCTACCACAAGGTTTTGTCGTAGTTTTTCGTTTGAGGCTCCCCACATTGCTTTTGAACCTAACCATTGCAAAAGCGGATGATATTTAAAATCCCATGAGGTTTCAAAACTATTCCAATCAGCCTCTGCAATTTCCACGTTACGCTTGACCAATACATCTATTCGTTCATTTTTCTCAATTACTACTGGCGTTTTTCCAAGTGGACCTTCATGGTAGTCCAAAGTTGGCGACACAACTGACAAAAAAAGTTGAATTACCTTAGAATTATAAAGCCCTAGCAAATACAATAAAATGCTGTCATCAGCAAAGCACATCGAACCTTTAGTTTCAAAAATAAAGCCATCTGGTACATATCTCATGGCAAAGGGCCCAGACGCAATCGTTGACCACGTCAATCCATGATGAAAGTACAAATTCCTATTAATTACTCTTCCATTTGACTTGACTCTTACTCCCGGAGTATTGTCGATGAAATTGCAAATTTCCTTTCCATTATTGATGTAATTCACAATATAGTCAAAGTTCCCATACCAGCGACGATATGAGCCACCTTTTGTGACAGGGAACCATTTTCTACCACTGTCGTTTGCCAAATCTCCGTTCTTATAATTTCGACCAACCTTAACAGAAGATACTTCATACCAAAGTCTTAGAAATAGATCGTTATTCGTTGTTGCCATGCCTTGTCTTGGCCGAGCAACATCATAGAGAATCTTATTTTTAAATGTGTTGACTGTATTATCGCTTATCCAGTATGCAATTACTTCGCCGGGTATTAAGGCATACCTACTCTTCTTTACATAATAAATATCCTTCTTCTCCAAAAAGGCAGTTTCTTTCTCTTGCTGGCTCTGATAATCCACTAAACGAACATAGCAAGCTGAATAATTGTCGATATTGCTATTCCGTAATACAAAAGAAGTCGTTTGTACAACTTCGCCGCCGATTTCATCAAATGCTCTGGCACCTAAATGAGCCATATTGATGGTCGTTTTGAGCATGAGCTTTTCCCGCAGCTTTTCAAAGCTGGAAAGGAACATCCATGCGTGCTGAGTAATCATTGCCTGATAACCGTTTTGTTTCGTCAGTTTGCCGCACTTTTCAATCAATACTGCGAACAAGTCTGATTTACTGTCGGGGTAATTCTTCTTAATGTATTTATTCAAATTTCCGTCGCCATTGCTTGTGCCCATATACGGCGGATTTGTCACAACCACGTCGTATTTCTGCGCCATGACAAGAGCTTGCTGCAAAACGGGGACAAGTAAGGTAATAATGCCGGATTGGCGGGCGCTGTCAAAGAAGTTGTCATAATGAGCTTCAGAAATTTCGTCTGTGCGCTGCCGCAGTACTTCCAGTTCCTGCAACGGAATATCCACGCTTAAAATGCTGCCGTATTCCTTTGCGTCGGTAAAAATGGTAATCAATTTTTCCGCAGTAGCCTTTAAATTATCGTCGCCAAGCAGTTTCAGATAATCCGGGTTAAAACCGTTGCTCTCCTGTATCGAATAGATATGGCAGATCGTCTCACCGTTCAGAATGAAGCGGTTGTATTGCCGCGCCTTCATCATCACGGCAAAATAGGCAAGCTGAAAAGCACGGTCGTCAATGTCAAGGCCATACAGGTTATGCTCCAGAATGCTCTTTGCCGCATCCCGCTGGCTGTAACCGGCGGTTTCATAAATTTGCATCAGCACGTCAAAAGCGTACACCAGAATATGGCCGCTGCCCATGCAGGGGTCGATTACCTTGATGTCTTCCGGCTTAATCGTTTTGTATTCTTCCCGGATTTTATCGAGTTGTGCCTGCACTTCCGGTTCCTGCTTTGCCTCGTCCAGATAGTATTTCCATCCGGATTTCAGGCTGTCGTTCGGGTGGCCTTCCAGCCACAGGCGGCCAAGGCTGTTTTCCACCATGTAGCGAACGATCCAGTCTGGGGTAAAGAGTTGAGTCGCCGACGGAATGCGTTCCTTGGTGATTTTCACGTTTTTTTTGAGCAGCGCGAAGGTTTCATCTTTCGGTTCGGTGTTGTAATACTGGTACAGCCAGCCGATGATTTCCACCTGACCGCCTTTTTCAATGTTGAAATCATCCTCGGAAATATCGTGCACCAGATGATAGACCACGCCATCTTGATCGGTTACGGAAACATTCAACAGGAGTTCTGAATAATCCGCCGTTTTTTCAAACAGCTTTGGCAGAATGGCATTCATGGTATTGCACTGTTTGATAAAGAGCATACGAAAAAGAGCATCCACCTGATTGTCATTTTTCAGGCGGATAATCTCCGCTTTTTCAGTTTCCGTCAGTTCCAAATCCGCATCAAAAGGGGTCGTTACCAGATCCGGCTCCAGCTTGTCGGCACTCTCGGAAGACAGTACCCTGATATGGGAAGGCAGATAATCGTTGACCTCCATAAAGCGGACGGCTATTAGCCGGTTAAACCAAGTATAGGCTACTTCCTCAATGACACTATGAAAGGCTGTCTTGTAATCGGAAGTTACCGCTTTCCCGTTGATTAACTCAGCAAGCCGTCTGCGCTGTTTCGCGGCTTCGCCACCGACCAGATACGGCTCTTTTGTTCCAATATCATAGAATTCCGTATCTTTGGTGGACTGGGGAAGGGCCGGCTTGATCCCATCCTCGGTAATGCCCATCAATCCGGCTTTGTATGTAATATCCGCAATCAGTTTGTTCCGTGCCCAAACTGCAAAGTTTTTAAGAGCTGTCTTGTTCATATCAATACTTCCTATAGGTTATTTGATTTGTAGCAGCAAAGGCAGCAGAGCAATCCCAACATCTACACCTTTGTCAGCAATCCATTTGATAATATTCTTTGCATTCTCCCATTTTTTTGCTCTGCGGTCGGATGAATGAACGATATCTTCAATCTCGTCTATTTTACGCAAGATTTCGTCAATTTCGGTTTCCGGCAATGCTGACATTCCTTTGACTTTTTCACGAACACTGTTAAAACTAATATCAACATCAATGCGGTTTTCATTGTTGTTCGTAACTTGAACCACTGTTGAAGGCACTGAATTTGCTTTTTCCTGAAGCCCCGGATAACCCAGTTTCTTATATGTAAGGAGTTTATTATAAATCTGCCGTAAATTATAAAAAAGTGATTCGCCAGTCACTTCATTATAGAAACCGGACTGTTCAATAAACTCATATAATCCATCTCCCAGTTTGGGTATATACGGATGATATTTTGCGGTTACATCCTGATACAATTGCTGTTTTGCGTATTCGAGTGTTTTGGTATTACTTATATCTGCAAGTGCAGACTGTAGCGAATCAAGATCCTCATCAACCATTGCCTTGAAAGTGTGCAGAGGGTCATTACTCTTTTCCGTTGCCAAAATCACTTGCAGTTTTTCTTTGATTGCATTCAATTCAGGCCGATAATCAAATTCCATACCCGGTGCGCTGCATTTTCCAGATTGAGAAATCTCATTTTCGAAGTCTGGAAAAATACCATTGTATTTACTGACTAGAGCTTGAAAAAGGGCAGAAGATCCTTCCCTTGAAGTATGCTTCTCACATCTTTCA
>DHOG01000169.1 GCA_002410715.1 Ruminococcaceae bacterium UBA5396 | reverse complement strand
GGCGGAGTGGGTTGCGCTATCGCCTATCCCGTAGCAAAGGCGTTTCATGATACGGGGGCAAATGTCGATATGATTGCCGGTTTTCGAAACAAGGACATTCTGATGCTGGAAGAGGAAATGGCAGCGGTCAGCGATAGGCTTTTTATGATGACCGACGATGGCTCCAACGGAAACAAAGGCTTTGTAACCGTCAAGCTGAAAGAGCTTCTGGATGCAGACGTAACATACGATCTTGTAATTGCAATTGGCCCGCTTCCCATGATGCGCGCCGTTGCAGATTTGACAAAACAATACGGTATAAAAACAAATGTAAGCATGAATCCCATCATGATCGACGGTACGGGAATGTGCGGCGGATGTCGTCTGACCGTCGGCGGAGAGGTCAAATTTGCCTGCGTTGACGGGCCGGAATTTGACGCCCACCAGATTGACTGGGACGAGGCTACGAAGCGACTGACCCAATATAAGCGGGAGGAACATGACTGCCGCCTGATGCACCGACAGGAACGGAAAGGCTGAAACAAATGGCAATAAATAAGCAGACAGAAAAAACGCCCATGCCGGAGCAAAATCCGGCAACGCGTGCCGCCAATTTTGAAGAGGTGGCGACGGGGTATACGATTGAGATGGCTCAAAATGAAGCTGCCCGCTGTCTTGAGTGCAAACACCGCCCCTGTGTCGGTGGCTGCCCTGTGAATGTGCAGATTCCCGATTTTATCAAGCAGATTAAAGAGGGGGATTTCGAGGAAGCGTATCAGGTAATCCGCGGCACCAATTCTCTGCCCGCAGTTTGCGGACGCGTCTGCCCCCAGGAATCACAATGCGAAGCCAGATGTGTGCGCGGCAAAAAAGGCGATCCGGTTGCCATCGGCAGGCTGGAGCGCTTTGCGGCTGATTATCATATGGATCATGAAGCTAAAAAGGAAACCCGACCGGAGCCAAACGGTCATCGGGTCGCGGTCGTCGGCTCCGGTCCTGCCGGACTGACGTGTGCCGGAGACCTGGCAAAGCTGGGGTATGAGGTTACGGTTTTCGAGGCTTTCCATATCGCCGGAGGGGTGCTGATGTACGGCATCCCGGAGTTTCGTCTTCCCAAGACAATTGTACAGCGGGAAATTGAATCTCTGCGTGAACTGGGCGTAAAAATCGAAACCAATATGGTAATCGGAAAGATTCTTTCGGTTGACGAACTGTTTGAAGATGGATTTGAGGCCGTTTTTATCGGAAGCGGGGCGGGACTTCCCAGCTTTCTCGGTATTCCGGGAGAAGGTCTGCTGGGGGTTCTGTCTGCCAACGAATTTCTGACAAGAATCAATCTTATGAAAGCATACCGCAAGGAATATGATACTCCGATTTATCAGGCAAAACGCGCCGCCGTTGTGGGCGGAGGAAATGTTGCCATGGATGCTGCCCGCTGTGCAAAAAGGCTGGGGGCAGAAAAGGTTTATGTTGTTTATCGCCGCAGTGAAAGCGAAATGCCCGCCCGACTTGAGGAAATACACCATGCAAAAGAGGAGGGCATTGAATTTTGCTTTTTAACAGCACCGGTTGCGATACACGGTGACGAAGACGGGCGTGTAAATGCACTTGAATGTGTTTCTATGGAACTGGGTGAGCCCGATGCATCCGGTCGTCGCCGTCCCACCGAGATTGCGGGAAGCAATCATAGGATGGATGTTGACATGGTGATTGCTGCCATTGGGAATACGCCCAACCCGCTGATTCGGATGACAACGCCGGGGCTGGATGCCAACCCCAAAGGCTGCCTTATTGTTGACGAGGATACCATGCGTACATCACGCCAAGGGGTTTATGCAGGTGGAGATATTGTTACCGGAGCCGCAACTGTTATTTTGGCGATGGGCGCTGGTAAACAGGCAGCCCATGCCATTGATGGTTTTATCAAAGATAAGCAGGACTAATTCTTATGAATGTATTTTCCTTAATAGACAGAAGATGTATTTGTATCCAAACCATGTAAGGCTTGTGTAATATGTTGTCGATTTATAAGAAAAACAGAAAATTGTTCCAGTCTTCGGAATATTTTTTAACAAGTTGAATAATAATTATGAAATTGGGTATTGACAAAAATATGGAAATCGTATACAATTGGTCATGTTGTTCAAAGAATTTATGAAATATGGCGTTGAGGTGGCTCTGTGGCGTTGACCAATCACCAGACGATCACGGAAACAATGAGCGATGAAGAACTGGTACGGCTTGCGCGCCAAGGCTGTGAGCCTGCCTTTTCAATGCTTGTGCACCGTTGCGCATCCATTGTTAAATATCAGGTGAATTGTTTGCGAAATGCCCAAGAGGAAGATGAGGACCTTGCTCAGGAGGGGCTTGTCGGACTGCTTACGGCTGTTCGCACCTATAATTTTAAAGCGGCATCTTTCCGTACTTATGCTTCTGCCTGCATTCGTAACAGGATCCTATCGGTTCTCAGAGGTAACGGTGCAGCGCGTAAGATTCCACAGTCAGAGATTGTGAGTATTGACAACAGGGAGGAGACTTCCCTGTCAATGTCAGATTGTACAGACGACCCCGCCCAGCTTGTTTTGCAGAAGGAAGAGCATTTCCGGCTGCAGGGATGGCTATGCGGCTTGCTTTCTCCCAGAGAATATGAGGTTTTAATGCTGTACCTTGCTGCTTACTCCTATGAGGAGATTGCGCGGCATCTTGAAATCAGTGTTAAGGCAGTGGATAATTCACTGCAGCGCGTGCGACGGAAGCTGGTCAACGTATCCTACCCCGGTTGCTAAGTAGCGCGTCATTAATTGTTTAAAACAGTTTTGATTATAAACTGTTTTGATATGCCCGGGTAGCTTAAAAAGAGCGTTGTTTTTCAAAGGTGTCGGTCTGAATCCGTCGCGGGGCAAATTATTATTTTAAGCGAGGTTAAAATCATGTACGAAGACAAAACTCTCATCTGCAAGGAATGTGGCGCCGAATTTATTTTCACCGCCGGCGAGCAGGAATTCTACGCTGAGAAAGGCTTTGTAAACGAGCCTCAGCGTTGTAAGGGTTGCCGCGATGCTCGCAAAAATGCGGCGAAGCCTGATCGTGAGATGCATGAAGCTGTGTGCGCAAATTGCGGGAAAGAAGCAAAGGTTCCTTTTAAACCCCGTGAGGATCGTCCGGTATATTGCAGCGAGTGCTTTGCAGCCATGAGAGGCGAAAACTAATTGTTTTCCCAAAATGCCCCGGTTTTTACCGGGGCATTTTTATGTGGTGGTTGCCAACGGTAGAGCAAACCAATAAAACGAGGTGGTGGTTAAGCCGCCTCATTTTGTTGTAGGATAAAAGATATTGTATGATTTTGGCCTTGTACCAAGACTGATTAGGGTTGAAAAAAACCGATTTTTTTGGTATAGTATAGAAATATTACAGTATGTCAAGGATAATGACAAAATGGTACAAGGCAGATCGGCCAAATCGGCCAAACGAAATATACGCCCTCCTTCAGAAAGGACATGAAAGATAGATGTCAACCAATGCAAAGGCGGCGCCTGCCGAGCTTGATTCGGGTCAGTATACCGAACGGATACGCGCCTTTTATGAATCCCGTCCCGGCGGGGATATCAACCCGCCTCTGGCGCACATTCGCACCTACGGATGCCAGCAAAACGTTTCAGACTCCGAGCATATTAAAGGCATGCTTGCAAACATGGGTTTTGGCTTCACGGAGGAGCCGGATCAGGCGGATTTGATTCTTTTCAATACATGCGCGGTACGCGAGCATGCCCAGGACAGGGTGTTCGGCAATGTAGGCGCTCTGAAAAATATCAAAAACCGCCGTCCGCATACCCTGATTGCTTTATGCGGCTGTATGGTGCAGCAGGAGCATGTCGCCGAAAAAATCAGGAAAAGCTATCCGTTTGTGGGGCTGGTTTTCGGCACGCACGTTCTGCATAGGTTTCCCGAGCTTTTATATAAAGCGCTTGCAGGTCAAAAACGGGTTTTTGAAACACCTGACCAAGATGGTACGATTGTAGAAGACATCCCGGTACAGCGTGACGGCAAATTCAAGGCGTGGCTGTCTGTGATGTATGGCTGCAACAATTTTTGCACCTACTGTATCGTTCCGCATGTTCGCGGAAGGGAGCGCAGCCGGGATCCCGAGCGGATACTCGAGGAAGCCCGTGGCCTCGTCCGTGACGGCTATAAGGAAATAACTCTGCTGGGGCAGAATGTCAATTCCTATGGTCGGGATGAAGCGCACGGCGTTGATTTTCCGGAGCTGTTGCGGCGGATCAATGGTATTCCGGGGGATTTTCTAATCAGATTCATGACGTCTCATCCTAAGGATGCCTCCAAACGCCTGTTTGATACCATTGCTCAGTGCGACAAGGTTGCAAGGCATTTTCATCTGCCTTTTCAGTCGGGCAGCAATCGGGTACTAAAGGCAATGAACCGAAAATACACTCGTGAGCAGTATCTTGAGCTGATCGATTATGCCAGAAGCGTGGTGCCGGGAATTTCTTTTACGAGTGATGTGATCGTCGGCTTTCCGGGAGAAACCCGTGAGGATTTTGATCAGACGCTTGACCTGATACGGCGTGTCGGCTTCACCTCGCTGTTCACCTTCATCTATTCACCTCGAAAAGGAACACCTGCAGCCCGTATGCCCGACCCTGTTCCAATGGAGGAAAAGACGGCTTGGTTTCAGGAAATGACGCGACTGCAGGAGGAGATTGCAGCCGCCCAGTCGGCTTCTATGGTGGGCACAACCCGCCGCGCACTGCTCGAAAATGCGGGTGAAGGTTTTCTGGAGGCGCGCCTGTCTGAAAATATTGTTGTAAGGGTTGATGGCGATCCGTCGCTGATCGGTCAGGTTGCAACGGTTGAGATAACGGGTGCAAGAAGCTGGATTTTGACCGGTAGGATAAAAGAGGTTTTATATCCCTAATATGTATTCGGGGATATTTTATATGCAAGTTAAAACGACCCACAGGAAAGGAATTTATAAGTGGATACAATACTTGAAATGGCAAAAGAATTGGCTTATGAAATGCAGAATGACCAGCGTTTTCTGCGCACACAGCTTGCGCAGTCTGCCGCCGATGATGATGACGACCTGCAGAGCCTGATTGGCGAGTTTAATCTAAAGCGTGTCGCCCTCAGCACCGAAATGTCTAATGAGGACAAGGACAATGAAAAAATTCAGACGTTGGATACCGAAATCCGTGATGTCTATGCAAGGATGATGGAAAACAGGAATATGAAGGCTTATCAGCAAGCCAAAGGCGAGCTTGACCGTCTTGTGAAAAATATTGTGACCATTATTACCGTATCTGCACAGGGCGAGGACCCCGATTCCATTCAGGAGTCCGGCTGCGGCGGCAGTTGCGAAGGATGCTCCGGATGTCATTAAAACCCAAGAAAGTTATTTGGTTAACCCGTAAGGGGGATAGAGTATAAATGGCGAATTTTACACCCATGATGCAGCAGTATTTTCAAATCAAGGAACAGCACAAGGACTGTATCCTCTTTTTCAGGCTGGGCGATTTTTACGAAATGTTTTTTGATGATGCCAAGCTGGCATCTCAGGAGCTTGAGCTGGTTCTGACAGGGCGTGACTGCGGACAGGAGGAGCGCGCGCCCATGTGTGGCGTGCCTTTTCACAGCTGCGAGGGGTATATCGCCCGGTTGGTTTCACGTGGCTATAAGGTGGCAATCTGTGAACAGGTTGAGGACCCTGCAACCGCCAAGGGGATTGTAAAACGCGATGTAATCCGCGTGATTACGCCGGGCACCGTGATTGAGGGCAGCATGCTGGACGAGGGACGCAATAATTATCTTAGCGCCCTGTTTGTCAGTGACAATGCTGCCGATGCCGGCGTATGCTTTACCGACTGTTCCACCGGCGAGATTCATTTAATCCATATAACAGGAGACGATGTCGCCCTTCGCGTTACCAATGAGCTGGGGCGATTTATGCCGAGTGAAATTTTATACAATGATGCGGCTGCCGCCCAAAGCACGATAGTAGGTTTTATTACACAGCGGCTTGATGTCTGCCCACAGCATCTGTCTTCTGAGAGTTTTGAGTATTCAGGTGCGGTACAGCGTATTTTACAGCATTTCGGCAAGTCGGATTTAAAAGAACTGGGGCTTGAAGATCAATGTTCGGCGGTACGGGCGCTGGGATGCACACTAAATTATCTTTATGCAACCCAGATGAGCGGGCTGGAACGCATTACAAATCTGGACATTTATTCTGATGTTCAGTTTATGAAGCTGGATCTTACTGCCAGAAGGAATCTTGAGCTGCTTGAAACCATGCGCTCAAAAGAAAAGCGCGGGTCGCTGCTCGGGGTGCTGGATCATACCAAGACGGCTATGGGCAAGCGGTTGATTCGCAGCTGGATTGAGCAGCCTTTGATTAACATCTCACAGATTAGCCGCCGTCACAACGCAGTGGATGAGCTTGTTTCGGACACCATGCTGCGTGGGGATTTGGAGGAAATGCTCCGCGACATTTATGACCTTGAACGTATCATGACCAGAATTGTATATGGCAGTGCCAATGCCCGCGAGCTGCGTTCTCTTTCCCAGACCATCGGAAGGCTGTCACCTATTAAGGAAAGGCTTTTAGGCGTGAAATCTGCGCTGCTGTGTGAAACACGGGAGGAAATAGACCCGCTTGGTGATGTTCAGGAGCTGATTGAGCGGGCAATCGTTGACGATCCTCCCTTTTCGGTGCGGGAAGGCGGTATGATCCGAGAGGGATATAATGGGGAGGTAGATGAGCTCCGATTCGAAATGTCGGACGGCAAAGGCGTGATTGCCCGCGTCGAAGCGCAGGAAAAGGAGCGTACCGGCATCAGAAATTTGAAGGTCGGCTATAACCGCGTATTCGGATATTATATAGAAATCTCCCGCTCTTTTACCGGTCAGGTGCCGGATACATACATAAGAAAGCAGACCCTTGCCAATGCTGAACGGTATATCACCGAGGAGCTGAAAGCCCTTGAAACCCGTGTGCTCGGGGCAAAAGACAGGGTAATTGCTCTGGAATATCAACTGTTTACCGAGGTTCGCATGAAGGTTGCGGCCGAGCTGCACCGCATTCAGTCCACCGCACAGGCGGTTGCGCGTCTAGATGTGCTTTGCTCCTTTGCCGATACTGCAAAGCGCAATCAATATTCCCGCCCGATTGTAGATTTAAAAGGAGAAATAAGGATAAAGAACGGCCGCCATCCGGTTGTTGAGTCCATCCTGGATGCGCCGTTTGTACCCAACGATACCCTGCTTGACACCGGCGAAAACCGTGTGGCAATTATAACAGGTCCGAATATGGCAGGTAAATCCACGTTTATGCGGCAGACTGCACTGATTGTGCTGATGGCACAGATCGGTAGCTTTATACCCGCTGAAAGCGCCACCATTGGGATTGTTGACAGCATTTTTACCCGTGTAGGCGCTTCGGATGATCTATCGTCCGGTCAATCCACCTTTATGGTGGAAATGAGCGAGGTGGCATCAATTCTCAAAAATGCCACTGACAAAAGCTTGATTGTTTTTGACGAGATTGGCAGGGGAACTTCTACTTTTGACGGAATGAGCATTGCACGAGCTGTGCTTGAATATGTGGTCAAGAAAATTGGAGCAAAAACGCTGTTCGCCACCCATTATCATGAGCTGACCGTGATCGAAAGTGAAATCCAAGGCGTAAAAAATTACAACATCGCAGTGAAGAAGCGGGGCGATGATATTACGTTTCTGCGAAGAATTGTACAGGGTCCCGCCGATGACAGCTACGGCATTGAGGTTGCCAAGCTTGCCGGTATTCCTGAACGTGTAGTAGCCCGCGCCAAAGAAATACTTAAAATGTTGGCAGACGGCGAAATCACTGTTTCACCGCATTCTGATTTGGAAAACCGATTTGAAGAGGGAGACGGTCAGTTATCGCTGCTTCCTGTGGGGGACAGCGAGATTGTACGCCGGCTTAAGGAAATTGATGTCAACACGCTTACGCCGATTGAATCCATGCAGATTTTGTATGAGCTGACAAAGCTGGCTGGAACGTATTGAGTCTGCAAACCAAGGTGGTTCGCGGGCACCGAAGATGCCTCCCTCCATGAGGGAGGTGGC
>DHOG01000186.1 GCA_002410715.1 Ruminococcaceae bacterium UBA5396 | reverse complement strand
CAAAGATTGGGGGCAGCCCACTTTTTAATATTCAAATCAATGCCCCCTTGCACAAAAAAATTACAACACCTACAAAACTCTTATCGTTATTGATAAATGTCATAATTTTTTCAATACGATTAAAATATACTATATATGTAATATTTTTTCTTGTTATTATTATTACATAAACAAAAAAGATTTTCAATATATGTTCAGGAGGTGGAAGAATACTTTATTATTAAAAAATGATGAGATATAAAAATGTATAAAAAAAACGGCCTGTAACAGCCGTCTTTCGTCATTTATTTTCTGTAATAGGATGCCCCTCGGGGTGGCTTGGATTTTTTCCTACGGTTTTGACAGCCTCCGTGATTGCGACAGTCAGCTCGGCTTGTTTTTGGTTGGAATAGGTTGACAACCGGGAATACACATCGCCTTTGATGGAAACAACATATTTGGGGGGGAGGTGGTTGAGCGCGTAAGCCAGCATATCGGCCCGGCACCTTTTGCAACCGCAAACGCCGACCTCTTTGATGGCTTTGTCCAGCCGCAGGTCGACGATTTCCTCAATAATATTGGTTACAACATAATCCTCAAAATATTCATTATCCATCATAATCCTATTTATTAGAGAGCTGTCATCAGGCCTTTCCATATATTGTTGATTTCTTCAAGGCATTCGAAGTATTTCTCGGTGATCACCTCGGTAGGCATGCCAAGCTCTTCGGCGCATTCGTTGATGATCGGCCAATCGCCGCGCTCGTACGCAAGCACCATCTTGTACAGGGTGCCGCAGCGGCCTTCCTGCGTGAGCAGGGCAACCTTGATATCGTCGGAAATGGCAAGCTGCGCCAACGCCTCTTCCATGGGAACGCCCAGGATATAATCCATTGTAGAGAACATACCAAGCAGGTAAGCCTCGGATTTGACAATCGGCATATCCTTGGCATAGTCGAACAGCTCGGCACAGAACTGGCCGCGCATAAACGAGAGTTTGATAAACTCCTCGGGCGCGTTTTCATCCTTGCGGAAGCTTAAGAGGTAAATCCACTGCCGAAGCTGGTTGACCCCAAGGACAACCATTGCCTGGTGTACGGATTGAATTTTGTTGCGGAAGCCGAAAAATGCGGAATTTACAAGCTTTAATAAGGCGTAAGTCAGTGTTACGTCTCTTGAAATCAGCTCTTCGATTTTATCGAGGTCGGGCTCTCTTGCGGTGACCGCAGCCATAAGCTGGAAGAAGTTGCTTTGCAGGTGATCGGGATTCTGTACCTTTTCGGGCACCATTGTACCAATGTACTGGCCCTGCATATAATTGACGCCCATTTTGTTGGCGTAGTCAAATGTCTGCTTGTCATCGATATTATAACCAATGGTTTGAATTTTGAGCTCGGCAGCTATGGCCGATACCGATTCGTTTGACGAGGAAGGAATCGCCATATTGAGCTTGATGATGTCCACATCGTCGAGCATGGCGATATACCGTGGGTTAAACTGGAACTCCTTTAAAGCGATCCGATAGCCCATCTGTTTATAGCCTTTGATGAGGCCCAGGGCGTCGGAATTGAGGAGAACCTCGTAGTCGGTGACGATCACGAGCTGGTCGGGATCAAATATGCTGGGGATATCCTTTTGCAACAAAGCCTCTGTAAAAGTCAAAAATACGTCTTTCCCCTCAAAAAAATCGGTGTCGGAAAGGCGCGGAAGGATGTTTGCTATTGTGCTTGCCGCCATGACGTCATCTGTTTCTGTTTCAGGCGAGGAGCCTTCTATGTCAGGATTCTCCCTATACAACACCTCGTAGGCGAACAGGTTGTTGTCTTTATCATGTATGGGCTGTTTAACGATATAAGTCTGCATGATGCTTTCCTTTCTCAATATCAATCAATATATATATAATGCCTGCCTATGCATGGTAAAACAAAAACAAAAAATAAAATGCATTTAGTGTGCGAACTATACAAAACAGGCTGCACCTAGAAAACTGGGTGTATACCTGACCAATACATTGCGAAAATGTTTCCCCATTCATATTATTACACCTTTTCCAGTAAAATTCAACTAGAAAATTCCAAAAAAATCATCCTTTTGGTATCGTTTTGTCGTTGTGCGAACATATTAGACTTTTTCGCGCGACTTTTTGATGAGAAATATTTACAAATTCGGAAATATCCAATATAATGTATTTTGTAGAAATCTGTTTTGAGTGTAAAGGATAGGTAAATGCTTTTCATACCAATTTCACAATTGAAGGGCGGCATGAAGCTTGCGGACGACGTTCTTGTCTTTGAGCGTTCCAATGTGCGCCTGCTAAAGAAAGGGTCGCCCCTCAGTCAAAAATATATTGACGGGCTAATCCGTTTTGGTGTGAGCGGCGTTTATGTGAAGGATGAAGTGACGGGCGATATTATGCCCAGCGCACCGGTGATCGATACAAAAACAAAAACAAAGACACTGCAAAACCTGGAATGGATATACAATTCTTCTACAGAGACTGAAAAGAAGAATAATAAAAGTTACATTAAAAATATTGATAATACGGTTGTAGAGCTGATGAAGCTGATCCGCGAAAGCAAAGAGAACAGCATCAATATATCGGATCTGAAGGCGTACGATGAATATACATACCATCATTCGCTGAGCGTGGCGGTTATTTCAATTGGCCTGGGGATGCAGCTGGGGTTGTCGGAGGATGAGCTGCACAAACTGGGGTTTGGCGCGATTATGCACGACATAGGGAAGATGAACATCCCGCGCGAGATCATCAACAAGCCTGGCAAACTGACAGAATATGAGTTTGGGGAAATGAAAAAACATTCATTATATAGTGAGGCGTATTTGCAGGACAACGCGATTGACGACCCGGAGATATATAACAGTGTGATGGCCCATCACGAGAAGGTGGACGGCACGGGATATCCGTTTGGGCTGAAGGACAAGGACATCCACCTGTACGCAAAAATCATGTCGGTGGCGGATGTATATGATGCGCTGACGTCCAGCCGCCCATACAGGGACCCGGAGGTACCGACCATGGTGGCGGAATATATCATGGGCAATTGCGGCATTGCGTTTGATATGGATGTGGTGCGGTCCTTTATTTCTAAAATTGAATTCTTCCCCGTGGGATCGTTTGTGGAGCTGAGCAACGGCAAGAAGGCGATTGTGGTGGAGAACAGGAAAAGCAGGCTGCGTCCGGTGGTCAAAGAGGTGGAACCGCCGTTTAAGACAATGGATCTGTTTGACGACAAAAGCGTATATGACATCGTGATCACCAAATTGTATGAGGAGACCCCGTATTCGACGTTGATGAAGCTGGGTATTGGGTGAGTGAAAAATATTTCAAAACACAAAGAATTTAATTTTCGAAGAAAAAGTATTAAAGTTGGCATGGCAAGTTAACGATAGGGAATGTAACGGCGGAATCGGTAGGCTGGTCTCAGACTTGTTACACCGGGATAACGCAAGTATTTGAAAACAGAATATAGGTTCCAAAGTACAAAAACTCATTTTAAAAACGGCAAGATGCCGTAAATTAAATTATCAAGGAGGATATTAAAATGAGAATTCAGAACAACATTATGGCGGTCAACACACACCGCTCGTACACAGCTAACAACGAAGCAATTTCCAAGAATGCTGAGAAGCTCAGCTCGGGTTACAGGATCAACCGTGCCGGTGACGACGCGGCGGGCCTTGCGATTTCCGAGAAAATGCGCGCACAGATTCGCGGCCTGAACATGGCTACAAAGAACAGCCAGGACGCGATCTCGCTTGTGCAGACAGCTGAAGGCGCCCTGCAGGAGACTCACAACATTCTTCAGAGGATGAGGGAACTGTCTGTACAGTCAGCTTCCGACACCAATGAGAAGGTTATCGACCGCGGCGCATTGCAGCAGGAATTTGCGCAGTTGCAGGAAGAGATCAACGACATCGCGAGCAAAACAGTGTTTAACGACCAGAAACTGATCGACGGTACGTTTGCATCCAAAGTTAAGTCTATGACATCGACAGACGGTTCGGTTACGATTGGTAGTGGGCCGGCAGTCACGGGTACTGGCGTGCCCCCCAATCCTTG
>DHOG01000161.1:9567-9790 GCA_002410715.1 Ruminococcaceae bacterium UBA5396 | reverse complement strand
CGGCGTTCAGTTTCATCCCGAATCCATTATGACGCCGGACGGGAAAACAATTTTACAGAATTTTATCAATTTATAATAAAAAGCGGAGGAAATTAAAATGATTAAAGAAGCTATTATAAAAATTGTGGATAAGCAGGACCTGAGTTACGACGAGGCTTATCAGGTTATGAACGAAATTATGAGCGGAGAAACCTCACCAATACAAAATGCGGCATTTCTTGCG
>DHOG01000161.1:0-9394 GCA_002410715.1 Ruminococcaceae bacterium UBA5396 | reverse complement strand
ATACAAAATGCGGCATTTCTTGCGGCGCTGTCTACCAAAAGCACAAAAGCGGAAACAATTGTTGAGATTGCCGGATGTGCGGCGGCAATGCGGGATCATGCGCTCAAGGTTGAAAACAATATGGATTTGTTCGATATTGTCGGCACAGGAGGCGACGGCGCGCACAGCTTCAATATTTCCACCACATCGGCGCTTGTTGCGGCGGCAGGCGGCATAAAAACGGCCAAGCACGGAAACCGCGCAGCATCATCACAGTGTGGCACGGCTGACTGCCTTGAAGCGCTCGGCGTAAATATTAACCAGAATCCTGAAAGCTGCATTGAACTTCTGAATACTGTTGGTATTTGCTTCTTCTTTGCGCAGAAATATCATACGTCCATGAAATATGTAGGCGCTATACGTAAGGAACTCGGCATCCGCACCGTATTCAACATTCTCGGTCCGCTTACTAATCCTTGCAGCCCAAAAATGCAGTTGCTTGGGGTGTATGATGAATACCTTGTGGAACCGCTCGCACAGGTGCTTATGAATCTTGGCGTCAAACGCGGTATGGTAGTTTATGGGCAGGATAAGATGGATGAGATTTCACTGAGTGCTCCGACAAGAGTTTGCGAGTTTGATAATGGCCAGTCACGCACATATGTGATTACACCGGAACAATTTGGACTTGCTCGCTGCCTGAAATCCGATCTTGTCGGCGGGACCCCGGAGGAAAACGCTGCAACTACAAAGGCAATTCTGAACGGTAAAAGAGGTGCAAAACGCGATGCGGCGCTTATGAATGCAGGTGCTTCCCTGTATATAGGAGGAAAAGCTGAAACCATGAAAGACGGCATAAAACTTGCCGCTGAACTGATTGATTCAGGAAAAGCTCTTGAAAAGCTGAATGCGTTTATAGCGGCCAGCAATCGATAAGGAGAACGACCATGTTAAGTATTTTGGAAGCACTTGCCGATCACGCCCGAGAGCGTATCAAATTGTCCAAAGAAAATGTTCCGGCCGATGAGATGAAAAGTGCCGCTTTATCGCTACCTTCCAGTGACTTCGCTTTTGAACGGGCATTGAAAACGCCGGATATTTCGTTTATCTGTGAATGCAAAAAGGCATCGCCGTCCAAAGGGCTAATTGCACCGGATTTTCCGTATTTACAAATTGCAAAAGAATATGAGAAAGCCGGTGCGGACTGCATTTCAGTTCTTACTGAGCCCAAATGGTTTCTCGGAAGTGATGAATATCTGCGTAATATTGCTTCTGCTGTTTCCGTTCCCTGTCTTCGCAAGGATTTCATTGTTGATGAATATATGATTTATGAGGCAAAACTGCTTGGTGCAAAAGCCGTACTTTTGATTTGTTCCATTCTGGATGCCACAACTACAAAAGCTTATATTGATATTTGTGATGATTTGGGATTATCTGCACTTGTTGAAGCACACGACGAAAATGAAGTTAAAGCAGCCGTAAAAGCAGGCGCGCGGGTCATCGGCGTGAATAACCGAAATCTGAAGGATTTTTCCGTTGATACCGAAAACAGCCGACAGCTGCGGGAGCTTGTTCCTCCGGATGTGCTGTTTGTGTCGGAAAGCGGTGTCCGTACTGCGGCGGATGTTGAACTTTTGCGCAAAGCCGGTGCAGATGCGGTGCTAATCGGAGAAACGCTGATGCGGGCGGATGATAAATCCGCAAAATTATTAGAGTTGAAGGGCTGTATATGACCAAAGTCAAGCTTTGCGGATTAACAAGAGAATGCGATATTGAATATGCCAATCGTCTTTTGCCGGATTACATCGGTTTTGTGTTTGCCGAAAAAAGCCGTCGGTATGTTTCGTCAGACCGAGCCAAAACGCTTAAAAGGTTGCTCAATACGCGAATATCTCCGGTCGGTGTTTTTGTAAACGAACCTGTTGAGCGGGTTGCCCTTATGTTAAATCAGAGAATCATAGATCTTGCACAGCTACATGGTCAGGAAGATGAAGCCTATATCGGAAAGCTTCGCGCTCTCACGGATAAGCCGATTATAAAAGCTTTTTCTGTTGCAAGTGTTTCAGACCTTTCGGCGGCGGAAAAATCATCGGCGGATTATATTCTCTTTGATAACGACTGCGGAGGAACCGGCAAAAGTTTTAATTGGAATTTACTTGCTTCTTTTCAGCGCCCGTTTTTTCTCGCCGGAGGAATCAGTCCGAAAAATATTAAAACTGCTTTAACAATGGTTCATCCATATGCCATAGATGTCAGTTCTGGCATAGAAACAGACGGAGTGAAGGATTATAACAAAATAGAACGCCTGATGCAGGCGGTCAGAAAGGATTAAGAATGGTATTTATTTTAAAAAAGGATATTCCGGCGGAAGAAATCAATAAATTCAGAATAAGCTGGGAAGAAAAAGGGTTTTCTACAATCTGGGCTCCTGGAACGGATCACGATGCGATATGCCTGATTGGAAACACCTCTGCCATAGATATGGATGCTGTGGTACAGACAAATCCGATTGTAGCTTATGCTCGCCGTGTTACAGAACAGTATAAGGCAGCCAGCCGTCTTGTTCATTCAGACGATACGGTGTTTACTGTAAACGGCGTACAGATCGGCGGAAATAACTTTACGGTTATTGCTGGCCCATGTTCAGTGGAAACCGAGCAACAGATGCTTTCCGTTGCTTCTGCCGTAAAAAGCAGCGGTGCAAAGCTTTTGCGGGGAGGAGCGTTCAAGCCGCGCAGCTCTCCATATTCTTTTCAGGGGCTTGGATGCGAGGGCTTGCAGTTGCTCACAGAAGCCAAGAGAAAAACGGGCTTGCCGATTGTTACTGAGATTATGAATCAAACGCAGATTCCGTTATTCGATAATGTAGATATCATTCAGATCGGCGCTCGGAATATGCAGAATTACGATCTTCTCAAAGCTGTCGGCAAAACGGATAAGCCAGTTTTGCTGAAACGCGGTCTTGCAAATACGATTGACGAGTTGCTTATGAGCGCTGAATACATTATGAATGAAGGCAACAATCGCATTATTCTATGCGAACGCGGCATACGTACCTTTGAAACCGCAATGAGAAACACGCTGGATTTAGCAGGTGTGGCGTTTTTAAAGCAGAAAACGCATTTACCTGTATTTGTCGATCCCAGTCATGCCTGCGGAATTCGGTCGCTTGTTCCTCCGCTTGCCAAAGCAGCACTGGCAGTCGGAGCAGATGGCTTGATCATCGAGGTGCATAATGATCCTGCTCATGCATTATGCGACGGAGCACAGTCGCTTAATCCTTCACAATTTAACGCTTTGATGATACAGCTGAAACAGCGTGCACCGCTGGAAGAAAAAAATATGTAAGGAGGCACATGCCAAATGAATTCAAAGGGAAGATATGGTATTCATGGCGGACAGTATATCCCGGAAACACTTATGAACGCCGTGATTGAGCTGGAAGAAGCTTATAACCATTATAAAAACGACCCTGAATTTAACCAAGAACTCACAGATCTATTGAACAATTATGCCGGAAGACCGTCAAGACTTTATTTTGCAAAAAAAATGACCGACGATCTCGGCGGTGCGAAAATCTATCTAAAACGAGAAGACCTCAACCATACGGGTGCGCACAAAATCAACAATGTGTTGGGACAGGCGCTTCTTGCAAAGAAAATGGGGAAAACCCGGTTGATCGCGGAAACCGGAGCCGGTCAACACGGCGTTGCGACTGCAACTGCGGCCGCACTTATGAATATGGAATGTGTCGTTTTCATGGGCGAAGAAGATACAAAACGTCAGGCACTAAATGTTTATCGTATGAAGCTGCTCGGTGCCGATGTGAAACCGGTAAAGAGCGGAACTGCTACATTAAAGGATGCAGTTTCTGAAGCAATGCGCGAATGGACAAGCCGCATTACAGATACCCATTATTGTCTTGGCTCCGTTATGGGGCCACATCCTTTTCCGATGATTGTCCGCGATTTTCAAGCGGTTATCTCTAAGGAAATCAAAGAGCAGGTGCTGCAAAAAGAAGGACGGCTGCCGGACGCTGTACTTGCCTGTGTCGGCGGCGGCTCCAATGCCATCGGCAGTTTTTATCATTTTTTAGATGACAAAGATGTACGGTTAGTTGGCTGCGAAGCAGCAGGACGCGGTATCGACACATTTGAGACGGCAGCAACTGTAAATACAGGTCGTGTCGGGATCTTTCACGGAATGAAATCGTACTTCTGTCAGGACAGGTACGGGCAGATTGCACCGGTCTATTCCATTTCGGCTGGCCTTGATTATCCGGGAGTTGGCCCGGAACATGCCTATCTTCACGATATCGGAAGAGCCGAATATGTTCCGGTTACCGATGAAGAGGCTGTTTGTGCTTTTGAATATCTTTCGAGAACCGAAGGAATTATTCCGGCAATCGAATCGGCACATGCAATCGCATTTGCGATGAAGCTTGCACCAACAATGGAAAAAAATAAAATTCTTGTTATTA
The DNA here is from genome assembly GCA_002410715.1 of Ruminococcaceae bacterium UBA5396. Classification (GTDB taxonomy): domain Bacteria; phylum Bacillota; class Clostridia; order Oscillospirales; family Acutalibacteraceae; genus Avimonas. The sequence goes on along the minus strand of DHOG01000161.1, from coordinate 4,935 downwards.
CCGTATCCGGTCGTGGTGATAAAGACTGTGCAGCAATTGCAAGATACAGAGGAGAAAATATTTATGAGTAATATAAAATCGGCCTTTGCCAATGGAAAGGCTTTTATCGCCTTTGTCACCTGCGGTGATCCAGATCTGGAAACAACAGCAAAGGTGGTTCGCTCGGCAGTCCGAAACGGAGCAGACCTGATTGAACTCGGTATTCCTTTTTCTGATCCCACGGCTGAGGGGCCGGTCATTCAGGGAGCAAACCTTCGTGCGCTCAGCGGTGGAGTTACAACAGATAAAATATTTGATCTTGTAAGAGATCTGCACCGTGATGTTACGGTACCTATGGTGTTTATGACATATGCCAATGTAGTGTTTTCATATGGGAAAGACCGTTTTATTAAAACGTGCAAAGAGATTGGCATTGACGGATTAATTCTGCCCGATGTTCCTTTTGAGGAAAAAAGCGAGTTTCAACCTTGCTGTAAAAAGTATGGTGTGGATCTGATTTCTTTGATCGCTCCGACATCCGAAAATCGCATTGCAATGATTGCCAGAGAAGCGGAAGGCTTTTTGTATATAGTATCAAGTCTCGGTGTTACCGGTACAAGGAGCGAGATCAAAACAGATATAGCTTCCATAGTATCTCTTGTGCGTAAAAACACTGATATTCCATGCGCGGTAGGATTTGGCATTTCCACGCCTGAACAGGCAGCAAAAATGGCAGGGTTTTCTGATGGAGTGATCGTAGGCTCTGCCATAATTAAGTTGATTGAAAAATATGGTTCAGAATCGGAAAAGCTTGTCGGAGATTATGTTGAAGGAATGAAGAAAGCATTGCAAATGTAATGAATCCACAATTTTTGTAATTCAAGAAAAGGAGAAACACCGCTTGCGTTAATCAGAGCATGTTGAAAACTTTACAAATATATACTATATCAAATTTGATACATTTGAGAGTATAAAACAAATCGTTCTTGATAGCTTTCAAATGATAGACTTTTGATAGCAGAAATCTAAAAAGCCAATAGAATGAGGATAATTGGTATCAAACAAAACCAAATGGAATCAAATCGCCTAAACTAAAAAGTTTAGAAACGAGATTTATTTGGCGAGTGGGAATAATTTTGGTGGTGTAGGATGGGTTCATTTATATCATAGGAGGTATTCGTGAACATGCAATGCTTTAAGTGTGAAACAGAAATGAAAAAGGTAAAATTTATTGGAAATGCAGCAGGAATGCCAAGTTATCTTACGTACAAGGAAAAGGGAGTATTTAATCCGGAAATCAGGGACAATGTGGAATGTTATGTTTGTCCTAAATGTGGATATATAGAGCTAAAAGCTGAAAATCCTTCATTATTCAAAAACTTAACAAACCTTTCATAATACGGCTTAGATCAAAGCAACAGAAAATAATAATTAGCCATTTGACATTAAAATGCCATTAAAAAGTATTGCCAATATATTTATTTCGTTTATGTAGAAAATATTGCGTTTACGTTATATTCATGTTATTATAAAATATAATCAAAAGTACATCGAAGGTGAGGATATTGAAAGGAAGTGTTATTATGCCACTGCCGCAACAACGGCTCGCCACAATCGAAGAGTATGAATCTCTGCCAGAGGATTCCAGAGCAGAAGTCTTTGACGGTCAGATTCAATATATGGCTAGTCCTTCACAGGTTCATCAAACAATCCTTCTGGAGCTTTCATCCACGCTTAATTCCTATGTAAAGGAGAAAAGGGGTCCTTGCAAAGTGTTACCTGCTCCCTTTGATGTAAAGCTGAATGATAGCCCCCTTACAATCGTGCAGCCTGATATCATGATAGTTTGTGATAAAAATAAGCTAGATGGAAAACGCTGCAATGGAGCCCCTGATTTTATTATCGAAATCGTATCTCCGGGCAATTCCTCTGACGATTATATTAAAAAGCTTTACTACTATAAAAATTATGGCGTCCGGGAATACTGGATTGTTGATCCAAACAGGCGGACAATCGCTGTAAACTACTTTGAAGAGGATATGGTCAGCATACCTTATACTTTCAGCTCCACGGTAAAGGTAAATATCTATGAAGACCTCTATATTGATTTCAAGGAAATTGAACAGCTACTCAATTCATAATTCAAAAGGGTGTATGCTTCGGTATATGCCCTTTCTTTTATATGACAAAGAGCCCTATTTTTATTCCGTAAAATCTATTGAGGGATGCCTTATACTTCCTCTAAAAATCTGACCCCGTCCTCTTTGCTAAGCTCATGGATGATTTCTTCATGAGGTCTTTTCTTCGGAAGTTTAAGCGTTAACACTACAGCCACATTGGCTTCATTTAATGTATTTGACCTGATTATCTCAAGATTACTTATATTCATGTTGTTATCTCTGAGCACTGTCATAAAATTACTCATATAGGATATTTCTCGAAATTCAATATAAAGCTCAATTACCTTTGTCGATGCCATGACACGGTCATCAAGGTTGTGGAGCAAGCCCATCACTGTAAATATCAGGATACAGCCGATCAAAGCCCCTTCATAATATCCAATTCCCACAGCCAGCCCGACACAGGCAGCCGCCCAAAGACCGGCCGCTGTAGTAAGACCTTTCACCCTGTTTTTTCCTGTTATAATGATTGTTCCCGCGCCAAGAAAGCCTATACCGCTCACTACCTGTGCACCCATTCGTGCCGGATCAACATTCTGGTAAATTGTGCAGATATACTGGTTCGTAATCATAACCATGGCCGATCCCATGCTGACAAGCATATAAGTCCGAAAACCAGCCGGCCGTTTCTTTCTGCCCCGCTCAAATCCAAGGATACCCCCGCATACCAACGATAACATCAAACGTACTACAGTAGAGACGATATTAACCTCTAATAATATTTGTGGCATTCTGTACCTCCGTCGGTTGCCATTGACTGTTAGCTAATTTTAAAAACCTTAATTACTTCCTCCAGCTTCCTTCTTATGTTCATTATAACAACCATGCCCTTTCTCCAAACCAATTTTATAATGTATGATACTCGGTGTTTTCCGGCCCGGTATCATCATTTTCCACGACTAAAACGCTTGCATCCCGGCTCAATAAAATATGATGCCATACATCTTTTTTCACGTTATAAATTCTGCCTGCTTCCATCCTGCATTCTTCACATTCTTCTCCAATAATTAAGACGGCTTTCCCTTCCAATAATACAAATACCTCATCCGTCAAGTGATGCCGCTCTAAGCGGTAAAAGTTCACCCTGTCGAAGCGTTCCGCAAATCTTATCATTGCCACCCGCCAAGCCTCAAAGTGAACCTGGGGCTGGTATCCTTCCCCTGACGCATTTAGGATTTCAACACCTTCCATCTCTGCCTCCCATTCTTAAGAAACTACGCCATAAAGCGGAACATTGTCGATGTCCTCCGCTTTTTTTATTAATTTTAACGATGGTATTCCCAGCAAACCCTCTTTCAGCTGGGGAAGAAACAGTTCCGCTGATTTTGAAATTGCACCTCCCAGGAACAGACACTCCATTTCATTGTCTCTAATAATCTCGTACAGGATTGCTGCCAGATGTGTTCCCATTTCCTGAAAGACCTGGATTGCCTCAGCTTCCCCGCTCTTCGCGGCATTTGCAATATCCAGTACTTCCCTTCCCTGTTTGCCGCCCAGTTCCTGATACCGCTTGATAATTCCTCGTTTTGATACATAATCCTCGGCAATCCCGTTCTTATAATGCATCTGATAGATACTGATCTTCGGACCGCCCGTCAGGTTTCTTAAAACAACCTGATTCTGTGACACTGCAAAGCCCAGCCCGGTTCCGATGATAACACCGCAAACCCTGCTATAGTTCAATCCGCTTAATTTGATTGCACCTTTTAAGAAGGCTTCCGAATCATGAAGGAAGGTAACCGTAATATGCCCCAGCACCTCTTCAAACCAGGGCCGCATGGGAATTCCATAGATGGATGCATATTTGTGCTGCATTTTGCAAATGCCCTCTGCATAATCAAAAGGCCCCGGGATGCAGATGCCAATCCCTTTGATCTCTAATCCCTCTTTGAGTGCCTGCCTCTTTTGCTTTACGGCAAGCTCCTGGTAGGAGGCTTTAATCCCTGCCGCTTCTCCCATGGAATCCACAGGGACAGAGATAAAGCTATTCTTTAGCAGGGTGCCCTCTTCCAAGAAAAGAGCACCCTTTAAATAGGTTCCTCCTGCATCAACAGCAAGAAAACAGGTATTATTCATATTCAAATCCATCCTTTAAAAGAGTCTTGTGCATCGTCACCACACCAACTCCTTCATTGATTACCTCATAGGGACCAAAGCCGGCAGGAATAATAACCATGTCCAGATACTCCTGCTTGAAGAATTTATCGGGATCGGTCAGGGAACGGATCAGGCATTTCTCACCATCTACCAGGGTTAGTACATGGAAACGGTCCGTTGTTTCATCCGTATACCGGTTGGCAAAGATAACATTTCTTAAGCTAAAGTAAATGAGATCATGTTCTCCGACAATCGTTTCCGTAAAGCCGTCGTTACGTATTACCCTTGGCTCCTGTATAAAATTCTGCTTCACATAGTCCCCTTTAAAATCTCTTCTTAATACCTTATCCCCATAGTAGGTATGAATGGGGCGGAGATTCCCCTCCAAATCCTTACGCATGTAATCATACATCTTATAGGTATAGGATCCGATGGTCAGACTGCCGATCTCCAGAATTAGCTGGTTTCTGCCGGAAGCATGTATGGTACCCGCAGGAATTAAAAACTGCATTCCCGGCTTTGAGGGTACGGAGGCAACATAGGCATCATGGTCAAAGCCCTCCCCATACTTTTCCGCTCTTTTGGCTTTCTCTATAAACTCTTCTACATCCGCATTTTCCTTAAATCCGCAATAGGTCTTCGCCTGCTGCCCGGTTACTACCATATAATAGCTCTCATC
>DHOG01000031.1:860-2784 GCA_002410715.1 Ruminococcaceae bacterium UBA5396 | reverse complement strand
TCCCTCCCAGAGGGAGCCGGGATAGGAAGGGGACACCGATCCCTACGGGCTTTTGGGTTTTATTGTCCCAGCAGCTGTTCAAATTGATTCAGCAATGATTCAAATTCTTTCAGTGCTTGATTCACCGGCTGGGGGGTGGTCAGACCCACTCCCGCGCGTTTTAGGGTTTCGGCAGGATAGTCGCTGCCGCCCGCTTTCAGAAAATCGAGGTAGCGCTCTACCGTACCTTGCTGTGTCAGCATACCGGTAATGGCAGAAGCGGCAGAAAAGCCGGTAGCATATTTGAATACATAAAAAGCACGGTAGAAGTGGGGGATTCTTGCCCACTCCCAGCGCATATAATCATCAATCTCGACATCGGGGCCGAAATAATCCCCGAGCAAACCGCCGTATACCTCGCAAAGGGTTTCGCCGGTCAGGGGCTCGCCCCGCTCTGCCATTTCATGAACCTTTAATTCAAATTCAGCAAACATGGTCTGACGGAAAACCGTACCTTTGAATTCTTCAAGGAAGCGGTTGAGAAGATATGCCTTTTCTAGTCTGCCGTCGGGGGTGGATACATCACATGCACCGATCATTCCCCGCATCAGGATGTTCTCATTTACAGTGGAGGCAATTTCAGCCAGAAAAATCGGGTAGTCCTTGTTCATATAGGGCTGGGTGTCGGAATAATAGGTATGCATGCAGTGCCCTGCCTCATGCGCCAGTGTAAACACATCGCTGAGATTGCCAACAAAATTGAGCAGCATATAGGGGTGAACGCCGTACACCCCGGTTGCATACGCACCGGTTGCTTTTCCGGGTGTTTCATATACATCCACCCATCCGCCTGCCAGCAGCTTGTCAAGATCACGCAGATAGTCTCGTCCCAAGGGGGCAAGATGCTCGCGCACCATATCACAGGCCTGTTCATAGGTGTATTCCCGCTGGGGCAGCTCCACAATCGGGACATAGGTATCGTAAATGTGCAGCTTGTCCACCCCGAGTATGCGGCGGCGAAGCTCCAGATAGCGGCGGTAGGCGGGCAGATGGGCGCGGACCGCCTCAATCAGCCCGGTATAGATGCTTGGCGGTAGATTGTCGCCAAACATCGCTTTATCAAGACAGGATTGATACCCCCGCGCTTTTGCATGAAACAGGTCTGAGCGGACACTTCCCGCATAAAGCGACGCAATGGTGTTGCCCATGCCCGCAAAAGCCTTGTGCATGGCTTCAAACGAATCCGCACGCACTCGGCGATCGCTGCTGTCTCGCAGCTTGCCGAACAGACCGTGTGTCAGGGTGACTTGCTCCCCCTTTTCGTCTGTTATCTCGCCCAGCTTGAGATCAACGCTTTCCAGCATGGAAAACGCGCCGTCCAGCCCTTCAAGTGCGGGAGCAACCATTGCCATCAGCTGTTCCTCACGTGCCGATAATACGTGCTTTCGACTTCTGATCACATCGTCAATCATGTGTCTGAAGTCGGCGAGGGACTGGTCTGAATTCACCCATTCCCGAAGGGTTTCAGGCGGAATGGCTGTCAGCTCAGGTACAATGAAGGAGGTGGTCTCCTGTATCTGAAACAGGACACCCAGCGTCCTGTCGTGCATTGCCTGATATTTCGCATCACTGTTGTCTACATCAAGATTCAATTTGGCGTACATATAAACCCGCTCAAGCCGTTTTTCAAGGCTCTCGAACAGCCGTAGCCCTGCACGCAGCGTTTCTTGATTTTCACCCAGCCTGCCTTGGTATGACTTCATCTTCTGCGCGCCGCTTTGCGCCTGCGCCAGTTCTTCCTCCCATGCGGCCTCGTTTGGATAAATATCGGTCAGCCGCCATTTATATTCGGACGGGATGTCCTTTCTGTCAATATAATTCATTGAAACCTCCACTTTATAGCATTTTTTCTTGTCAACAATTATAACATATTATAAACGTTCAA
>DHOG01000031.1:0-703 GCA_002410715.1 Ruminococcaceae bacterium UBA5396 | reverse complement strand
TTATAAACGTTCAACATACTATTATTTACCAAAGAATAAAAAAGGATAGAGCAGTGCCCTATCCCTACAGCCAAAAGCAAATTTTGTGTTATATCCCCAGCGCATCCGTTACCCTTTTGGCAACCCGATCAGCTGTATCATTGCCGTCAACGACGTAACCCGCAGCAGCACGATAAAGGGGCAGGCGACGATTATAAAGCTGGTATGAGGCTTTTTCTCGATCAGGTCCTGTAAGAAGGGGGCGGGAGGTGTCGGTTTCAAGACGTTTCAATATCACATCCAGCGGCACATCCAGAAAAACAATGTCACCGGATTTTGACAGGACATCGGCGTTCACCTGAAAGGTCAGCGCACCGCCGCCTGCTGCAATCACCAGCCCTTCCTGAGAAGCCAGTTGGATGCAGGCTTGACGTTCACGCATACGAAAAGCTTCTTCCCCATACTCGGAGAATATTTGAGACACAGGCATGCCGGAATGTTTCTCAATAAAGCTGTCCATATCCACAAATCGCCGACCGGTCATATCGGCGAGCAAGCCACCGACGGTGGTTTTTCCGCATCCCATAAAACCGCATAAAATGATGTTACGAATCATGGGTAATCACTCCCAACTTTGTGAGTCAATACCACCGGCTTAGCCGGTGGCTTGCACAGCCCTAAAAGGGCATATTACCGGCATGCATCTCAAGATGCACTGAAAGTT
>DHOG01000080.1:29590-30310 GCA_002410715.1 Ruminococcaceae bacterium UBA5396 | reverse complement strand
GGTCTTGCCACTGTAATCAATTTAGCAGAACAAGGCGAATCAGCGGAAGATGTCAGAAAAAAGTCGTGGAACTGATAACCGAATCTACCGAAATGTGCCAGGAAAGCCCCTTGGTTTTTGAAGCCATCTCCACAGCCTTGGGGAATGTGGGAGATGCGATTGAAGCCACAGCAGCGATAGCGGATGGAAATTATCAAAAAGCATACGGGGAACTGCTATCTTTTGGCACTTCCTATTTAGGAATAGGCGGCGTAGGTGCAGTCAAATCCCTGGTGGAGCTTTCGGCGGCCGCGGTAGAATAGGGGATTATCGGATGGAAAAAATATGAGCTGGAATGTGCCTATAAAGCCTACTATGGTCTGGTCAAAAACGCCTACGGCTATAAACTCAACGCTGAAGACTGGGAAACCTTCAAGTTTCAGATGAAGGGATATTATAACTGGCTTCTGACGGAAAGAAAAAAGCATACAAAGAATTTTACGGAAAAGATACCTTGTCCAAAGCAGAAGAAAAAATGCTGGAAGAGCAGGTTGACGGTGAACTAAAGGCCAAATTGGAAGAAAGAGCAAAATTCGATAAACAAATCGATGCCAAACAGGCGGAATACGAAAAAATCATTAAATCATTAATAGCCGCAGGACTATTCAATCGAACAGAAAATGGCTATACCTATGATATGACCATTGAACAACGATTACACTCCCTCTTTAGAATCCGAAA
>DHOG01000080.1:18477-29397 GCA_002410715.1 Ruminococcaceae bacterium UBA5396 | reverse complement strand
ATATGGTGGGCGGAGACATTTCGGTTTTCGGCAGCGAAAAGAAGCGGGAAGAAAACCTGGCCTGGGCCATCAGAATGTGGCTGGGCTACGGAAAAGACCGTAAAAAATTCTATGACTGGATGCGGGAGCAGGGGTATCTGCAAAAAGGAAGGAGAAAAAACCGGTGGTTACTGGAAACTGGTACGGTCATTTGAAAATCCGGAAAAAAAAGTCGCCCCAGATGATGAATATCGTTCCTACTCCCTCAGCGGCGGTAACGGTTCATATCATTCAAAGATTACAGTACTCTGGTCAAACTCCTCAGATCATCACAAAGGCGACTGCGTCGGTGAGTATGTGGAATCTATTGCAACCTCCAGCCAGCCAAAATCGAAATATGCCGGCGGTGAGAAGGTAACCCTTGATTTATACATAACAGCAAATACATCCAAACCGATTTGCGGTCATTTTTCCTCAGAAATATGGTCAAAAATTACTGCGGTAAACAAAGACAATCCCTTTTTAAGTTACGGCTCCGACCAGCCTTTGCTTGATGTAACGGAGAAGCATCCGGTAGATTATCTGTATAATGCTGGTTCCGGACATGGTAATTATTTTGAAATGAAGGCTACCATGGGCGGCGATGAGTATGAATGGGTCCAGAAATAAAGAGTGGGGGTAAGTCTATGGCAAAAAAGAAAACAAGCAATTCCACCCCCCTTCCAATCCTCATCATTATCTACGCCACCTTGCTCTATGCCACATATAACAGCCTTGCCACTCTGGCGCTGGGACTATGGGGCGATACCGTTACGGGTACGGTATACAGCTATGACAGCATACTGACAAATTCAAAGGCAGAAGCAAAACGTTCCCGCACCGTCTCAAAAGGCTACTATTTTTTTGTAAATAGCAAAGAATATAAGGGCTATGTGATATATTTCAGCGATGAGGCGTGGCCTCGGTTAATAAATGGTAAAACACGTACCGAACGTATTCGATATTTCTCATTCTTTCCAAAGATCAACAAACCTTCCATGCTGGCCGATTTGGATGCGCTGGGTGTTTTTGGTATCTTGTATCATCTCTTTGTCCCGGTGGGCTGTACCTTTTTGTTTCTCCTTGTCACCGGTCGGTTAAATCGGTTGAAACGAAAGAAAAAGAAAAGAGCGAAAAAGTCGATTCAACCTAAAAAAGATGTTGCTTCCCCAATAACCGTTTCAAAAGAGTAATATGGTTATTATTTGCCATAAATTCTATAAATCTTGTTCATCGATATAAAAAGTATAAAAAACACATATGTGAATGCCATTCTAGTGGGTGTTCAATGCCATTGGAGTTAGGGTGATGATGCCATTAGAGCACTGGGTTTTGGGTTCTCATCGCTGTTAACAGTTAGGGTTTTTGCATGCATGATTTTCAGAAATGTTATGCAACCTATTCATTCGTTTCAAATACATAAAATCTCTCAAACCCCTTGATGTACAAGGAATATAGCTGCATAATACAAAAATTCACCCCAAAAATTGCTCAATTTTTGTACTGCACCCACAAAAGCGGACATTGCCAAAAGCCCCCCATTCGTAGGATAATAGATACGAATGGGGGGCAAATCATGTCAAAAGGTAAAAAGCGAGGATACACACATATTCAAACATTTAAAATAGAAATATTAGAAATGATTGAATCAGGAAAAACGCAACGCGAAATTGCTGAACATTTTGGTTTTAAAAGTATATATGTAGTGAAAGAACTTTTGAAACGAGAGCGTAAAAGAACCGAGAGACCGTACCGAATCTCAAAGAAAGTCAGGCAAATAACTTGGTTGTATCTGAAAAAGAACTAATTAAAGAAAATCAACGTCTGAAAATGGAGAATAAGTTACTGCGGGGTTTTCTGAAAGAAATAGAAGGGGTTGAAGCCAAGTTTAAAATATCGAGTTATATATCGCCATAAGAAGCGTTATAGCATAACTGCCATGTGTAAGTTTTTTGAGGTATCGCGAAGTGGATTTTATGGTTGGCAGAAAAGAATAGATAAGCCTGATGCGGATGAAATAATTGCTGGGCTTATTAGCAATTGCCAAAAGCAAACTGACAGCACATATGGATATAGGCGGGTAAAAATATGGTTACTACGTAAAACTTAGGGCTGACACGCAATTTGTTGTCGCGCGTCAGCCCTATAATAAAGCATGTCGAATCAGTAAATCTCACATAATAAAAACTGCTTTATCAAATAATTCAAAGATTATTAAATAGAATACCAATACCATAAGATCTCAAGATTCTCATTAGAAGGAACGGAAACAAAACAAGATAAAGACTCGCGGAACCGGATGGGCGCATCCAAAAGAAAACGATAGTATTGTTCCCGCTTCGCTCCATTAGCGGTTGGGGCGTGGTCAATAACGCCACTGCTGATCCCACCATTTATGTTCCACCCATCACGTGTAAAGAAGAAATCAGAACCGCACAGGTCATATCCACCGCTTTTACCGTCTATCGACAAACTGCAATTCCACAATTCAGAAAAAGGGCGGCTGAGACCTTCTACAAAAAGATTGACACCCACAATTTGACCGCACCCGGTAATATCAAACCGATATTCATCTTCACTGGTGATTTTTCTGGCATAAAAATACGCATCCTTATCACTCAATTGCTCACGACTCTCATAATCAACATAAAAATATGTGCGGATTTCGTTCGGGCATTTATTTTCAAGCGTAATGCGAGCGCCTTTTCTGAAAGGCATAGGAAAATAGCTAACCAGCGCGCTGCCGGCGGACGGTCCGCCCTGAACCGGAAGCGCAAAGGTGTTATGATACCCGCCGAAGCCCTGCCCGAAAAACTCACCCAGCGATGTCTCTACCGCCGGTTTATCGCTTCCGTCCCAGTACATACGGAGGATGACGTTTTGCCGCAAATCATCTTCAGGCACTTCATTGGTATGTGTAAACCACAAATGCCGGATGATGCCGCAGCAATTGATATCCGCAACGGTATAAGTTTCATTTGCAGGCAGATAGATAAAATCTCCGTTGCCGCCGTAGACATCAAAAGACGATATACGCTTGCTTTTGATCCCGGATCTTAAATCTGCCATGTGACATAAAATACTCATGTTATTCATCTTCCCTTTCTATCTCAACAGAAGAAGCAAAAACAGCAAGTCGTACAAGACGTCAAAACTTTTCGTCTCCCCAGAGTTGCTCGGTATGACCTTTGCTACGCATCTCGCGAATCCAGCTGTCACGCCAGCGCAATATGGAATTTGCATCTACATGGGGCATATTACCTCGCAAAGATTTTTCAGGGAAAGGACTAAACCGCTTATGAGGCTCGGTCTGATACCAATATGCAACCGAACTGATATCGAGTGTCAGAATATTTGCGTGCCCGTGTTCGATTGACGCGAATAGTGACTTATCAAAATATATCGGATCCTCAATCATATAGCGATAGCAATGGGTTCTTCCCTGCCAGCCAAAATTCTGCCACGGAATTTTGGAATATCCGTAATACAGGTGAGTATAAAACTCCTTTGGACACCATGCGCCGTTAAAGAAATCCTCTGTTCCCGTTCCGTGAAGGGAATAAGGGAACGCTTCGCCGTCAATACGCCACATATCATCGCCTTCGCCATACCACATAGGCTGCGGACTTTCCACAAAGTAATTTACACCCACAAAATGCCCTTTGCCCTCTATATCAGCAAATACATAGTTTTGCTCATCATTTACATTACAAGGATGCTCATCACTTAAGGCGTTCCATTCGTTTTCAAGCAGATGCGTATGAGGTGAAGTAATTTCTCTGCGCCACTGGGCATGGAACCGCCCCATATCATCCGGAATACTTTCATGAACCTCATAATCAATATAGTAGTAGACAGTAACTCCATTGTCGGTGTTGTTCTCGAGTGTAATTCTTGCGCGTTTGCCGAATGGCATCGGCAAATAGCAGACAAGTCCTCTGCCACCCGCAGGCGAAGCCTGAATTGGCAGCGCGATATAATTATAATATTCACCAAATCCCTGTCCGAAGAAATCGCCAATCGGCGCTTCTACGCTCGGAGTCTCCTCATCATCCCAATACATGCGCAAGATAAGGTTGCGCCGGATTAAATCCTCCGGATGGTCGTCGGTATGTGTAAACCAGATATGCCTAATAATCCCCGCACATTCTATATCCGCAATCGTTAACGTATCGTTGGCGGCAATCCATCTGCAGTCACCATTTCCGCCTTTACGGTCAAAGCTGGATTCACGTCTGCTTTTTATGCCGGTTTTCAGCATATAAATATCATTCATTACGCCCATATACTATGGCCAATCCTTTCAAATGCTTACTGTGCTTTAATCACCTGTTTTTTCGGAAACCTCAGGCAGTCTGCCCAAAGCGGCTTTCAGCTTTTCAGGAAACGGTTCTGTTCCCCAAAGTGTGCCTTCTGCTCCATTTGCGCGCATTTCTCTCAGCCAGCTGTCACGCCAGCGGATAACCTCGTTTGATTCGATGACAGGTCTCAGCTCTCTGCCCGCATTGTCAGGCAGCTCGGGATAAGCCATATGAGGTTCGGCCTGATACCAGTAAGCAACCGAGCAGATGTCAAGGGAGAGGCTGTTTCCGTGTCCATGTTCAATCGACGCACGCAGGGATTTATCAAAATAAACTGGATCCTCTATAAAGAAACGGTAGCAATGAGTGCGCCCGATCCATCCGAAATGCTGAAAAGGAAGCTTGGGATATCCATAATACGGGTGAACATAATGATCTGTCGGACACCATGATGAGTTGAAAAAGTCCTCGGTGCCGGTGCCATGAATCGAAAATGGCCATGGCTCTCCATCAATACACCACATATCATCGCCTTCGCCATACCACATGGGAGAAGGGTTTTCGACATAGTAGTTAATGCCTACAAAATGCCCATGCCCTTTAATGTCAGCAAAAACATAATTGTTTTCATCACCGCAGTTAATCGGATGGATATCTGAAAGGCTTGCCCATTCATTTTCTCCGCATTTTCCAAGCGCCGTATCGGTATACTGGCGCCGCCATGAAGCATGGAACCGGCCTGCATCCGGGGGCACACTGCATTCGGAGTATTCTACTGCCCAGCTCATGGTCACGTCGGCAGTGCTTTGATTCTCCACCGTAATTCTGGCGTTCTGCGAAAACGGCATTGGAAAATTACAGACCAGTCCGTCGCCGTCCGAGGGTGTCGCCATCATCGGCATTGACTGATAATCATAATGCTCCCCGAATCCCTGCCCGAAAAAGTCACCAAGCGGTGATTCAACCGATGGATTCTCTTCCCCGTCCCAATACATCCGCAAAATCAGATTGCGGCGCAATAGAACACTTTCCTCAGCTCTTGAATGGGAAACAAATAAATGATGTATGATTCCTTGTCCGCTTACTTCAAACAGAGTCAGGGCTTCGCCCTGTTTTAAGCTCTTGTTGGATGTCTCGCACCCGCTCTGCCGGTGGCTTTTTACATCCTTGTCTACTTTAAAAATTGTATCTAAAGCGCCCATAAACCTGTTATCCCTTTCGTTTCTTCAAATATACGACCATTCCGGTAACTCCGCCGCCTGCCGTCAACACTGCCAGTACAATCATCACGATCGTGCCTGCACCGATGCCGCCGTTCGTTTTATCCTCGTTAGGCTCGGTCGATCCGGTTTTTTCGCTACCCCCAGTTGTGCCTTCGGTATGGTCGCTGCCGGAAATATCGGCGGATGCAGAGCCCGAAGTCTGAGATGTACCGCTTTGGCTTGCATTATCTGTATTTGACGTAGGTTTTTTGCTGGTTTTTCCGGTGGTATTACCGGTACTGTCTTTGATTATTTTATCAACCTTGGGGCCGTTGATTGAATATACGGTGTATCCGAACTCTGTCCATGTAACAGCACTGTTTGACCCGTCTACTTTGATCGTAGCACTCTGACGGCCGCGGGTATACTGTGCCGGAATAATAAAGTCGGTCTGTACAGCGGATATCATGGTATCATATCCAATCGGACTGTCCGCCATCCATATTCCAACCTTCTGACCATTCACATACACGTCCGCCGATTGACCGTGTGCAACCATTTCCATAGAAACATCCATGGTGCGGCGTAATAGTATTCCGTCATTATCGGGGTCTATTTTCATTGTGAACTCGCTCCACGACTTCATCCAGACACCGCTAAGCGTAGCCTTTTTACCGGTATTCATATACATATCATAGATAGCAGGAATTTTTTTCTGAATCGGTGTAACTCCGGTCTTATAGTTATGTGCTTTCAGAGAAGCTGCATTTCCGTGATCCAGTGAATCGGTCTTTACCATCTTCTGTCCGCCGGGCATCAGATAATAAAGTGCCAACGTATTAAATCTCGCCTTTGTACCATTAATCGGCGGGTTTCCGCTGGCTTCCATCCAGAAGCTGATACCGTCACGGAAGGTAATTACGTCGTTTACAAACAGACGATACATTGACCAGTTTTCTCTGGCGTTTATATTGCTATACTGACGTTCGGTAAGTCCATAAAGCGGGTGATTGAATATCCCCCTCCGGGTTCTGGGGTCGCTGCTGCTGGCATCTCCTGAGAAATACCATCCCGCGCCATACATATCCTCATTTCCGGTTCCAAGCCATGTGCTGGTATACTTGCCGTCAACATATAAAAGCTCGTCACCCTCCAAATATTCAGCGCGCTCCGAAGCAGGGCCATCAATGTTTTGCACAACACCAACCAACTGACCCATGCCGGATTCCTTCAGAAGCAGAACCGGCTGGCCTGATTGTGTACGAATGTTTTCCTGCGTTTTGAAATAACCTGTATGCTCCCATGGACCATTAAACGGCGCATGATAGACTTCAGCGGTTATATCTTCTGCATTAACAGCACCCATAGCAATCAACTCTACCTTGCCGCTCGATTTGAAGGGCATGGGAAGATAGCAATACATGGTTCCATCGTTTAATATTCCCATGGCAAGCGTTTTGGTCTCATAGGCCGCGAAAATACTTGTGGTGAAAAACGAACCGATTGGCGCATCCACCGACGGATTTTTTTCTCCATCCCAGTAGGCGCGGATACGAATCTGCTGAAGCAGGCTCTTATAGCGATCAATTCTAGGATCGAGGTCTCTGAAATCGCCTTTCGCCATCATTGTCTGCAATTCAGGTATTCTTACTTTGATCGCATAAATGCTGCGACTGCCATTTACATCCAACAGCTTAATTTTATCTCCGCTGCCCGTAAGCTTCCCGCTGGAGTTGACCTTTGTGCCGGAGGATGCCTTTGTAGGCAGAGCCTCCGGGCTTTGATACATATTTTTAACCTTGCTGTAATCCTCTTTACCGGTAAATGTTTTCACATTGCTGTTTGCAGGAAGCTGCTGATAACCGATATGAAAATACCCGACGCCTTCTGCAACGACTTTGACGGATTTCTTAAAGGTCATGGGTACATAAAAGTTCCAGCCCCCGGCAGACTTTGAAGAATCCAACGCCATCGGTGTATCAAAGGGCTTAATCTTCCCTCCTACCAGATCGGCAATATCCGCGTTAATACGGGGACTGCTTTCACCGTCGAAGTAAATCTTGATCTTTCCCTTTGCAATGAATGTGTTTCCGCCTGGAATATCCTGCCGCCATGTAAACCACATATTTGTGATTTGCCCCGGTCCCTTAATTTTAAGATTTTTTCAGCCTGAATGAATGTGGTTGCGGTATCAGTTCCGATATACGGAATTCCCAGAACACTGTTTTTCATTCTTCTGAATGCGCCGTAAATATTGAAGTGCAGAATGTCGGTTTCAGTGGCTTTTGAAGCCATGCCCTGCTCTGTTATCAAATATTCTCTCGCTCTTTCAGCAAGTGAGATATAGGAATCATCCTTCGCCGGATAGTAGCGTAGGGTAAAACATGGCTGTTTCACGGCTGTTGATGCAAAGGTAACAATTTCATCCGCACTCGAATTTTCTCTTGATACGATATCTACCGGGGCGCTTTCATGGTAGGTAAAGGTTGCGTTGACCCAATTCCCCGAATAGTCCCCACCCGGAACACCGGCGCTTACTCTGGCCTGCTCGGCACCGCTGTGAATTGCCGTCAGCAGGCTTTTGCCATTCACCGAGATCCCAAAAAACGGCAATACCGCCTGCTGGGATTTGAAATAATCCCACTTTCTGTTACGCCCGGTATCATATCCGTATATGGTCTGGTCATAACTGCTTTCGCCTTTTTGGTTGTTAAAACGGATAATACCTCCGCATCCGTCAGGCACATATATATAACCGTTATCGGTTTCACTGCCTGCCGCAAAGAAAGGCAGTAATGTAATCTGGGTAATGCAGACATCCTGATTGCGTTGTATATCGGCAGTCACAATCTTTGCCTCGAAATAATCCTTTTCGATGGAGTATTCAACAGGTATCCGGAAGCCTTCCTGCATAAAAGTATAGACAGCCCGGAATCCATGATCGGTTTTGGCTACACTTAGACCGCCCTGATCTGCGTACATCACCGCACTGGTATAGCTGCCTGCATAATTCAGGCGGTCAGTAAAATTTGAGTATTCCACAACAAGCTGGGATAACATATCCGCGCTGGCATTGGTTTCATCGTCTTCTACCCACGCAGGATTAGAGTCCCATACTTTGCCGTCTGATTTGTCAACAAGTACAAACCTGCCTGTTTTTTGGTCTGCAAAAAGCATCATGCGGGGGCTCTCGGCCATTTTTGTGTATTCCGCGGGTATATTCAACTCAGCGGGACTGTTATAGGTTTCAGTTATGTATGAAACCGATTTCGGTTTATATGCAACATCCGTCTGGTTGCTGCCGCACCCGCTAAGCAACCAGAATGCCATAAAAACGGCGATGGCTTTTACCCACTTACGCATGCGCACAACACTCCCTTCATACCGGTTTAATATCTGGCGGAATCAGAAAATCTACTATTTCCTTATAATTATTTCCTTTACCAGGGTAGAGACAAAGCCATAAAGCTGGCCGATAATGCTTTGTAGGACCACCAGCAGAAACAGCACCACGGCAATACCGACAAGGGTTATCAATCCTGTGGCCAGAACTTTGCCGACCAAGTATTCATGAATCTCTGTCAGTCCGCATATTAACACCAACAAAGAGATGATAATCCCGATAACCGCAACCATTCCGTAGAATGCAGCTTCTTCTATGGTCATAACATGGCTTAATGCCACACAAACAAGCTTTGATATCAAAAACGGTATCAGCGAGAAAGAAGATACCACAAATATATCACAGAAATGACCTTTGCCGTCGAAAAGGGTGCATACAGCCCAGTTTACAACGCACCAGAGCGAAAGAAGCACGGTAGTGGTTATAAAAACGTTAATACCGTTAAACTTGCTCAGATCAACATTGCTGAAAATAAATCCGGTCATGCGTTTGCTTATGATTTCAATCACAAACCATAATCCCGCTATAAACAGCGACGTAATGAGAAACGGCATTGACCTTGCTTTGGGTTTAATCGCCTCAAACGCGCTTTTGGGTCTGATGCACGACAGGAGCGCATACTTGCAGGGGCTTTTTACAGCGCTGAACATCACGGGTTCCTTCTGCGGCCTTTCCCAAATGAGAAGATAGAATGCTACGCCAACCAGCAGAATTATACCGGCAAATATCGGAATAAAATATTCCCCCATCTGCTGTTTCCTATATTCCGAATATGCCTCCGAATAAAGGCCTCGTGCCTGAGCTGTTTTAAAATATTCCATTGCACGCTTATAATCGCCCAACTGATAATAGGCCTTGCCCATCGAAACATAGCTCATGTTAAAATTGGCGTTTCTTAGATTAATATCCTCCTGCCAAAGCTTAAGGGCCTCTTCATTGCGTCCCTTTTTATACAAGGTCAAAGCCTTGCGTACACTTTTTATATAATCGTTGGGCTGAAATACGGTGATCCTGCTGCTTGTATTGTCAAGTACAACGATCTTATTATCAATGGATTCCAGTGCAATCGGATTTTCAAACAGACCGTCAAAGCTCCCCATCCCGCCGAACACCGACACCAGAACACTCTGGTCGTTATATTGGAAGACACGCCCGCTTACGCTGTCCAGGATGTTGATGTAACCCTCATCATCAACATCGGCATCAATGATCGCCGGGCCTCTGTCCCGTCCGCCTGTAACATCATGAAAGTTCTTTAAATCAGCGTAAACTGTACCTGTTCTGTTCCGCAGGTTTTCCGCCTGCTCCATTACATTTTGTCCGAGTGTGTTAAGTTTTTTTAGCTGGCCGAACTCTTCCTTTGTAGTTGTAGTGTATAAAAAGTTTTCGATGTCAATATCCATGCCGGATATTTCAATGGGTACCAGACGCCTCATTTTTTTGCGCTGTTCACGTGAATATATGGTTCGCCAGAAGTAATCCTTTAAAGCATCGGCGGTTCGAATGACCGTATTGCTGCCGAAGAATCCAAGAAAAATATTTCTCTCGTCATATTGTAGGACCCCCATAAAGCTTCCCTTGGACAATACATAGATTACACCTCTGGTATCTACACACACCTTATAGGGCTGAAAAAAGAATCCATCTGGTACAGCCGAGGAATCGGGCGCTTCTATCTTCTGACTGAGCTTGCCGTCGCCGTCAATCTTGATTACAGCGCAAAGTCCCGGATCTGCAATATACAGGTTGCCACTGCCGTCCGCAAAAACGCCCTCAGGCTGAAAAAATGCCTGTTCTGTGCCGTCTTCAATAAATGTCTCAATGGATCTGGTCAGCTTAAAATTGCTATCAAGCTCCAGAACCCTGGCGTTGCCCGAATCGGCAATATAAATCTTTTTGTTCTTTTTATCATAAAAAATATCGGTAGGTTTATTCAGCTGAGTGCCAATGATTTCACTGTCCAAAATTTCAGACGGTGAGTATCCTGAGGGCGCCG
>DHOG01000080.1:17533-18301 GCA_002410715.1 Ruminococcaceae bacterium UBA5396 | reverse complement strand
CCGATTCATCCCATGTATTATAATCATACCCTTCGTATGGGTTTTCCCCGGCGATAAGTGCATCGGCAGACAAGGGCAGTACAGTAAACAATAGCAGGACGACCACAGCCGTTATCATTTTAAATTTTCCGGTGCCCATCACGAACCTCCTTGTCAACCTTTCTGGATTCCCACATCTCTTCTACTTGATACCTGAATGCGCCATGGTTTCAATGATCTTACTCTGCGTGAAAACAAACAGCAAAATGGGCGGAATCATTAGTAAAAACGCGACCACACTGCCTGCGCCCGCCCGGGCAATTCCGCCTGCCGAAATTTGACTTAAAGCAGCCGGCAGCATGCGTTTGCTCTCGGTGTAAATATAATTGACTCCTGTTGTATTCCAAAGCCCGGTGAAGGTGAAAATCATCAGAGTGATCCATGCCGGCTTCATGATTGGCATGACAATGCTCCAATAAACCTTGAATTCGTGAGCACCGTCAAGTCTTGCCGATTCCAGAATCGAGTCCGGGGTTGTTTCCATAAACTGCTTCAGAAGAAAAACGCCAAAGGAACCCGAAAGTGCCGGGAGCAATATTGCCAGATAGGAGTCCATAATGCCCATTTTAGCAATTACAACATATTGCGCGATCCCTGTAACCTCCGGCCTAAAAAGGATGGCCCAAATAACCACCTGCAGAATAAACACTCTGCCCTTAAAGCGATGTTTTGCCAACGGAAATGCGCATAACGATGATACCACAACACATAGTAGGGTTCCGATGGTAC
>DHOG01000080.1:15918-17378 GCA_002410715.1 Ruminococcaceae bacterium UBA5396 | reverse complement strand
AGTAGGGTTCCGATGGTACTGATAAAAACGCTGTTAAACAGATATCTTGAAAGCGGAACCCAAAGATTACTGAGCAGTTCCGATACAATCGAAAAGTTTTCAAGAGTCGGGTGCTTTACAAAAAATCGGGGCGGAAATAAAAACAGTTCATTAATCGGCTTAAAGGCATTAACAACCGCATAGACAAGCGGCAGTACCATAAAAGCTCCTGTCATAAATACAATCAGCGTAAAGGTAATGTTTCCAGCAGTGGAACGCATCAGTTTTTTCTTTTTGTAATGATGCTTCATTGGCAACTTCAACATCATTGCTTCAACATTCCTTTCATAAAAACTTTGTCTGGCACTATGCTAAGTGCTACCCGATTTTTCTAAGAAGCTTATTTACAACCGCCCATGTCAGCAGCATCATCAGAAACAGCACAACAGCAATAGCACTCGCATATCCCATCTCATAACGGATTGTGCCGAAATCCAGCATGTGCAGTAAAATTGTATGGGTTGAATAATCGGTGCTCGGAAAGCCTGTAAGCTCCATGCTCTGATAGCCGACTGAGAATGAAGCGGAGATTGACATAACCGCCGCAAAAACCATCTGGGGAACAAGCTGAGGCAATGTAACATACCAAAGCTCCTGCCAGCGGTTGCTGACACCGTCTATGGATGCGGATTCGCTTAGCTCATGATTGAGGGTCTGGAATCCCGCAATAAAGGAAAGGAATCCTGCCCCCATGCTGAGCCAAAGAATCACGATGGTTACAACCGCCATGGTATAACGTTTATCCGTCAGCCACTGGATGGGTGATAATATCAACCCCAGCTTAAAAAGCGTGCCGTTTAACAAACCGTAGGAGTCCCCGCTGAAAATGTATTTCCATATAAAATACACGTTGCCGGTCAAAGACGGAGTATAAAACGCCAAAACTGCTACCGAGCGCACCCGCCTTGGCAGTTCAGAGATCAGCCATGCAAAAAAGAAGCTTAGAAAGTAACCGATGGGTCCTGTTATAAAAGAAAATATAAGGGTATTTTTTATTGCAATTACAAACACATCATCGTTGACCAGAAGCTGTTTATAATTCTGCAGGCCGCTGAGCTTTGGTGCCTCCAATAAGTTAAAGTTCGTAAAGCTGAGAAACACTGCTGAAAGAATCGGTATAATCACAAAGCAAAGAAATAGTATCAGAAAGGGAGCACACATAATATAGCTGATTAGACCGTTTGAGCTTCCGTTGATTTTGCGTCGCTTATATGGTTTCATGCTGCCCTCCTTTTGAGCCTATTCAAATTCTGATTGCTTGCGCGTTAGCTCCTTGTTAATATCGGAATTGTATTTTGTAAGCATTTCACGTGGATTCTTTCCTGTATCGCATACATTTCTAAACGCATTGGTCAGGTTTCGGGTAACAATATAATTGCCCGGTACCTGAGGCATATCGGTTAAGCTTTCCATTTGCTCTT
>DHOG01000080.1:5982-15724 GCA_002410715.1 Ruminococcaceae bacterium UBA5396 | reverse complement strand
TGCTCTTTCAGCTTTTCGAGCTGCTTTTTTGACCAGGGCAGCTGGCTCATTGCATTGATATTTGCCGTATTATATCTAGACGCCGTTCCCATAAGCTGCTCTAACTCGTTTCCGTATCGGGCCTGCGTCTCTTCACTGGTCCACCACTTCACAAATTCCCAGCTGTCTTCGGGGTTGTTATTTCGCTTTAGAATAATACTGGCCGAACCGTTTGAGCCCTCGCTGCGGTTGAGATCACCGCTTTTATCTATCCTGCCGGGAATGGGCAGCATATCCCACTGTCCAGCCAACTCCGGTGCAGCAGCAGTCAGCAGATTATAGAAATTGTAGCTCACGATGCCAATTGGCATTTCACCCGTTCTGAACCGATTAAAAAAGTCAAATGAGCGGGGCATTCCAAGCTTTCTGTAAAGATTGGTCCATTCCTCAAAAGATTCCAGCGCCTCGTCCGAATCAAGATTGGTTGATTTCAGATCAGGCTTGTAAAAGGATGCGTTCCTTTGATATAAGAACATATCAAACGTTCCCTGATTATCAGGGATTCCTGATGTCATGTGCCTTCGCTGCAAGAACGAAACCACATCATAGAACTCTTCCCACGTGTTTGGAGGGGGAAGTCCAAGCTCGTCGAAAACATCCTTGCGGTAAAACATCATACTGAAATCCAATGTCTCCGGCAATGCGTAATAGTTGTTTTTATAATCAAACGGTATCATGGAACAGTCTAAGAATCGTTCCTTAACCGAATTGAAATCCTTAAAATCCGAGACAGGAATCAAAGCGTTTCGCATTGCCAGATTAATGGGGTATTCCTTGGGAACCATTAAAGCCACATCGGGGCCTTTGTTTACTAGTGTGGCCTGGATCAGCACATCTCCGGTGCTTACGATATTCAGTCCGACTTTTATGCCTGTCTTGGGAGTAAATTCATCGTCAATAATTCTTCTGAGTATCTGTGTCTGATCACGGCCGGATGACATCCAAACTTCAACGGCATCCTCTCCGCTTTCTCCGACCGCGTTATAGTCATTGTAAAATGTCGCAACAAACTTTCTAAATTCAAACAATATTGAATCCCAAATGCCGGGTTTTGCCGAAGGCAGCTTTGCTTCACTGCCATACAGGCATAGATAATCCATATCCAGCGGCTGCTCCTGCAGTTTTAGCTGTGTTGTACCGAGTGCGCTGATATTATCCCGAAAAACATTTAGGCTGTTTACAATTTCATCTGGGTCATATATAAACTTATCAAGCAGGTAGGCCGTTTCGTTTAAGACCGAAACCTCCGACACGCTGCTTCCAAAGACGTTTTCCAGTCGATTTCCCTCTGCATGTATAGCCTGTCGTACCTTTTCAAGCCTGCCGATCAGGTCGTTAACCTGTAGATCAAGCTTATAATCCTGCATAGGATCTGGATTGGTGCCGGTTATCATGATAATTTCTCTGTAAAGCTTATTTAACTCATACAGCGAATTGCTAAGCGTTTTTAATGTAGGTGAAGTATCCCCGGCCAGCGCCTCCAGCGTGACAGTATGCTCACCCGCGGTTAGATAAACCGCCTGCGGAGATTTGTCGCCCAACGTTTTTATGTACCATTTGCTGTTGTAGGGAAACTCGATTGTGCCGGCTTGTGTAAATGGGACTTCTCCGTCAATATAGAGCTTTCTTGTCACATTCATTCCCCGTAGAATGGACTGCTTCACCTTAAAGGCAATGTTATAAAAGCCGGTTTCGGTCACTTTGATTTTCCATGTAACCTGCTGACCATCAAACCGCCAGTTTCCGTTTCCAAGAACATTCAGCCTCACCTTATCGGGGCTTTGCGGTTCAATCGCGCTGTTGCTTCGGTCTGCCACTGCGTAAATTGAAGGAGATGATACCATAAAAGTGTCTTCAGCCTGTTTTTTTATGACACCGGCATTGACAAGCCCTTCAAACCCGTTTGCTTTGAGATAATCCTTATGATCTTCAATTTTCTGCTCACCGCAGAGCAGGACAGAAGCAACAGCAACCTCTCCCTCGACTGCGGAAAGCGTGATGGTATGATTACCTTTTGCGACATAGAAGGAAAACGGCTCGGGATTGAAATACTCAAATTCCTGCAGCCTTAACTCCTGCCATTGCTCCACCTCATGCATAGGCGGACGCTGGTCGTTTCCGTATTTATCAGCTTTGATCCCGTATTGGTTTTTATATGCCTTCCGCAGTGATATGGCTTTGGAATCATTAAAAGGCGCTGCTCCGTCTATCAGTAGAGAAACCTTTAAATTTTCCCCTTTTGACTGGGGCAAATAGGTCAGGATGACCTGGAATCTCATATCCTTTTCTGCTGTAATATTCCACTTTAATTTGTTAGTACCGATTTCATTGAGCAATACCGCAGGCTTTGACACATCATTGCCGCCGCTGTCAGCAGCATTGGCAATAATGATTTCTTTCTCGAAATTTTCTGCCGAAGACGCTTCAAGCAAAATATTTTCATTGATAAACGGAAACTCCGCTGCCTTGCTGTAATACCGGTCGTATTCACTTTGGCTAAAGGATGCAGCTTCACCTTTGTCTTCTGCTGCCTGTTCCGCACCGGCATATGAAATAACAGAAATGTTAAGCACAGCTGCCATAATCAAGCACAAAACTTTTTTAAATTTTTTAGCCATTCTTGAATCACCCCCGGGTTAGATATTGTGGGCTTATCTCCAGACAGAGTTGTCGCCACCTACATTTACATGATTCTTTTTCATATATTCAATCGTTTCATTCACAGTGGTAAACGCCAAAGCTGTATATGTATCGGCGGCACCATAATAAATCGCAATCCGTCCGGTTTCGGCATCACAAAGCGATGCGCAGGGAAAGCATACATTGGGAACGAAACCTGTTGTTTCATAGGGCATCTCAGGAGTCAAAAGATAATTTCCAGTTCGATATAATACCTTAGACGGTTCATCAAGATCCAGAAGAGCTGCACCAAGGCTGTATACATAGCCGTTGCAGGTTCCCGATACTCCATGATAAAAAAGGAGCCAGCCTTCAGAAGTCTCAATCGGAATTGGCCCGGCACCAATCTTAAGTCCCTGCCACCAACCGCCTCCGGCACTCATTACCTTTCTGTGTTTGCCCCAATATACAAGATCCGGACTCTCGCTAATAAAAATATCGCCGAATGCTGTATGTCCGTTGTCGCTCGGCCTCGTGAGTATAACATAATTACCATTAATCTTCCGAGGAAATAATACCCCGTTGCGGTTATATGGCGTAGTGATATTCTCCATCCGCACAAAGGTTTTGAAGTCGGTTGTACGGGCGATTCCCAGAACAGGACCCGAAAAGTCTGTGCACCATACAACATAAACAACACCGTCTATTTCTACTACACGCGGGTCATATGCATAGTTGGGCTGATACGCATTTCCATTCTCATCAACAAAACGGATTTCTTCATCTTCAAATTTCCAGTGGATAGCATCATCGCTGAATCCGACATGCAGCTGAGGAACTCCATTTATGTGGTCTGCGCGGAATACGCCTGCAAACCTGCCGTTCCACGGAATGGCTGCGCTATTGAAAATGCGTGCGCATTTTGGCGTAGGATTCCAGTCGGTTATTGGGTTTTGGGTATACCGCCATATAGGCTTGCTGCAATCAGCAGGCTTATTCTGCCACGGCATATTGGGTATATTTATTCCTGATACTTTTATTTCAGACATTGTATGTTCCTACCTTATCTATTTAAATACCAATCCTTCAAAACAGCAGAAGCTTTTTTGCCATAAATACAGAATGATATGATTTCATTCGCTTTTTCTATCGGATAAAGATTGGATGGCCAATCCCACCAGAAGTAGCCCGAGAACCATTCCTGATCCCAAAACACTTCCATAATGGATTTATAGAATCTTTCCTGCTCGTCCTCGTCATTTTCATCGAATTGATGCGCCCAGGGTTCTTTGGTGGCACCCTTGCCGTTTACACAGCCGGTTTCCATAAACAGAATCGGCTTCTTGGTGATATCGTGTATTTTTTTTAAATCGTCCGCAACTTTTCTGAATTCTGAAACCATGCCCTCAACATCATCTGCTACTCTTCCGACCGGATGATATAAACTCAACCCAATTGCATCAAGCTCTCCGCATACTTCGGTATTGATTCCCCGGTCATATTGAAAGTTGTATGTAAGCAAGCCGTCATAATGCTCTCTTACCGTAGTAAGCATTTTTTTCCAATAATCTGTTTTACGGTCGGCGCCGCCCATTTCACAGCCGGTACAGAACATTTCGCAGTTCAAATACTGTGCAAGGTCAGCATAATGCACCATCGCGTCGGTATAGCTTTTAAACCATTGATCCCAATACTGAGGTGCTTCATCCGGAAAGTTGATGTACTGTCTCCACACACCGTCAGCAGGATTTACAACAGGTTTCAGACATACCTTGAATCCAATATCTTTTGCCATCCGTACAGCATTGATAATGTCCAAATCCGTAACTGTACGTGAATAATCAAAATAAATTCGAGTGGAAGCAAATGTATCCTGAGTCAAGTCGAAGCATATTGCTACCCACTCAGCGCCCATTTCCTTAAGCTCTCGAAGCGAACTATCAGCGCAAGGCTTTAAGTAATCACCCTTACGTGAGCACCAGCCCCAAGTATATCCTTTGCAAAATAACTCTCTTTTCATAAAAGCCGCCTTATCTAATAATCATTCATCTTGTAAATCAGGCGGGCAATTCAGGATTTTAAGCAAAGAATCCCCCTCGTCATTCGTATAATCAGAGGGGGATTTCTTCTCTCACTCTTGATCTATGCTGCTATAAGTTTCAGCCCATATGACTCATCCTGTTTTTGCCCTTTGCAAGTACCAATGCGGCAGCTGAAACAATTACTGCTGCTAGAGCAAGCGCTATGGGTGTTTCCACACCTGTATCAACATTATCACTGCCCTGTTTATCATTGTTACCTTCTGTATCATCAGTTTCGTCATCATCATCCAGATCAGGTTCTGTTGTAGTGGTTGTAGTCGTGGTTTCCTCTTCCTCGTCCTCTTCAGGCGGAATATAGGTAATGTCACCCAGACTGACCCTATCATCGGCAACATAGCCTGTTAGGCTTGTTGCGGCAATCACCTTTGCATCGTCTACTTCAACTGTGCCAAGGCCACTAATCAATGATGTGGGATTGGATTCGTTTGCCCAATCAATCAGTGTCACTTCTTCGTCTGCATCATTGACGCCAATAATATTGCCTATATACATGAACTGGTTCTTGTATTCTTCGGTTTCCAGCGTAAGGTTGAGCTTTGTGATTTCATTAGAATTGGTCGAAATATCCATCTTCGTAAGGTCAAGATTCACATCGGCGTCAAAGAATTTGTAATATCTCAGCCATGCATTATTCGCCTCTTTAAATGTTCCCGAACCTTCACGAATCGTAAATACGTCCTCCCATGTGATGGGAACAAAATTTAATCTCTTCATGATCATTGCATTCGCATAGAAATCTCCGTCGCCGGGGTATACTTTGCTGCCGTCTGCTAAATCAACAAAGAAGTTAATATTTGAAATATCATCCGGAATATGAAGATCATTGGCACGAACAATGTACTGTATCGGATTTGCCTGACGCATGGAATATGAGAACTTAATATTCTTTAAGTTTGCAGGTAATGTGGGCAGGGTAATGGCTGCATTATTCCCTGTTGCGTCATTTCCTACCTTTACGCGAAGCGCGTTCTCATGCTGCCCTACAACAGTATGACTATCGTCATCTGCATCATTCGCAATAACAGAAACCTCACCGATTTCATCGAGGCCAGCAGCTGTTCCTACCGGATCTATGATCTGATTGTTTGCAACTTTCAGACCAAGAATACCGGCGAGCTCATCCTTTGAATAGCTTTCCCAGTCAATCAGCTTGCCGACTGCTGTATCGCCCTTCATAATTTCGATATCGCCAAAGTAGTGGATCATGCCATAAAGCTTATTTGCGGCCTGCTTGAATATAATTCTGTCAATCGATTCATTGGTTAATGTGCCATTGTTTTTTGACCATGTGATATAATCCATATCCGCGAAGGTCAAATCAAGATACCCAGCATATGCATCGGGTGCTCTGTGGTAACCGACAGGATCGGTAAACGGTTCGAAGGGATCTCCTAATGAACCGCCGGGTCCGTAAAGGGTTCTGCCCTGAAGCGCGGTTGAAGCAGACTGCATCCAGATTTCCCCGCCTGTTGTGGGTTCGGCAATATGTGTGCCCCAATCATCCGTGAATTCTGTGCCTACAACACGGTTGCCCCAGTCGATTTTTTCACCTTCGTCATTGGTACGTGAATCCCAGTCAAAAATCTGTAGCTCAAAGCCGTGATCATCACTGCCTTGCTGCGTGTATTTGGATGAATCCGCATACTGTTGGCCGACTTTCATTCGAAGACCGGTTGCGTCTGCAGGAATAACGGCGGTGTCGGGAAGATAAATTGTAAACTCATAGCCGGTATCGGGCAGTGCAACTGAGTTTTCCTCGAGCATGGTATTGCTCCAATTGATTTTGAGTGCCCCCGCGAAAATTTCGCTTTCATCGAAGGTGCTTGCCGCAGAACTAACAATTGCAGTAGAGCCGAAAATTAATGCTGCAGCCAGGATTGCTGAGGCTAGCTTTTGCCAGGTTTTGATCATTTCTTCTTCCTCCATTTATTTATTTGGGCATTTTACTGACAACAATTTGAATTACTTGCCGTGTTTCTTAACATATTGGCTCCAATCTGGGAGCTCCTCGCAGGTTATATAGTATTCGCTGTTGTAAAATCTTTTCAAATCCTCGGGCTTTGTCCAGTCTGCTGTGGATGCGTTCATTTTAACGCCAATATGGCCGAACCAAACCATATTCCACAACCAGTTTACATCGGCTCCAATCAGCATATCAGGATCGGGAACCGGGCCGTTTTCTGTTAGCGCCACCATCTTTCTGCCGCCCATAAAGTTCATCAGCTGCGAATATTCGGGATAACCGGGCGAATAATCATAATCGGTGGGGTTTTTACCGTTATATATGTCATATCCTGCTATATCGCATTTTTTATCACCGACATACCAATCCTGACCCTGACCATTCCAAACCCAGATCAAATTATGTATGTCATGCTTAACTGTCAATTCGTTATAAACGATATCCCATAGCTTTTTGTAGCTGTCCGCGCCTTTTGCCCCCCACCAGAACCAGCCGCCGGCTGCTTCATGCAGGGGTCTCCAGATAACGGGAACGCCCTCATCCTGAAGCCTTTTAAGTTTCGCGGCGACATCCGCAATATCTTTAATTATGATCTGGTATTCTGCAGTGCCGGGAATTACCGCCTTGCTTACATCAAACGAGGTATCATTTGTATATGCTGACTGTTTCCCGTACTGGAGACGGGCCCGCCAGTGCCAGCAGAAGGTTACCAGCGCTCCATCCTTTTTCCACGCCTCTATCGCGCTGTCAATTTCCACCTTATCGTCAGCGCCGTCTGTCTGGAACAGCATATCAAAGCCACGAAGCGCCGGTGTTTTTCCCGTATATTGCTTAATCAGAGCGATCTGAGGGTTGCCCGCTCCGGGTGACAGATGCTGCCCGGTTAATATTTTTGAACCGTAAATACTTGCCAGATACTTCATAACCGCCCTGGCTTCCGGGGTGGCTTTCGGATCGATAAGCTCAGATGACATTGGAATTACTTTGACATTGTTTTTATAGCTTTCATCCTGTCCGTGTTTTGTCACAACGATGTAGTCAAATACCGCACCGCCTTTATTGTTATAAAATTGAATGATATTGTTACCCTTTTTCAATGCGACGTTTGGTATGCATAAGCGTTTAAAGCTTTTGTCTTTGGGAAGGAAAACACCTTTATAATTTTTGGTATCACCATTGAGATACAAAGTAAACCAGGCGTTATTGGCCGGAGCGGCATATGCTGCAATGACATCGTAATTACCGGCCTCCAAAACATTCACAGTGAACTTAACATATGCTCCATCCGTATCGAGCACATTTACCGAACCGGTGCCACTGTAATTCGCCGGGTTTGTAACTTTAAACCCGCTCTTCAAGGCTGCTGCTTCAGCCTCATATCTTTTTTCATTTATATTTGTAACAGGTTTTGTTGAGGAGACCGAAGAACCATCTTTGCTTGAGACTGTACTGCCTTTTGTTGAGTCTTGGCTTCCCGTTTTGTCTGTTGCAGTGCCCTGAGTGCTGGTTCCGCTGCCGGTAGTTATGGTTTGGCTAACATCAGTGCTGCCGGTAGTCACGTTCCCTATGCCCATACCGGAAGAATCTGTATTTTTGTCAGGCTTTTGACAAGCGGCAAGAGATATGGATATAATAACTGATAGTAGCAAAGCAGTATATCTGATGCTCTTTTTCATATAGGCGCTCTCCCTTACAAATCTTAATAGATTATTTTTCACTTTTTTGACAATCAATAATTTTAAAAATAGTATTGTAAATTATAACAATATGCAATAAAATAGAATAAAAACTATAAATTTTAGTGCCTTATGTAAGAATAATATCATCTGCACGAAAAATTGAAATATATCTTTGCGGTTTCTAGATGGACTTTTGTGTGTATCGATTTGGAGGTGTAATTAATTGGGGTTTTATAAAGACTATGTTATGGGGAACCCTTTTTCCTTGAAAGAATTGAATGTACATTATTTCGGAACGCATAATTCCGAGCCGGATTTTACCTACGGACCATCGGTCAGGGACCATTATGTTTTTAATCTGGTACATGAAGGCAGAGGAACTTATATCACAGACTCGGTTGAGTATGAGGTTCAAGAGCATACAATATTTGTTTTTTTACCGGGTCACAATATAAAATTAACAGCCGACTATCAAAATCCTTTCAAATACTTGTGGATTGCAATCGACGGTTCAGTTGTAGACAGGCTTGCTTATCTTTTGGATTTGTTCAAACGCCCGATTATCACAAATATCTGCTATGATGAGTTGCTTCCTCTTTTTAAAGATTTTTTCAACTATACACAGCCCAATATCTTAACAAATACTTTGAAGCATAACTCTATATGCAATGAGGTTTTATATTCCATACTTCAGTCAAATCTGTCCAGTCCGGTAGATTTTCCATTGATGCACGACGAGCTCCCCAGCTTTCAGCATGCTTATCGGGCTGTTGCTATTATAAAAGAGAGGTTTACCGATCCAAGCCTCAGTGTCTCCTCCATAGTCGAGGAGATGAATATCGACCGCAGCTATTTTAGTAAAATATTTAAAAAGCATGTGGGCATTAGTCCCACAGAGTTTATCATATCACTTCGACTGGAGCATGCGTACAGCCAAATTCTGCAAACCAATCTGCCTATCAAATCCATTGCCATTTCCTGTGGATTTAATGATCCTTATTACTTTTCGAGGATTTTTAGCAAAAGATATGGCTTCTATCCCAGCAGATTGAGAGTAGATCTAAACAAGAAGTAAGCTACTACAAAAAAACAAGCCCCCCTCCGAATCGAAATCGGATAGGCCTGTTTTTATGCTGATATACACCATTTTTATTGGAAATAAGTATTTCATGCTTTTGCGTAAGCAGCTTTTAACAAGCTCGAAGCTGAGGAGCCAGTCAGATGTTGTACAGCTTTTTATTATTCTTGACCACTACAAACGAATCATTTTCAACAAGCTCGTGCTTCGGGGTTTTTCTGTTGCGAAACGAGATTGAATATCCGCCCAAATCTTTCCGCCT
>DHOG01000080.1:0-5826 GCA_002410715.1 Ruminococcaceae bacterium UBA5396 | reverse complement strand
CTTTCCGCCTGCGAAAGTCTGAAGGAGTAAGAGACGTAAATTGACGGAAAACACGATTAAAGGTACGCAGCTCCGTAAAACCGCAATCCAAAGCAATGCTGGCAATCTTGTCCGATGAATTCTGCAGTCTGTATATGGCATTTTCGATCCGCAAAATGTTTACGTAAGTTATGTAGTTAACCCCGGTATATTTTTTAAAGCATCTTGAAAAATAACACTGGCTAAAATTCATCTTTTCAGCAGCGACACTAAGCGGAATATTCTCATAATAGTGGTTTTCCAGATAGGTAATTAGCTGCTGAAGCATATTTTCAATATCATATCGTTTTCCGGTTTGCTTTGACGGATCAATTGAAGGAAATGATCTTTTTGCCTTATACCAGAATTCAAATAACAAGCCCCTGACGATCTCCTGATAATAGGTATCTTTCTTTTTTAGTTCCTCTGGAATTTCCAAAAACAGTTTGTCTACGAAGGCAGTAAGCCCCTTCTCTTTGATCTCTTCCCTTTTAAGCAAAGGATTGATAAACCGGAAATATTGTCCAAGGGAGATAACGATACCGGGATCAAACACAATAAAATCCAATATATTATTCATTTGATAAGAATCACTATAATGGATACACTCACTGTCACAAATGATCAAATCACCCTCATGCGCAACAAAACTATGATCTGCCACACTGATTTTGGCAGATCCCTCCCGTACAAATATCAGTTCTATTTCCTTATGCCAATGTGAAAGGAAACTCATATTTGTATAGGAGGAACAACAAACCATAAAATCGGAATCATATTGCCGTATCTCATGAAACGCTTTCATTTATGATCCATGTCCTTTCCGGGGTTTTATGCCCAAAAGACACAAACCCCATTCCCCCTCTTATATTCATTAATTATACTCCAAATGACAAATAATGTCCATATCTGTATAAGGAATGCCGAGCAACCCTAAAAACATCTGTATATAATTAAACTGAAATACTTTGAGAAAGGAATTGATTAACCATGCATAACAAGCCAAAGGTTTTGGTGGTCGGCAGTTTTGTTATGGATTTAATTGTTTCAACGGATCGATTTCCTGACAGTGGCGAAACCGTTATCGGTTTGGATTTTAAGACTGCACCCGGTGGGAAAGGGGCGAATCAGGCTGTCCAGGCGGCACGCCTAGGTGCCAAGGTCGCTATGGCGGGTAAGGTAGGAAAAGATGATTTCGGAGTTAAAATCTTAAAGTCAGTCTCCGAATCCGGCGTGGATGTTACAAGGGTTGCGCTTTCAGACCAAAAGCCAACTGCGATTGGAAACGTTCAACTGGAGGTGACTGAACAGCAAACCTCGAACCGAATCCTTGTTGTACCCGGAGCCAACATGGATATTACATGTTCAGATATTGCCTTCTTGAAAGATACCATTTCGCAGTTAGATATGGTTCTATTACAGCTGGAAATCCCCATGGAGATAAACGTGGAGGTGGCAAGAATTGCCCATGACAACGGAGTTCCGGTCATGCTGAACTCGGCTCCTGCCGCTCCCCTTTCGGATGAATTGCTGTCCCTGCTTACATATATCTCGCCAAACGAGCATGAAGCGGCGATTCTGACCGGGATACCGGTCAAGGATTCGGTTTCGGCAAAACAAGCAATCCATGCTTTACTGGAAAAAGGCGTCAAAAACGTTCTGATTACCATGGGAAACCGGGGAGCAGCTTTTGGAAATGAAAATGAATTCCTCCTGAGTCCTTGTTTTGACTATGGGAAAGTCGTTGATCCTACTGCGGCGGGCGACAGCTTTGTCGGCGCTTTTTGTACGGCAGTCTGTATAGGAGCCTCCCATGAAGATGCTCTGAGATTTGCAAACGCAACCGCCGCAATTACAGTGTCCCGGATGGGGGCACAGCCCAGCCTTCCGGTGATTGATGATGTGCTGGAATTCATGGAAAAACAATGTCTTGATATTGAAATATTTAAAACTCTAAAATAAGGATTGTGAACAAAATGAATGCGTTAACCAGATTTCTCGAATTATAAAAGCAGGAGCTTGATAAGGTTTTTTCGGACATTGATGCCAATTTTTATAATAAAGCTGCCGAAATCATCTGGGAAGCTCAATCAAAAGGCAACCGAATCCATATTACCGGCATCGGAAAACCTTCACATGTAGCGACTTATGTTGCTTCACTTATGTCCTCAACCGGCAATCCTACCTATTTTCTTCACGGTACCGAAGCGGTTCACGGTTCGTGTGGCCAGCTTATTGAAGGAGATGTAGTGATTTGTATCTCTAACAGCGGAGAAACAGCCGAATTAAAAGCTACCGCCATTGCTATCCGCAATAACGGCTGCAAAATCATATCGGTAACCGGCAATTCTGATTCCTGGCTGGCACGTTTTGCAGATGCACATCTTTTAGCCGGAGTAAAAAATGAGGGCGGTCCGTTAAACAGAGCCCCCAGAGCATCCATTTTAGCGGAAGCACTGGTACTGCAGGGCTTGTCCGTAGTCCTACAGGAAAAGCGGAATATCACTCCTGAAGAATATGTGCTTCGCCATCCCGGCGGCTCATTAGGACAACTTCGTGATAATGAAAGATAGAATCTATTCAAACTATAGATATAGCAACTACCGATATATAATCCATCATAAAAACAAGTTACACAAGCCGGACAAGAACAGGTGATTTTGACTAATAATGGATAACGCTATCTAGCTAGAATCGGATGAGAAACCGGCTTGCTATCAGCAATATATAAGTCAAATCGTGAATAGATAACAACAGTTATAAATTATCTAAGGCAGTTCGATTCCCCTCGCCTCCACCATATAAGAACGCTAATTTTGATACAGTGAGTATCGAGGTTAGCGTTCTTGTTTTATGCCCGAAGATGGCTTGAAATAAGGCTTTTTCGCACCTTCCCATAAAAATGGCAACATCGCGCAGGTCCATTGAAACAAGAAATGCACACTTTCTCCGAAAAATTCTGCCTTGCTCCATACCCTCGTTTAACGATTTATAGAGGGGTGTGCAAAATATCGGAGGGGTGTGCATTTTTTTGAAGGGGTGTGCATCTTTTCTTGTATGCCATCGATTTCAGCCATAGCATCCAAATCTCTGCGGATCATTTCTGTTCCAGAACCTATTTTTACGGAATAGCGGCTTTGCTTGGAAGCTCAAGCACTCTCATCATATAAACTCTACGCCTTATCACCGCTCATTCTACGGTGAAAAACAATAATCGCAAGTATAAAAATAACAATCGTATAACCCAATACAATTATCAAATGCGGCAGTATTTCAACAAAGTTACCGTCTAAGGTTGCTTTGATTGCTTGCACGCTATGATAAAACGGTAGAATTTCAGCCGCTTTTTTGAAAGCGCCACCTATTAAGTCAATCGGAATAAACACCCCGGACAACCATCCTGCAACATTCGTAAGCAATGCACCGCAAATGCCGCCTACTGCCTTATCGTTCAGTAAACTTCCGAATAATAAACCGAACCCCACAAACAAAAGCGAGGTCAGCATTGTCACAAGGATGGCAAGTAGGAGATTGCCGGAGAGTTCAAGCCCTGCAATACATGAAGCTAATAAAGTTATTGCGGCTTGCGCCAAAGAC
The DNA here is from genome assembly GCA_002410715.1 of Ruminococcaceae bacterium UBA5396. Taxonomy (GTDB): domain Bacteria; phylum Bacillota; class Clostridia; order Oscillospirales; family Acutalibacteraceae; genus Avimonas. Next base: position 2,211 of record DHOG01000080.1, on the reverse strand, counting down.
ATAACGAGCATTGGTAAAGTATAACCTAATATAAAATCAAAAGATGTCATAGGTGAGGCGAACAAGCGCATTAAGAAAGACGAAGTACGATCCTTGGATACCAGCATACCTGTAAACAATGCCATGAATGCAGTTCCGAACATTGCTAAACCGGGTGCGAGATTTTCAATCGAAAACATCGGATTGTTCGCTTCGGGAGGAATACTGGCGTTGATGACAGACAACAGCACAAGAAGTATTAACGGAAATCCTAATCCGAAAAAGAGGTTGATAGGATCACGCAAAATCTCTTTAATATTGCGTTTTGTAAACAAAATAATTCTCATACCGCACCTCCTGAAAGAACAACAAAAGCATCCTCCAGCTTATTTGTGCCGGTCTGCTCGGTCAATTCAGCTACCGTTCCAACAGCCGCCAATTTACCATTTGCCATTATGCCAATGCGATCGGACAGCGCTTCCACTTCCTCTAAATAATGTGTCGTAAGAACAATGGTCACTTTTCCTTTTAATGCTTGAATAGATGCCCACAATTCCCGGCGAGCAAGTACGTCAAGCCCTAAAGTGGGTTCATCAAGAAACAAGACTTGTGGATTTGAAATCAAAGCCATTGCAATAGAGAGCCGTCTTTGCATACCACCTGATAATTGCTTTGCTTTTTTATTTCGAACACCATCAAGTCCGAATTGTGACACCATTTCTTCAGTCATTTTCATTGCGGTTTTAATATCTTGACCGTAAATGCCCGCTGTGAGCTCTAAATTCTCGATTACTGATAAGTTGGCGGCCACAGCTGTTTCCTGTGGCGAGATATTGATTTTCTCTTTTACAGCTTGCGGGTGTTCTCTCACGCTATCACCGAGCAATACTGCATTGCCGCTCGTTGGCTTAATCAAACAGGACAGCATTTTTATAGTTGTGGTTTTCCCCGCGCCGTTTACACCTAAAAGGGCAAACAATTCGCCTTGCTCAATCGTCAGGTTCAAATTGTCTACCGCCGTAAATCCTCCGTACTTTTTTGAAAGGTTTGTAATTGTGATAGTGTTCATTCCTCGTCCTCCCTCTGAGGCATAGTGCCATCAAAAAGCGTTGTAATAAGCTTTGTTAAAGCGTTTTTGGGAGGTATTGCTATTCCTTGTTGCTCATCACCCAGAATAATCAAAGTGTCACCGGGATTGATGTCAAATATATCGCGGGCTTTTTTGGGTATTACGATTTGTCCTTTTTCACCCACCTTGACCGTCCAAGCGTATTTGCCTTTATGTTTATTCATTTTATATCCTCCGTTCAATAAGTATGAATTGTATAACATGTATTATAAGTATACACGATTCAGCTTATTTTGTCAATATGTATTGTTCGCGAACAGCAGACTTTAACTCAACCTCAATCTCCGTGCCGTTCTTAAACTGGAATACCATTCTGCCGTCGTGGAAAACCGTAGCTTTGTCAAGCAAGCCCACCCACAGCCTTTCGCTCCAGACTTCGAGGACGAGGGGCTGCTTTTTTATCGATTCAATGAAAAGCCGTAGTTCACGGTCTCGGTCTTGCTTGCGTGACTTCTCGGCGGCAAGTGCGTCAAGCCGTACGGAGGTCTTTTCGTAACGCTTCACCAGAGCGTTATATTTTTTTGTGTACTCCTCTTGAGACTGTACCGAGGCAGCGTTCTCTTTAACGCAGGCTTTGACCATCTCAGCCAACACCTCGATTTCTTCGGTCAGTTTGTCAATCTCCGCATCCAGCTCCGTACAGTCCGAAACTAAGTTGCGGATTTGATTGCAGTCGCTGATGACTCCTTCATGATTTTCCATTAGCTGATTATAGGCAAACAGGAACTTCTGCTGTATAGTTTCAATGTCCAAATGTGGAGTGGTGCATTTCTTTTCGCCTTTGAACTTGCCGTTACAGCGCCATATCACCTTGCGATAAGCATCGTTTGAGTGCCAAACTTTCTGACCAAAGAAACTGTCGCAATCGCCGCATACCAATCTTGATGAAAAAACACTGTTTCCGCTATAGGCTCTGCCGAGCGTCTTGCGCCTGGCAATCTCCGCTTGCACGAGGTCCCAGTCGGTAGGGTCGATAATGGCTTCATGGCTATTTTCTACATAATACTGTGGAACTTCGCCCTCGTTGACCTTCATCGTTTTCATCAGGAAGTCCACCGTAAACCGTTTTTGCAACAGAGCATCGCCCTTGTATTTTTCGTTGG